>NZ_JBGCCA010000013.1:0-181609 GCF_041261265.1 Streptacidiphilus sp. MAP12-33
CGCGAGGAACTGCGCGACAAGCCACCCAGCTGGTGAGTCGCTCAGCGAGCAGGGCCATCCGCACAGGGTGGTTGCTCGCGCAGTTCCTCGCGCCCCTTCCGTTTGTGCTACTTTCCCTAATGAATTAGGGAAAGGGGTCAAGCGGTGGAGTTCCGCGTGCGCAAGGGGAGTGGCATCCCCGCCTACCAGCAGATCGTCAAGCAGACCGAGCAGGCGCTGCGGGTCGGGGCGCTTCGCCCCGGGGACAAGTTGCCCACCGCGCGTGAGGTCGTCGCGGCTACCGCCGTGAACCCGAACACCGTGCTGCGCGCCTACCAGGAGCTGCAGCGGGCCGGGCTCGTCGAGTCCCGGCAGGGGCTCGGCACCTTCGTCGTCGGGACGCTCGGCCGCGGAGAGGCCGTGGAGACCGAGGAGCTCCGGGGGGAGCTGGACGCCTGGGTCGCCAAGGCCCGCGGCTGCGGCCTGGAGCGGGAGGACGTGCTGGCCCTGACGGCCGCCGCCGTCGACAAGCAGTTCCAGCCTGCGGAGCAGGCGTGATACCCGGGGCCGCCCCCGCGCTGGAGGCGGTGGGGTTGACCGTCAGGCACCGCCGCCGCACCCTGCTCGACGCCTGCTCGCTGCGCCTGCCCCGCGGTGCGGTCTGCGGACTGGTCGGACCCAACGGCGCCGGGAAGAGCCTGCTGCTCGCGGCCGCCGCCGGTCTCGTCGGCCCGGACGCGGGCCGGATCAGCGTGCTCGGGCGGCCCGCCGGAAGCGCCCGGGCGCTGCCCGAAGTCGGCTACCTCGACCAGCGCCGCAGCCTGTACGGGCGGATGACCGTCACCGAGCTGCTGGTCACCGGCCGCCGGACGAACACCCGCTGGCACCACGAGCGGGCGACGGAGCTGCTCGACCTCGGCCGGCTGCCGCTCGACGCCAGGATCGGCGACCTCTCCGGCGGGCAGCGCACCCTCGCCGCCCTGGCCCTGGTGCGCGGCAAGGCGCCGGGCCTGATGCTGCTCGACGAACCCCTCGCGGAACTCGATCCGCTGGTGCGGCGCGCGGTCCTCGGCCTGCTGCTGGCCGACGTCGCCGACCACGGCACGACCGTGCTGCTCTCCACGCACGTCCTCACCGACCTCGACGAGGTCGTGGACCACCTCGTCCTGCTCGACGCCGGTCAGGTCCGGCTCGCCGGCGCCCTGCCCGAACTCCTCGCCGCGCACCACTACGTCGAGCGCGACGGGCGCGCCGTCCTCGCCAGGCGTGACCGCGTGCGGCGGGAGGGGCCGGCCGCGGAGACGGACGGCGACGAGGGCCCGACCCTCGACGAGCTCGTCGTCGCCTATCTGCGCTCACCGGAGACGGGCCGCTGGCTCGCCCCCGGCATGCGCCCCGACGCGCCGCACGGAGTGCTGATCGCATGAGCGCGCCCACCCTGGAGCACGTGCCGCTGCGGGTCTGCCGCGTCGAGGACCGTCCCGCCGCCGTCGGCCGGTGCGTCGTGGCCGGGCTGGCCCTGCGCCGCCACCGGCGGCTGCTCGGCCTCACCGCGCTGGGCCTGCTCGTGCTGGCCGTGTGGACCCAGGTCACGGCCGGCTCGCTCGCCGCCGCCCACGACGCCTGGTTCGCCTCCGGCTGCGGGGATGCCCCCCTGGCCGGCGCCTGCCAGGAAGCCGGCTTCGAGCTGACCGGCGCCGTGCAGTCGGCCCAGTACGCGCAGGTCGCCCTGGTGGCGGTCCCGCTGCTGGTCGGCGCGTTGCTGGGGGCGCCGCTGCTGGCCCGCGAGTACGAGCAGGGCACGTACCGTACGGCCTGGACCCAGGCCGTCACCCGCGGACGCTGGCTCAGCGGCCAGTTGCTGGTGCTCGGCGGGGCGGCCGCGCTGACCGGCGTCGCCGCGGCGCTGCTGGGCACCCGGCTGCTGCTGGCGGCCAGCCCGGCCGTCCTGGGGGAGTCGTCCGGTTTCGGGCCGTTGCCCTTCAACTCGTTCGGCCCGGTGCTCGCGGCCGGCACGGTGCTGGCCTTCGCCCTCGGCGTCCTGTGCGGCGCGCTGTGGCGGCGCCCGCTCCCCGCGATCGGCACCACGGTGGCGGGATACGGCGGCGTCGCGCTGCTGCTGACCGCGCTGCGCGGCCACCTCTGGCCCGCCCGGACGATCTTTCCGCCGCACGGCTACGACCTGCGCCCGGACGACTGGCTGATGTCCGACGGCGTCGTCACCACCGACGGACGATGGCTGTCCTACGCGCAGTGCGGTCCCTTCGGCGACTGCCCGGCCGGATCGCGCACCTTCGAGATCTACCACCCCGCCGGTCAGCTCTGGCCGATCCAGTGGACCGCCGCCGCGATCCTGCTCGCTCTCGCCGCCACCGCCCTGCTGCTGAGCTACCGCGCCGTCGACCGCAACCGTCTGTAGCCGACGCCGAAACCTCCACCCCACCCCCTCGTCCTCGCGTACGCGCCGGAGGAGTACTTCGCCATGCCCACACTCACCCGCTCCAAGCCGTTCCGGCCCGCAGCGCCCCGGCTGGCCGCCGTCGACGGGCTGCGGCTGCTGGCGGCCGCGGCCGTCGCCGCCTACCACTACCTCGGCACCCCGACCCGGGACTTCTGGGGCCAGGGACGCGACCTGCCGAAGGCCCTCCCGCTGCTGCACGCCGTCAGCGGGTACGGCTGGCTCGGCGTCGAGGCGTTCTTCCTGATCAGCGGCTTCGTCATCTGCATGAGCTGCTGGGGCCGCACCCCGGCGCAGTTCGCCGTCTCCCGGATCGCCCGGCTCTTCCCGCTCTACTGGACGGTCGTCGTGCTGATCGTGCTGGTCGGCAGCCTGGCCGTGCTGGCCGGCCAACGCTCGGGCGCGCCCACCGACCTGCGCACCAGCCTGGGCAACCTGACGATGATTCCTGGCCCGCTGGGTGTCCAGGCCACCGACGGCGTCGCCTGGACGCTGTGGGTGGAGGCGCGCTTCTACCTGCTGATGGGGGTGCTGCTGCTGGTCGGCCTGACCTACCGGCGGGCCGTCGCCTTCGGCTTCCTCTGGCTGGGCCTGGCGGCCATCGGGCGTGAACTGCACTCGGCCGTCCTGGACGAGTTCCTGCTCAGCCAGTACGCGGGGCTCTTCGTCACCGGCATCGCGCTGTACCTGATGTACCGCTTCGGCCCGAACGCGCTGCTGTGGCTGCTGGCCGGCTTCGCCTGGTGCTACACGCTGACGGTGCTGCACGACCGGGTCGCCCAGCACGCCGTCCCCGCCGGACGCGGCGCGAGCCCGAGCTGGGCGGTCAGCGCGGCGCTGCTCACCGGTTTCCTGCTGCTGCTCGCGCTGGCGGGGCCCGGCCCGTTCAAGGGGGTGCGTTCACGGGTACTGATCCTCGCGGGAGCCCTGACCTACCCCTTCTACCTGGTCCACCAGAGCCTCGGGATCCCGGTCGCCCGCATGGTGCTCAAGGTGCTGCCCGGTCTCGGGCTGCTGCCCGCGGTCGTGGCGGGGCTGGCGTTCTCGTTGGCCCTGGCCTTCGCACTGGACCGCTGGGTGGACCGCAGACTGCGCCCGACGCTGCGCCGGCACCTGACGGCGGCGCTGGATCCAGCCATACAGCAGGCCTTGAGCGCTACTGGAGAGAGTGCCAAAAGTCCCCTGTCCACGGGCCGGTCGGATGTGCTCAAGAACACCTTGCGGAGGTAGGGTCGTAACCGGTCGGGGACATCCCAAAATTTCCAGCTCGTCGGCCGGCGAAGGCCGACGTACCAGCGAGGAGATCGGTTCGTGACGATCCGGGTAGGCATCAACGGTTTTGGCCGCATCGGCCGCAACTACTTCCGAGCGATCGCGTCCCAGGGCGCCGACATCGAGATCGTCGGTGTCAACGACCTCACCGACACCAAGACGTTGGCGCACCTGCTCAAGTACGACTCGACCCTGGGCACCTTCCACGCCGAGGTCACCCACACGGACGACACCATCACCGTCGATGGCAAGACCTTCAAGGTCACCGCGGAGCGCGACCCCGCCAACCTGCCCTGGGCGGCGCTGGGCGCGGACATCGTGATCGAGTCCACCGGCATCTTCACCAAGGCCGACGGTGCGAAGAAGCACCTCCAGGCCGGTGCGAAGAAGGTCCTCATCTCGGCTCCGGCCACCGACGAGGACATCACCATCGTCATGGGCGTCAACGACGACAAGCTCGACGTGGCGACGCAGAGCATCATCTCCAACGCCTCCTGCACCACCAACTGCGTGGCGCCGATGGTCAAGGTCCTGCACGAGGCCTTCGGCATCGTCACCGGCTTCATGACGACGGTGCACGCCTACACCAACGACCAGGTGACGCTGGACTTCCCGCACAAGGACCTGCGCCGTGCCCGCGCCGCCGCGCTGAGCATCATCCCGACCTCCACCGGTGCCGCCAAGGCCACCGCGCTGGTGCTGCCGGAGCTCAAGGGCAAGCTGGACGGCACCTCGCTGCGCGTCCCGGTGCCGACCGGCTCGATCACCGACCTGGTGGTGACCCTGCAGCGCGAGGTCACCAAGGACGAGGTCAACGCCGCGTACCAGAAGGCCGCGCAGGGCCAGCTGAAGGGCATCCTCGCCTACAACGAGGACCCGATCGTCTCCCGTGACATCGTCAACTCGCCGTTCTCCTGCATCTTCGACGCGCCGCTGACGATGGTCCAGGGCAACCAGGTCAAGGTGTTCGGCTGGTACGACAACGAGTGGGGCTACTCCAACCGCCTCGTCGACCTGACCGTCGCCGTCGCCGACCAGCTCTGATCAGCGCCCGAGAAGCGACTGATCAGCGCGAAGACGGATAAGCCAGTGTGAAGCAGCCAAGGTCCGGACGATATCGTCCGGACCTTGTGTGCGTGTACTACACCGCCCACTCACCGAAGCAGAAGAGGGACTCAGTCCGACCATGCAGACCATCGACGACCTGATCGCCGGCCCGGGTGTCGCCGGCAAGCGCGTGTTCGTCCGCGCCGACCTCAACGTGCCGATGTCCGACGGCCTGATCACCGACGACGGCCGCATCCGCGCCGTGCTGCCGACCATCGTCAAGCTCGTCGAGGCCGACGCCAAGGTGATCGTCGCCTCGCACCTGGGCCGCCCCAAGGGCGCGCCCGACCCCGCGTTCTCGCTGCTCCAGGCCGCCGAGCGGCTGGCGGAGCTGCTGGGCAAGCCGGTGGCGTTCGCGCAGGACACCGTCGGCCCGGCCGCGCACGACGCGGTGAACGGCCTCGAGCCCGGCCAGGTGGCCGTGATCGAGAACCTGCGCTTCAACGCGGGCGAGACCAGCAAGGACGACGCCGAGCGCGGCGAGTTCGCCGACCAGCTCGCCGCCCTCGCCGACCTCTACGTCGGTGACGGCTTCGGCGCCGTGCACCGCAAGCACGCCTCCGTCTACGACCTGCCGGCCCGTCTGCCGCACGCCGTGGGCCTGCTGATCGGCACCGAGGTGGGCGTGCTCAAGCGTCTGACCGAGGACGTCGCGCGCCCGTACGTCGTCGTGCTCGGCGGCGCCAAGGTCTCCGACAAGCTCGCCGTGATCGACAACCTGCTCGGCAAGGCCGACCGGATCCTGGTCGGCGGCGGCATGATGTTCACCTTCCTCGCGGCCCAGGGCCACCAGGTCGGCACCTCCCTGCTGCAGGAGGACCAGATCCCGGTGGTCAAGGAGTACCTGGCCCGCGCCGAGCGCGAGGGCGTGGAGTTCGTGCTCCCCGTCGACGCCCGGGTGTCGGGGAGCTTCCCCGACCTCAAGACCAAGGCCGCCGTCGACGACGTCGAGGTCGTCGGCGCGGACGCCATGCCCGCAGGCAAGATGGGCCTGGACGTCGGTCCGAAGACCGAGGAGCTGTTCGCCGCCAAGCTGGCCGACGCCAAGACGGTCTTCTGGAACGGCCCGATGGGCGTGTTCGAGCACCCGGCCTTCGCCGACGGCACCCGCGCCGTCGCGCAGGGCCTGCTGGACTCCGACGCCTTCACCGTCGTCGGCGGTGGCGACTCGGCCGCCGCGGTGCGCCTGCTCGGCTTCGACGAGTCGAAGTTCGGCCACATCTCCACGGGTGGCGGCGCCAGCCTGGAGTACCTCGAAGGCAAGACCCTCCCCGGCCTCGCCGCACTGGAGAAGTGAGTACCAACAGACATGACTGACGTCGTTCGCAAGCCGCTCATGGCCGGCAACTGGAAGATGAACCTCAACCACCTCGAGGCCATCGCGCACACCCAGAAGCTGGCGTTCGCCCTCACCGACAAGGACTACGACGCGGTGGAGGTGGCGGCGCTGGCGCCGTTCACCGACCTGCGCTCGGTGCAGACCCTGGTCGACGGCGACAAGCTCAAGATCAAGTACGGCTCCCAGGACATCTCCGCGCACGACTCCGGCGCCTACACGGGTGAGATCTCCGGGCCGATGCTGGCCAAGCTGAAGTGCACCTACGCGGCGATCGGCCACTCGGAGCGCCGCGAGTACCACGGCGAGAACGAGGAGATCGTCAACGCCAAGGTCAAGGCCGCCTTCCGCAACGGCATCGTGCCGATCCTCTGCGTCGGCGAGGGCCTGGACATCCGCAAGGCCGGCAACCAGGTCGCCTACACCCTCGCCCAGCTCGACGGCGCGCTCGCCGACGTCCCGGCCGAGCAGGTGGCCACGATCGTCGTCGCCTACGAGCCCGTCTGGGCCATCGGCACCGGCGAGGTGGCGACCCCCGAGGACGCGCAGGAGGTCTGCGGCGCGATCCGGGTGCGCCTGGCCGAGCTGTACAACCAGGACGTCGCCGACGCGGTGCGCGTGCTGTACGGCGGCTCCGTCAAGGCCGGGAACGTGGGCGCCATCATGGCCCAGCCCGACGTCGACGGTGCGCTGGTCGGCGGTGCCTCGCTGGACACGGACGAGTTCGTCAAGATCGTTCGCTTCCGCGACCAGTGAGCAGGCTGTCTCTCGAGCGGCTTTCCACTTAGGATGTCGCACGCCTAAGGTGATAGGGCCCGGGCTTGTCGTTCGGGCCCTGTCACCAGCACGTCCCACACCCGAAAGATAGGTCCGGTTGTGATCCTCGGTTTCTCCATCGCGCTGATCTTCTTCAGCGTGATGATGGTCATCCTGGTCCTGCTCCACAAGGGCAAGGGCGGCGGCCTGTCCGACATGTTCGGTGGCGGTATGTCCTCCACCGGTGGTGGTTCCGCGGTGGCCGAGCGCAACCTCGACCGGATCACCATCTTCATGGGCGTCGGCTGGTTCGTCTGCATCATCGTGCTCTCGCTGCTGATGAAGGCCAAGAACGGCTGACGTCCACGCAGCTCAGCGGGGTGAAGTCAGGACTTCTGACGGAGCGTCGCCTCCACGCCTATCATGGGTGACAGTCGTCACCGACGGGGGTGTGGGGCGACGCTTATGCGTTCCGTACACTAGGACGACCTTCGCCCGGGGTGTGCCCGCCGGGACGACTTTCGCAGTACCGCACCATCACGCAGGGAGTCAGACCGTGGCAAGTGGCAACGCCATTCGTGGCAGCAGGGTCGGGGCCGGCCCTATGGGTGAGGCCGAGCGCGGCGAGTCCGCCCCGCGCCTCCGAATCTCCTTCTGGTGCGCCAACGGACACGAGACGAAGCCGAGTTTCGCCTCCGACGCGCAGATCCCGGACACCTGGGACTGTCCGCGCTGTGGCTTCCCGGCCGGCCAGGACGAGGAGAACCCGCCCGCGCCGCCGCGTACGGAGCCCTACAAGACCCACCTCGCCTACGTGCGTGAGCGTCGCAGCGACGCCGACGGCGAGGCGATCCTCGCCGAGGCGCTGGCCAAGCTCCGCGGCGAGATCTGAGCGGTGCGGTCCGGAGGCCTTCTCCGACGGGATCTCAGGTCCGGTCGGTAGGAGGCCTTCGGTGACTCCTGACGCCTTACCCGCCGGTGCCGGGTGGGCTGTGCTCGGGCTGCTCTCCTTCGGGCGGGAGCTGACGGGCTGCGAGCTGAAGAAGTGGGCCGACCTGACTCTCGCCCACTTCTACTGGCGCCCGTCCTCGGCCGAGATCTACGCCGAGCTGCGCCACCTGGAGCGGTCCGGTCACGTGGCCGTCGACACCCTTCCGGGCGAACTCGGCGCGCGCCGCCGCTACCGGCTCACCCCCTTCGGCGAGGACGCCCTGCGCCGGTGGCTCGCCCACGCCGCTGCCGTGCCGCCGGCCTTCCACCTCTGGCTGGGCCATCTCCACGACCCCGCCCGCCTGTGCGAACTCCTGCGTGGCGCCCGGGCGCTCGCCGACAAGCGCGCCGCCGAGGCCGCGACGGACGCCTTCACCCTCTCCGATTCGCCCGAACTCGCCCACGCCGCCCACGCCTTGCGCCTCGCCGCCCGCGCCCACGCGGACGAACGTGACCGCCTCGACGCGGCGCTGGGCGAGCTCGACCGCGCGTAGCCGGTGCGGCTCCGGGAACAGCGCGGCGAGCAGGTGAGGGCGGGCCGTTGACCTATCCCTCGACGGGTGAGAGCTCACGCTCGGGCTCGCCCACGGGCGTCCGTGACGCCGTGTCGGAGCCCGCCTTGCGGCGGCGCCAGGACAGCGGGAAGTAGAGCAGGGTGGAGCCGCCCACGGCGAAGAGGCAGTAGGTGACGGCCTGGGTGCCGTTCTGCTCGTACTGCTGCCAGGCGGCCCAGGCGCAGACGCCGGTCAGGCTGAGGGTGATGAGCGAGAGCGAGAGCGCGCCGCCGGGGATCCGGTAGGGGCGCTCCAGCTCCGGCTCGCGGATCCGCAGCGCGATCAGCGCGGCGACCTGGAGCAGCAGCGAGATGTTGGTCAGGAAGACGTCGACGATGATCAGGTTGCTGAAGCTGCTCAGGCAGAACAGCGCGTAGATCACCGAGGAGCCGACGAGGGAGACGACCGGCACCTGCCGCCGCGCGCTCTTCCGCGCCACCCACTTCGGGAAGTAGCCGTCCTCGGCGAGGACGAACGGCAGCCGGGCGTTGGAGGCCAGCAGCGCCGAGAACATCGCCACCGAGGCGAACATGCCGCCGACCGTCACCGTGATCTGCAGCCAGGGCCCGGCCAGGGCCCTGGCGACGTCGGAGAAGGAGCCGCTCTGCCAGTTCGCCCAGCCCGCCTTGCCGCCCTGGCCGACCGCGAGGGAGGCGAGCGAGGGGAGCAGGTAACCGACGGCGATCAGGACCACGGAGATGGACAGGGCCTTCGGCAGGTGCTTGCGCGGGTTCTCCATCTCGCCGGCTACGGTCGACACGCTGTCCCAGCCGCTGTAGTTCCACATGGCGAGGAAGAGTCCGGCGCCGAAGGCGTTCCAGGTCGACTGGTCCGGCGCGGAGGTCAGCCGGCCGACCGGGTTGGTGCCGTGCGTGAACAGGTGGACCAGGCCGACGACGCTGAGCAGCAGCATCGGGGTCAGGCACACGATGGCGAAGATGACCGAGGAGTCGCCCACCCAGGCCGCGCCCATCAGGTTCACCGCGGTGAAGACGGTGATGACGGCGAGACAGATGAACCAGTTCAGGTCGAAGTGGAAGTTGCCCACCGAGAACAGCACGTGCTGCCCGGGGGCGACCGCGGCCACCATCGACTGGAGGTAGCTGGTGAACAGCACGGGGTAGACGGCCATGTCCACGAAGCTGCACAGCCAGCGCAGCACGCCCTGCTGGAAGCCCCAGAAGTCGCCGAGGCCGCGGCGGACCCAGTGGTAGAAGCCGCCGTCGACGGGGATCGCGGTGCCGAGCTCGGCGCAGACCAGCGCGTGCGGAATGCTGTAGATCAGTGGTGTGACCACGATCAGCAGCAGGCCCATCCCCGGGCCCGAGGTGGAGAACAAGCCCTCGATGCCGTAGGCGCCACCCGAGACGCTGAAGAAGATCAGCGCCACCAGGGGCATCAGCTTCACCCTGCGAGGTGAGGGCAGAGACGTCACGGCCGGAACAGCGGCGGTCGGTGGCATTCCCACCCCGATCTTGCGATGGTCGAACAGAGGAGCGGAAGGATTATCTCCGGATTCGACCGGCTCGGGGCAGTTCGCACTCCGTCAACCGTCTGTGTACATCCGTGACACATCGCAAAGGGCCCGCCTCCGCGTGAGCGGAGACGGGCCCTTTGGTCCGGACGGCTACGCGACGTCCGGCGGGTAGAGCTGGGGCGGGATCTTGGCCGCAGCGGCGCGGTCCAGGAGCCACAGGGTGCGGCTGCGGCCCACCGCGCCCGAGGCCGGAGCGAGGATCGGGCCCGGGCCGGAGAGGGCCAGGGCGACCGCGTCGGCCTTGTCGTCGCCGGCGGCGAGCAGCCAGACCTCGCGGGCGTTGCGGATCGCCGGGAGCGTGAGCGAGACGCGGACCGGCGGCGGCTTGGGCGCGCCGCGCACGCCGACCACCGTCAGTTCGGTCTCCCGCACGCCCGGGTGCTCCGGGAAGAGCGAGGCCACGTGTGTGTCCGGCCCTACGCCCAGCAGCAGCACGTCGAAGCTGGGCACCGCCACCCGGTCCGTCGGCGAGGCCGCCTTGGCCAGCTCCGCCGCGTACGCGGCCGCGGCCGCCTCCGCGTCGGTGCCGAAGGCGCCGCCGGAGGCCGGCATCGGGTGCACCCGGGACGGGTCCAGCGGGACCGCGTCCAGGAGCTCCGCGCGCGCCTGGGTGTCGTTGCGCTCGGCGTCGCCCTCCGGCAGGAACCGTTCGTCGCCCCACCACAGGTCCAGCCGCGACCAGTCGATCGCGTCCCGGGCCGGGGAGGCGGCCACGGCCGCGAGCAGCGCGTTGCCGTTCCGGCCGCCCGTCAGCACCACCGAGGCGGAGCCGCGCGCGGACTGCGCGTCGACGATCCGGGTGATCAGCCGTGCCGCCGCGGCAAGGGCCATGAGCTCCTTGTCGCGGTGGACGACCAGCTGCGGCGCCGTCACTTCTGCGTCCGGGACGCCGAAGCGGTGGACTTCTTGGCGGCCTTCGGCGGAGCGGCGGGGGCGGGAGCCTCCGGCGCGTCGACGACCTCGCGCGTGGCGGAGGTGGCGTGGAGGTTCTCCACCCCGTACCGCACCGCCGACGCGTAGATGAGGTCCGGGTCCAGACGGCGCAGCTCCTCGGCGATCAGCTCCGAGGTCTCGCGCCGCTTGAGCGCGACCATCCGGTCCGGCTGGCCCGGCATGGAGAGCTTGGCCAGCAGGCCGTCCGGACGGTCCAGGCAGACGTCCCCGTCCGTGGTGTGCATCCGCACCGCGGTGATGCCGGGGCCCTGGCTGACCTTGCGCTCGACCTTGATGCCCAGGCGCTCGGCCAGCCACAGCGCCAGCAGCTCGGTGGAGGGGTTGTAGGACTCGCCCTCCACCGTCGCGCTGTCGACGGTGACGTGCTTCTGGTCCAGGGCCGCGGCCAGCATCGAGCGCCACGGGGTGATCCGGGTCCAGGCCAGGTCGGTGTCGCCGGGCGCGTAGGACGCGGCCCGCGCGGCCAGCTGGTCCACCGGGTTCTCCGCCGTGACGGCGTCGGTGATCCGGCGCTGGGCCAGCGCGCCGAGCGGGTCCTTGGCCGGGTCCGCCGGGGCGTTCTCCGGCCACCAGACGACGACCGGCGCGTCCGGCAGCAGCAGCGGCAGCACCACGGACTGGGCCTGACCGGCCAGCTCGCCGTGCAGACGCAGCACCACCGTCTCGCCGGTGCCCGAGTCGGAGCCGACCCGCACCTCGGCGTCCAGGCGCGCCTGGGACCGGGCCCGGGGCGAGCGCCCCGGACGGCGGATGACGGCCAGGATGCGCGAGGGGTGCTCGCGCGAGGCGTCCGAGGCGGCCTTGAGCGCGTCGTAGGCGCTGCCCTCGTCGGTGACGATGACGAGGGTCAGCACCATGCCGACGGTCGCCGTGCCGATGGCCCGGCGGGCGTCGATCAGTGCCGCGTTGATCTTGCTTGAGTTGGTGTCGGTGAGGTCGATCTTCATGGCCGGCGCCAGCTCCTGCCGTCTCGTGCGAGCATCTCGTCCGCCTCGGCCGGACCCCAGGTCCCGGCCTGGTACTGCGCCGGCTTGCCGTGCGCGTCCCAGTACTTCTCGATCGGGTCCAGGATCCGCCAGGACTCCTCGACCTCCTGGTGGCGCGGGAACAGGTTCGCGTCCCCGAGCAGCACGTCCAGGATCAGGCGCTCGTAGGCCTCCGGGCTGGACTCGGTGAAGGACTCGCCGTAGGCGAAGTCCATCGTCACGTCCCGCACCTCCATGGAGGTGCCCGGCACCTTGGAGCCGAAGCGCACCGTCACGCCCTCGTCCGGCTGGACGCGGATGACCAGCGCGTTCTGGCCCAGCTCCTCCGTCGCCGCGGCGTCGAAGGGCAGGTAGGGCGCCCGCTGGAAGACCACCGCGATCTCGGTGACGCGGCGGCCCAGCCGCTTGCCGGTGCGCAGGTAGAACGGCACACCCGCCCAGCGGCGGTTGTTGATCTCCAGCTTGATCGCGGCGTAGGTGTCGGTCTTGGACTTGGGGTTGATCCCCTCCTCCTCGAGGTAGCCCGGCACCTCCTCGCCGCCCTGGAAGCCGTGCGCGTACTGGGCGCGCACGGTGTGCTTGCCCAGCTCGTCCGGGATCTTGACCGAGGTCAGCACCTTGAGCTTCTCCGCCACCAGCGCCTTGGGGTGGAAGGAGGCGGGCTCCTCCATCGCGGTCAGCGCCATCAGCTGGAGCAGGTGGTTCTGGATGACGTCACGGGCGGCGCCGATGCCGTCGTAGTACCCGGCGCGACCGCCGATGCCGATGTCCTCGGCCATGGTGATCTGCACGTGGTCGACGTAGCCGCGGTTCCAGATCGGCTCGAACATCGAGTTGGCGAAACGCAGCGCCAGGATGTTCTGGACCGTCTCCTTGCCGAGGTAGTGGTCGATCCGGAAGACCTCGTCCCGCGGGAAGACCTCGTGCACGACCTTGTTCAGCTCCTGCGCGGAGGCGAGGTCGTGGCCGAAGGGCTTCTCGATGACGGCACGCCGCCAGCTGCCCTTGGGCGGGTCGGCCAGGCCGTGCGCCTTGAGCTGCTGTACCACCTGCGGGAAGAACTTCGGCGGCACGGACAGGTAGAAGGCGAAGTTGCCGCCCGTGCCCTGCGCCTTGTCCAGATCCTCGATGGTCTCGCGCAGCTTCTCGAACGCGGCGTCGTCCACGAACTCGCCCTGGACGAAGCGCATGCCCTTGGCCAGCTGCTGCCAGACCTCCTCACGGAAGGGCGTGCGCGAGTGCTCCTTGACGGAGTCGTGCACGACCTGCGCGAAGTCCTCGTCCTCCCAGTCGCGGCGGGCGAAGCCGACGAGCGAGAAGCCCGGCGGCAGCAGGCCGCGGTTGGCCAGGTCGTAGACGGCCGGCATCAGCTTCTTGCGCGACAGGTCGCCCGTGACGCCGAAGATGACCAGGCCCGACGGCCCCGCGATACGCGGGAGCCGTCGGTCCGCCGGGTCACGCAGCGGGTTGATCCACACATTCGTCTGACCATCAGACGTCGGGCCGAAGCTGTCCAACACCACGTCGTCCAGGACGGCGTCGTCGGATACCGCTGCGGGATCGGTCACTTCGTCGCGCCGCCCTTCGCGTCCAGGGACTGCTGGACGGTCTCCAGCAGCTCCTTCCAGGAGATCTCGAACTTCTCGACGCCCTCGTCCTCCAGCACCTGGACGACGTCGTCGTAGGAGATGCCGAGCGCGGCGACCTGGTCCAGGACGGCCTTGGCGTCGGCGTAGTTCGGCGTCACCGTGTCGCCGCGGACCACGCCGTGGTCGGCGACGGCGTCGAGGGTGGCCTCCGGCATGGTGTTGACCGTGCCCGGGGCGGCCAGGTCCACGACGTACATGGTGTCGTCGTAGTTCGGGTCCTTGACGCCGGTCGAGGCCCACAGCGGACGCTGCGGCTTGGCGCCCGCGGCGGCCAGCGCCTTCCAGCGGTCGCTGCTGAACACCTCCTCGTACGCCTCGTACGCCAGGCGGGCGTTGGCGATGGCCGCCTTGCCCTTGAGGCCGAGGGCCTCCTCGGTGCCGATCTTCGTCAGGCGCTTGTCGATCTCGGTGTCCACGCGGGAGACGAAGAAGGAGGCGACCGACTCGATCGTGGCGAGGCTGTGGCCGTTCGCCTTGGCCTGCTCCAGACCGGTGAGGAAGGCGTCCATCACGGCCTTGTAGCGGTCCAGCGAGAAGATCAGCGTGACGTTGACGCTGATGCCCTCGGCCAGCACCGCGGTGATCGCGGGCAGGCCCTCGACCGTGGCCGGGATCTTGATGAAGGTGTTCGGGCGGTCGACCAGCCACCACAGCTGCTTGGCCTCGGCGACGGTCGGCGCCGTCTCGTGGGCCAGGCGCGGGTCGACCTCGATGGAGACCCGGCCGTCGCGGCCGTTGCTCGCGTCGTAGACCGGGCGCAGCACGTCGGCCGCGTCACGGACGTCGGCGGAGGTCATCATGCGGACGGCCTCGTCCACGGTGACGCCGCGCACGGCCAGGTCGGCCAGCTGGGCCTCGTAGCCGTCGCCGGAGCCGATCGCCTTCTGGAAGATCGACGGGTTGGTGGTGACGCCCACCACGTGCTTGTCACGGACCAGCTCGGCCAGGTTGCCGGAGGTGAGCCGCTTGCGGGACAGGTCGTCCAGCCAGATCGCAACGCCTTCGTCGCTGAGGCGCGCCAGGGAGTCAGTCATTTTCGATGCTCTTTCCTCTGCGTTACGTCTGGTTCAGCTACCGGCGGCGGCCAGCCCGGCCTCGTTGAGCGATTCCTTGGCCGCGGCGGCCACGTGCTCGGCGGTGAAGCCGAACTCGCGGAAGAGCAGCTTGGCGTCGGCGCTGGCGCCGAAGTGCTCCAGGGAGACGATGCGGCCGGCGTCGCCGACGAAGCGGTACCAGGTCAGCGCGATGCCGGCCTCGACCGCGACGCGCGCCTTGACCGCGGGCGGGAGCACGCTGTCGCGGTACGCCTTGGTCTGCTCGTCGAACCACTCCACCGACGGCATCGAGACCACGCGGGTCGGGATGCCCTCGGCCTCCAGCGCCTCGCGGGCCGCGACGGCGAGCTGCAGCTCGGAGCCGGTGCCGATGAGGACGACCTTGGCCTCGCCACCGGTGGCCTCGGTGTGGACGTAGCCGCCCTTGGCCGCGTCCTCGTTGCGGGCGTAGGTGGGGACGCCCTGGCGGGTCAGCGCCAGACCGTGCGGGGCCGGGTTGGCGGTGTGGCGGCGGGTGATCTCCTCCCACGCCACCGCGGTCTCGTTGGCGTCGGCCGGGCGGACCATGTTCAGGCCCGGGATCGCCCGCAGCGCGGTCATGTGCTCGACCGGCTGGTGGGTCGGACCGTCCTCGCCGAGACCGATGGAGTCGTGCGTCCACACGTAGGTGACCGGCAGCTTCATCAGCGCGGCCAGGCGCACCGCGCCACGCATGTAGTCGGAGAAGACCAGGAAGGTGCCGCCGTAGACGCGGGTGTTGCCGTGCAGCGCGATGCCGTTCATGGTCGAGCCCATGGCGTGCTCGCGGATCCCGAAGTGGATCGTGCGGCCGTACGGGTTCGCCTCCGGCAGCGGGTTGCCGACCGGGAGGAACGAGGACGAGGCGTCGATCGTGGTGTTGTTGGAGCCGGCGAGGTCGGCCGAGCCGCCCCACAGCTCCGGCAGCACCTTGCCGAGACCCTGCAGCACCTTGCCGGACGCGGCGCGGGTGGCGACGGAGGAGCCGACCTCGAACGCGGGCACGGACTGCTGCCAGCCCGCGGGGAGCTCGCCGGCCTGTACGCGATCGAAGAGGGCGGCGTTGGCCGGGTTGTCGGTGCGCCAGTCGGCCAGCTGCTTCTCCCACTCGGCGTGGGCCTGCGCGCCGCGCTCGCCGACCTTGCGGGCGTGCGCGAGGACCTCCGGCTCGACGACGAAGGACTTCTCGGGGTCGAAGCCGAGGACGCGCTTGGTCGCGGCGACCTCGTCCGCGCCGAGCGCGGAGCCGTGGGCGGCCTCGGTGTTCTGCGCGGACGGGGCCGGCCAGGCGATGATCGTGCGCATCGCGATGATGGACGGCTTGCCGGTCTCGTTCCTGGCGGCGGTCAGCGCGGCGTTCAGCGCCTGCACGTCGACGTCGCCCGACTCGGCCGGCTCGATGCGCTGGATGTGCCAGCCGTACGCCTCGTAGCGCTTCAGGACGTCCTCGGAGAAGGCCGTCTCGGTGTCGCCCTCGATCGAGATGTGGTTGTCGTCGTAGAGGAAGACGAGGTTGCCCAGCTTCTGGTGACCGGCCAGCGAGGAGGCCTCTGAGGCGATGCCCTCCTCCAGGTCGCCGTCGGAGACGATCGCCCAGATGGTCTGGTCGAACGGGGAGGCGCCCGCCGGCGCCTCCGGGTCGAACAGACCGCGCTCGTAGCGGCTGGCCATCGCCATGCCGACGGCGTTGCCGACACCCTGGCCCAGCGGGCCGGTGGTCGTCTCGACGCCCACGGTGTGCCCGTGCTCCGGGTGGCCCGGGGTCCGCGAGCCCCAGGTGCGGAAGGACTCCAGGTCCTCAAGGGTCAGGCCGTAGCCGGACAGGTAGAGCTGGATGTAGAGCGTGAGAGAGGTGTGGCCCGGCGAGAGCACGAAGCGGTCCCGGCCGACCCACTGCGCGTCGGAGGGATCGTGGCGCAGAAAGCGCTGGTAGATGAGGTACGCGGCCGGGGCCAGGCTCATCGCCGTACCGGGGTGACCGTTTCCGACCTTCTGGACCGCGTCCGCCGCGAGGACACGGACGGTGTCCACCGCGCGCTGGTCGAGCTCGTCCCATTCGAAGGTGTTACTCGGCGTCGTGCTCACCCTGAATCAGGGCTCCTTCCGTAACGTCTTCCGACTCGCGCCAGGAGCCGACAACGGCGGCGGTTACTGGGCACAGAGCGATGACCCGCTTTACAAACGCGAGCCTACCGCTGATGCGAGCATGCGTTCCCGCTGAACGCCGCAGACCGGTTACACGGAGCGATGACCGTTCGTCCCACGTTCACCCTCCGGTTCACCCTGCTGACGACGGGCTTTGCGCCGACACGGCCCCCCGCCGCAATAGCGGAGATATGGAACGTCTAAGGTGGCGTGGTACTGCTGAGCTTCATCAACCAGGGGTGTTCGTGTGACCGCCGTCGAATCCCGTCCGGCCGGTCTGGTCGAGGGGAACCCCGGGCACCGGCCGCTGACGGCCCGCCTCGGGGCCTTCATCGCACTGACCAAGCCGCGGATCATCGAGCTGCTGCTGATCACCACCGTTCCGGTGATGTTCCTGGCGCAGCGGGGAGTGCCCGACCTGCTCCTGGTGCTGGAGGTCGTCGTCGGCGGCTACCTGTCCGCGGGCGGGGCCAACGCGCTCAACATGTACATCGACCGCGACATCGACGCGCTGATGACCCGCACCGAGCGCCGCCCGCTGGTGACCGGCATGGTCTCCCCGCGCGAGGCGCTGGTCTTCGGCATCGCGCTGGCGATCGGCTCGACGCTCTGGTTCTGGGCGCTGGTCAACCCGCTGAGCGCGGGGCTCTCGCTGGCGGCGCTGCTCTTCTACGTCGTCGTCTACACGATGGGCCTCAAGCGCCGCACCGCGCAGAACATCGTCTGGGGCGGGATCGCCGGCTGCATGCCCGTCTTCATCGGCTGGTCGGCCGTGACCGACTCGCTGGCGTGGCCGCCGGTCGTGCTCTTCCTTGTCATCTTCTTCTGGACGCCGCCGCACTACTGGCCGCTGTCGATGAAGGTGAAGGACGACTACGCGAACGCCGGCGTGCCGATGCTCCCGGTGATCGCGACGAACGAGGCGGTTGCCAAGCAGATCGTCGCCTACAGCTGGGTGATGGTCGCGGTCTCGCTGACGCTTTGGCCGCTGGGCCACACCAGCGTGGTCTACCCGGTCACGGCGGTGGCCCTGGGCGCGCTGTGGCTGAAGGAGGCCCACGGGCTGCTGGCCCGGGCCAAGGCCGGTGTGGTGGGCGCGAAGCTGAAGGAGATGCGGCTGTTCCACTGGTCGATCACGTACCTGACGCTGCTCTTCGTCGAGATCGCGATCGACCCGTTCCTGAAGTAGTTCCCTCCTGTCCGAGGACCGGGCCCCGATGTGCAATAACGCACATCGGGGCCCGGTCGTATGTCGGGGTACCCCTGAGTAATCTGCTGCTATGACCACCGAAGAGACCACCGCGGCCGCTCTCTCCCCCCGGGACGAGAGGCGTGCGCAGCGCATCGCCAAGAACGTCAAGGCCTTCGCCGCCGCGCACGGTGGCAGCGCGGACGGCGTCGTCGAGTACGTCGGCAAGATCGCGACCCGGATCGCCATCGTCGGTGCGGACGGCGCGTGGGGCGACCAGGTGGCCCCCTCCGTGGCCGTCGCGGAGCGCGCGGTGGAGCTGTCCGGCATCACCAGGCACGAGAACTTCGAGGGCGAGCTGGGCCTGAAGGTCAAGACCGGCCCCTACGAGTGGAAGCGCATGGCGGGCATCCAGATCTGATCCCCGCCCGCACACGACGGAGCCCCCGGCCGATGGCCGGGGGCTCCGTCGTCTGTCTCGTCCTCGTCGGTGCGCGTCAGGCGGTGGCGACCAGCGCCTCGATGTCGGCCGGCCGGCTGAGCTCGCCGACGGCGGGACGCACGCGCAGCGAGAGGTGCAGGCGCAGCACGGCGACCCAGCACAGCGCGGCGCCGAACATGTGGATGCCCACCAGCAGCTCCGGCACGTGCGTGAAGTACTGGACGAAGCCCAGCACGCCCTGCGCCAGCAGCACGACCAGGAACTCCCTGGCGAGGCGGCGGGGGGCCGTGGGTGCGTCCACGGCCATCAGGACGAAGATCATGGCCACCGCCAGGCCGACCGAGACCATCGCGAAGTCGGCGTGGAACTGGGTGATCTTGTCCCAGTCGAAGGGCATCCGCTTGACGTCGCTGCTGTCGCCCGGGTGCGGGCCGGAGCCGGTCACCAGGGTGCCTGCGGCGATCAGCAGGGCCGTCATGGCCACGGTGACCCGCGAGAGGTGGATGATCGGGCGGCCGACCGTGCGCACCGGCTCGCCGTCGCCCTCCCGCGTGCGCTGCCACATCGTCAGCGAGGCGAGGATCTGCAGCATCGACAGCAGGAAGTGGCAGGAGACCACGTAGGGGTTCAGGTGCGTCAGCACCGTGATGCCGCCGACGATCGCGTCGCCCACGATGATCCAGAACTGGTACCACCCGATCCGGGTGACCTCCTTGCGCCACGGCTTGGCGCAGCGCGAGGCCAGGATCGCGAGTCCGACGACGACGCAGATGACGTCGGTCAGCATGCGGTTGCTGAACTCGATCACGCCGTGGACGCCCATCGCGCCGGTCGGCGCGAGCGTCGTCGCGGTGCAGGTGGGCCACGTCGGGCAGCCGAGGCCGGAGCCCGTGAGGCGGACCGCGCCGCCCGTCACGATGATCAGCACGCTGCACACGAGCGTCGCCAGCGCCGTCCGCCGGACCCAGCGGTCCGGCACGGTCACACGCTCGGCGAGGTAGGAGAAGGGGGTACGCACGTCGTCCATCGTAGGTGCCCCGATTCGCGATCTTTGCCCGGGGTGACGCGGGCCACGGCAGGTCACTCGGACCGCCGTGGCACGCGTCACACAGCCGTCAGGGCGTCAGGCGGTGTGACGGCCCCGGCGCTTGCGGAGCAGGAACACCGCGGCGCCGCCGATCAGGACGAAGCCCGCGCCGGCGCCGGCGATCACCGGGGTCGCGCTGCTGGCACCGGTCTCCGCCAGCGGCGGCTGCGAGGCGGAGGGGGACGGCGTCGGGGTGCCGGTCGGCAGGTGGCTGCCGCCGGTCGGCTTGCAGGTCAGCGCGCCGGTGAAGGTCTTGCTGAAGTTCGGGCCGGTCACGGTGATGCGGTACTTCTGGCCCTCCTTCTCCTTGACCAGCACGGTCTTGGTCGCGCCCGGCGCGACCGTCACCGGGAGGGTGCCGACCTCGGCGGTCCAGGGCTGGTCGCCGCCGTTGGTCAGGGTGACGTCCACGCCGCCCTGCTTGCAGTCCTCCTTGGCGTTCGCGGCCGGGACGGGACCCTGCGGGGCCCACTGCGCCTGGGCGACGGCCTTGACCGAGACGGGCTGGGTACCCGCGAGGATCATGGTCTGGCTGGAGCCGTCCACGGCCTTGAACGCGCGGCCGACGGGGAGTGCCGTCGTCGTCGTGGCGTCCAGCTCGGCGTTGCCGGCCGCGGTGCCCGCCGGGACGTCGACGTAGAGCTTCTCGCCGTTGACGGCCGTGGTGACGGGCTTGCCGCCGGCGTCGGTGAGCGTCACGCCGGCGGGCGCCGTGAGGGACACGTCCACGGAGGAGGCGCTGGTGGTGACCGTCACCGGGCCGAGCCTGCCGCTGCGTCCGGCCACCGAGGTGGGGGAGAGGGTGAGCGAGGGGGCCGGCTCGGCGAGGTCCTGGGCGTGTTGCTCGAGCCAGGTCGTGAGCTGGGCGGCGGTGCCGTCCTCCGGCACCGCGTTCGCGTTGTCGGAGTAGTGCCAGATCGCGGCCTGCGTGGCGGCGGCGGCCTGGTCCTCGGTCAGGCTCGCGGCGCCGATGTCCCCGGCCAGGGTCGCGGGGGAGACCACCGGGTAGGAGTGCTGCAGGATCCACTGGATCTTGCCGCGCTCCGGGTTCTGCGAGAGCGTCGACTGCGCCCAGCCGGTCTCCTGGTACTGCACGCCGTCGTGCGTCTCGTGGTGCAGGTCGATGCAGTAGACCGCGAGCGGCTGGGCCGCGCTGTCCTGCATGGCGACGGTGCCGCCGTAGGCCTTGTTGCCGTCGACGTCGATCGCCCCGGCGTGCAGGAACCCGCCGAGCGTCGCCGTGGCGCTGCCGTTCTGGTCCGCGTGCGCCGCGCCGGCCCCGGCCAGTGCTCCGCCGATCGCGATCGCCCCCGCCGACACGATCCCGGCCGCGAAGCGGACGGCCCCTCCCCGCGCCGATATTCCGAACATGGACGTACCCCTTGCTTAGTGCAGAGCACGCCAAGAATGCGAGGCCGAAGGTGCGGCGTCGGAGGGCGATGCTCCGGATGACTCGATGTCGGCCGGAGCCTAGTGAACTGACCGGTAGTCACGGGAGGGGTGGGACGGATGTGACAGAAGCTGTTACACGGCTGTCGAGAAACTCTCAGTTTCCTCTGAGTCTGAGCGTTCGCAGGGCCTCGGCGGACTACTCCCAGCGGAAGAAGCGCGCGGCGGCGGCCAGCCCGACGACCGCCCAGGCGGCCAGGATGCCGAGGTCACCCCAGGGCATCGCCGCGCCGTTCTGCAGGACGGCGCGCAGGCCGTCGGAGAGCGCGCTGATCGGCAGCGCCTCCAGCACCGGGCGGACCGCGCCGGGGAACTTCGACAGCGGGACGATCACGCCACCGGCCAGCAGCAGCAGGATGAAGACCAGGTTGGCCGCGGCGAGGGTCGCCTCCGCCTTGAGCGTGCCCGCCATGAGGAGGCCGAGGCCGGAGAAGGCGGCGGTGCCGGCGGCCAGGAGCAGCAGGACCGCGAGCGGGTTGCCGTGCGGAGTCCAGCCGAGGGCGATGGCAATGACCGCCAGGAGGGCGACCTGGAGGATCTCCGTCACCAGCACGCTGCCGGTCTTCGCCGTCATCAGGGCCCAGCGCGGCAGCGGGCTCGCGCCCAGGCGCTTGAGGACGCCGTAGCGGCGTTCGAAGCCCGTCGCGATGGCCTGGCCGGTGAAGGCGGTGGACATGACGGCCAGCGCCAGCAGTCCCGGCGCGAGGAAGTCGACGCGCTTGCCCGGCCCGGTGGTGGACACGATGTCCACCGCGCTGAAGAGCAGCAGCAGGACGCTCGGGATCACGATCGTCAGCAGCAGCTGCTCGCCGTTGCGCAGCAGCAGCCTGGTCTCCAGCGCGGTCTGCGCGCGCAGCATGCGGCCCAGTGGGGCCGCGCCCGGGGCGGGGCTGTAGTTCCCCGGCGTGTGCGTGGTCGTCGTGGTCACGAGCGCAGGTCCC
Source organism: Streptacidiphilus sp. MAP12-33 (assembly GCF_041261265.1). NCBI lineage: Bacteria > Bacillati > Actinomycetota > Actinomycetes > Kitasatosporales > Streptomycetaceae > Streptacidiphilus > Streptacidiphilus sp. MAP12-33. The sequence goes on from NZ_JBGCCA010000013.1 coordinate 21,905, forward strand.
GTCCGGTGAGTTCGAGGAAGACGTCTTCGAGGGTGCGGCGCTCGACCGAGAGCTTCTCCGGGAGCACGCCGGCCTGGGCGCACCAGCTGGTGACGGTCGCCAGCAGCTGCGGGTCGACCGGGCCCTCGATCAGGTAGCTGCCCGGCGTCAGCTCGGCGGCGGAGGAGCCGTCCGGCAGCGCCTTGAGCAGGGCGCCGAGGTCCAGGCCACCGCGGCCCTGGAAGCGCAGCGTGTTCGCGGCCCCGCCGCGGCACAGCTGCTCCGGGCTGCCCTGGGCGATGACGCGGCCCCGGTCGACGATGGCGATGTCGTCCGCGAGCTGCTCGGCCTCGTCCATGTGGTGGGTGGTGAGCACGATGCTGACGCCGTCCCGGCGCAGGTCGCGGACCAGGTCCCAGGTCGCCCGGCGGGCCTGCGGGTCGAGCCCGGCGGTCGGCTCGTCGAGGAAGACCAGCTCCGGCCGTCCGACGACGGCCATCGCGAGGGCGAGCCGCTGCTGCTGGCCGCCGGAGAGCCGGCGGTAGACGGTGCGGCCGCAGGAGCCGAGGCCGAGGCGCTCCGACAGTTCGTCGACGTCGAGGGGGTTCGCGTGCAGCTCGGCGGTGTGCCGCAGCATCTCCGTCGCCCGGGCGCCGGGGTAGACACCACCCGATTGGAGCATCACGCCGACGCGGGGCTTCAGCTCCGCCGCCTGGGTCACCGGATCGAACCCGAGGACGCGCACGCTCCCGGCGTCGGGGCGGCGGTAGCCCTCACAGGTCTCGATGGTGGTGGTCTTCCCGGCCCCGTTCGGCCCGAGGACCGCGGTGAGCGATCCGCGATGAACGGTGAGGTCAAGGCCATCGACGGCGGTCTTGGCGCCGTACCGCTTGATGAGGCCCCGAATCTCGACTGCGGGGGCGTGGTCATGCATGCGGTCGAGTCTACGAACCGCCCCGCCCCGGATCCCAGATTAGGTAACCCTTAGTGATGGACCGCACTTTCCGCTGCGACCTGCGGCGCTTGTTCGTCCGGAAGGAATTACGCAACAATGGTGTTGTGAAAAACGTGCGCGAGCAGACTGAGGGACGCGAGGCGGTCGACGCGACCGCCCCCGCCCCGCATGCCGCCACGTCCTCGCGCGACCGTGTGGCCAGGTCCATCCTCGACCACGGCCCCTCCAGCGCGGCCGACCTGGCCGCGCGCCTCGGCCTGACCCAGGCCGCCGTGCGCCGCCACCTCGACGCGCTGACCGCAGCGGGCCTGGTGACCTCGCGGGAGCAGAAGGTCTACGGCCACCGCGGCCGCGGCCGTCCCGCGCGGGTGTTCCTGCTGACCGACTCCGGTCGCAGCACCTTCTACCAGGCCTACGACCGGCTCGCCGCGGACGCGCTCGGCTTCCTCGTGGAGGCCGTCGGCGGTGGCGACAAGGGCAAGGACGCGCTCGTCGCCTTCGCCCGTGCGCGCCTCGCCCGTGACGGGCAGCGGTACGCGCACGAGCTCGGCGAGTGCGCGGACACCGAGGCCAGGGCGCAGGCCCTGGCCGGAGCGCTCACCGCGGACGGTTACGCTGCCACGGTGCGCAGTGCGCCGCTCGGAGAGCAGCTCTGCCAGCACCACTGCCCGGTGGCGCACATCGCCGAGCAGTTCCCGCAGTTCTGCGAGGCCGAGACCGAGCTGTTCTCGCAGCTGCTGGGCACCCACGTGCAACGGCTGGCGACCATCGCCCACGGCGACGGGGTCTGCACGACCTTCGTCCCGAGAGCGGCCCCACCGCCGCACCAAGAGACGCATACAGAGACCACCAGCACGACCGATTCGACCGCCGCATCCGGGAGGAACCCCGCATGACCACCACCGCTCACCCGGAGCTCGAGGGCCTCGGCAAGTACGAGTTCGGCTGGGCCGACTCCGACGCGGCCGGCGCCGCTGCCAAGCGCGGTCTGAACGAGGACGTCGTCCGGGACATCTCGGGGAAGAAGAACGAGCCCGAGTGGATGCTGAAGCTCCGCCTCAAGGGCCTGAAGCTCTTCGACAAGAAGCCCATGCCCACCTGGGGCTCCGACCTCTCCGGCATCGACTTCGACAACATCAAGTACTTCGTCCGGTCGACGGAGAAGGCGGCGGAGTCCTGGGAGGACCTGCCCGAGGACATCAAGAACACCTACGACAAGCTGGGCATCCCGGAGGCGGAGAAGCAGCGCCTGGTCGCCGGTGTCGCCGCCCAGTACGAGTCCGAGGTGGTCTACCACCAGATCAACAAGGAGCTCGAGGCCCAGGGCGTCATCTTCCTGGACACCGACACGGCGCTCAAGGAGCACCCGGAGCTCTTCCAGGAGTACTTCGGCACGGTCATCCCGGTCGGCGACAACAAGTTCGCCTCGCTGAACTCCGCGGTCTGGTCCGGCGGCTCGTTCATCTACGTGCCGAAGGGCGTGCACGTCGAGATCCCGCTGCAGGCCTACTTCCGGATCAACACCGAGAACATGGGTCAGTTCGAGCGGACGCTGATCATCGTCGACGAGGATGCCTACGTCCACTACGTCGAGGGCTGCACCGCCCCGATCTACTCCTCGGACTCGCTGCACAGCGCCGTCGTCGAGATCATCGTCAAGAAGGGCGGCCGCTGCCGCTACACGACGATCCAGAACTGGTCGAACAACGTCTACAACCTGGTCACCAAGCGCGCCGTGGCGTACGAGGGCGCGACCATGGAGTGGGTCGACGGCAACATCGGTTCCAAGGTCACCATGAAGTACCCGGCCGTGTACCTGATGGGCGAGCACGCCAAGGGCGAGACGCTCTCCATCGCGTTCGCGGGCGAGGGCCAGCACCAGGACGCCGGCGCCAAGATGGTGCACATGGCGCCCAACACCTCCTCCAACATCGTCTCCAAGTCGGTGGCGCGAGGCGGCGGCCGCACCTCCTACCGCGGCCTGATCGAGATCGGCGAGGGCTCGCACGGCGCCAAGTCGAACGTGCTCTGCGACGCCCTGCTGGTGGACACGATCTCCCGCTCCGACACCTACCCGTACGTCGACGTCCGCGAGGACGACGTCTCCATGGGTCACGAGGCGACGGTCTCCAAGGTCTCCGAGGACCAGCTCTTCTACCTGATGAGCCGCGGCATGACGGAGTTCGAGGCGATGGCGATGATCGTCCGCGGCTTCGTGGAGCCGATCGCCAAGGAGCTGCCGATGGAGTACGCGCTGGAGCTCAACCGGCTGATCGAGCTGCAGATGGAAGGTGCCGTCGGCTGATCCGGCCCGACCGCCACCCCAGCTGCCCATAGTCCTTTCCAGAAAGCGAGTTGCACGACAGCCATGGCTGACGTCACCACCACCCCCGGAGGGTCCACCACCTCCGGCTCGATCAAGGTCGCCGGTGTGCCCGGCGAGTTCTCCGCCCAGCCGACGGACGCCCGCGGCGAGGCCGTCGCGTCCTACGACGTGAACGACTTCCCGGTCCCGCACGGCCGTGAGGAGAACTGGCGCTTCACGCCGCTGCACCGGCTCAAGGGCCTGCACGACGGCACCGCCGAGGCGACCTCCGGCGCGATCAAGGTCGACGTGACCGCCCCCGAGGGCGTGCTCGTCACCGCCGTCGAGCGCGACGACGCCCGGGTGGGCGCCGCCGGCAAGCCGGTCGACCGCGTCGCGGCTCAGGCCTTCAGCAGCTTCGGCAAGGCCGGTCTGGTCTCCGTCCCGAAGAACGCCGTGCTGACCGAGCCGATCCGGATCACCATCCACGGCCAGGGCGGCGTCGCCTACGGCCACCAGGTGATCGAGGTCGGCGCCTTCGCCGAGGCCGTGGTCGTGATCGAGCACACCGGTGACGCCGTGCTCGCCGCCAACGTGGAGTACCTGATCGGGGACGGCGCCAAGCTGACCGTCGTCTCCGTCCAGGACTGGGAGGACACCGCCGTCCACGTCGCCCAGCACACCGCGCTGGTCGGCCGCGACGCGAGCTTCAAGTCCGTGGTCGTCACCTTCGGCGGCGACGTGGTGCGCCTGCACCCGCGGGTGATCTACAACGGCACCGGCGGCGAGGCCGAGCTCTACGGCCTGTACTTCGCCGACGCGGGCCAGCACCTGGAGCACCGCCTCTTCGTCGACCACGACACGCCGCACTGCCGCTCCAACGTCGCCTACAAGGGCGCGCTTCAGGGCCAGGACGCGCACGCGGTCTGGGTCGGTGACGTGCTGATCCGCGCCGAGGCCGAGGGCACCGACACCTACGAGCTCAACCGCAACCTGCTGCTGACCGACGGCGCGCGGGTCGACTCGATCCCGAACCTGGAGATCGAGACCGGCGAGATCGTCGGCGCCGGCCACGCCTCCGCCACCGGCCGCTTCGACGACGAGCAGCTCTTCTACCTGCAGTCGCGCGGCATCCCGGCCGACGAGGCCCGCCGCCTGGTGGTGCGTGGCTTCTTCGCCGAGCTGGTCCAGCAGATCGGCCTGCCGGAGCTCCAGGAGCGTCTGATCGAGAAGATCGACGCCGAGCTGGAGGCGTCGGTCGGATGAGCAGCAACGGCTTCGTGCGCGTCGCCGCGCTGAGCGAGCTGGAGGCCGACACCCCCAAGCGGGTCGAGGTCGACGGTGTCGCCGTCTCGGTGGTCGCCACCGAGGGCGAGGTCTTCGCCGTCAACGACATCTGCTCGCACGCCAACGTGTCGCTGTCCGAGGGCGAGGTGGAGGACTGCATGATCGAGTGCTGGCTCCACGGCTCGCGCTTCGACCTGCGCACCGGCAAGCCCTCGGGCCTCCCCGCCACGCGGCCCGTCCCTGTCTACCCCGTAAAGATCGAAGGGGACGATGTGCTCGTCTCCGTCACCCAGGAGTCCTGAGTCCATGGCAACGCTTGAAATCCGCGACCTGCACGTCTCCGTCGAAGCCGAGAACGGCCCGCGCGAGATCCTCAAGGGCGTCGACCTCGTCGTGAAGCAGGGCGAGACCCACGCGATCATGGGCCCGAACGGCTCCGGCAAGTCCACCCTGGCCTACTCGCTGGCCGGCCACCCGAAGTACACCATCACCTCCGGCACGGTGCTGCTGGACGGCGAGGACGTGCTGGCCATGTCGGTCGACGAGCGCGCCCGCGCCGGTGTCTTCCTGGCCATGCAGTACCCGGTCGAGGTCCCCGGCGTCTCGGTCTCCAACTTCCTGCGCACCTCCGCCACCGCGATCCGCGGCGAGGCCCCCAAGCTCCGCACCTGGGTCAAGGAGGTCAAGGAGGCCATGGCCGACCTCCAGATGGACCCGGCCTTCGCCGAGCGCAACGTCAACGAGGGCTTCTCCGGCGGTGAGAAGAAGCGCCACGAGATCCTCCAGATGGAGCTCCTCAAGCCGAAGATCGCGATCCTCGACGAGACCGACTCGGGTCTGGACGTCGACGCGCTGCGCGTCGTCTCCGAGGGCGTCAACCGGGTGCGCGAGACCGGTGAGGTCGGCACCCTGCTGATCACCCACTACACGCGCATCCTGCGCTACATCAAGCCGGACTTCGTCCACGTCTTCGCGGGCGGCAAGATCGTCGCCTCCGGCGGCCCCGAGCTGGCCGACCAGCTCGAGGAGAACGGCTACGAGCAGTACGTGAAGGGCGGTGCAGCCGAGTGATCCATACCTCTCGCACGCTGGACGTGGACGCGATCCGCAAGGACTTCCCCGTCCTGTCGCGGATCCTGCCCAACGGCAAGCCGCTGATCTACCTCGACAACGCGGCGACCTCGCAGAAGCCCAAGCAGGTCCTGGACGCGCTGACGGGCTACTACGAGCTGCACAACGCCAACGTCCACCGGGGTGTGCACACGCTCGCCGAGGAGGCCACGGCGCTGTACGAGGGCGCGCGTGACCTGGTCGCGTCCTTCATCAACGCGCCGAGCCGCGACGAGGTGGTGTTCACCAAGAACGCCTCCGAGTCGCTGAACCTCGTCGCGAACATGCTCGGCTGGGCCGAGGAGCCGTACAAGGTCGACGCCGACTCCGAGATCGTCATCACGGAGATGGAGCACCACTCCAACATCGTCCCGTGGCAGCTGCTGGCGCAGCGCACCGGCGCGAAGCTGAAGTGGTTCGGCCTGACCGACGACGGCCGCCTCGACCTGTCCCACATCGACGAGATCATCACCGAGAAGACCAAGGTCGTCTCGTTCGTGCTGGTCTCCAACATCCTGGGCACCGTCAACCCGGTCGAGGCGATCGTCCGCCGCGCCCAGGACGTGGGCGCGCTGGTGGTCATCGACGCCTCGCAGGCCGCCCCGCACATGGTGCTGGACGTGCAGGCGCTGGAGGCCGACTTCGTCGCCTTCACCGGCCACAAGATGCTGGCGCCCACGGGCATCGGCGTCCTGTGGGGCCGTCAGGAGCTGCTGGAGGACCTCCCGCCGTTCCTGGGCGGTGGCGAGATGATCGAGACCGTCTCCATGCAGTCCTCGACCTACGCCCCCGCGCCGCACAAGTTCGAGGCGGGCACCCCGCCGATCGCGCAGGCGGTCGGTCTGGGCGCGGCCATCGAGTACCTGAACGGCGTCGGCATGGACGCGATCGCGGCGCACGAGCACGCGATCACCGAGTACGCACTGAACCGCCTGGCGGAGGTCCCCGACCTGCGGATCATCGGCCCGACCACGGCCGAGGACCGCGCGGCGGCGATCTCCTTCACCCTGGGCGACATCCACCCGCACGACGTGGGCCAGGTGCTGGACGAGCAGGGCATCGCCGTGCGCGTCGGCCACCACTGCGCGCGACCGGTCTGCCTGCGGTACGGAATTCCGGCGACCACGCGGGCGTCGTTCTACCTGTACTCCACCGAGGCGGAGGTGGACGCCCTGATCGACGGGCTGCACCACGTCCGAGCCTTCTTCGGTTAGTCGGAAAGGGAGCGGCGGCTCGATGAAGCTCGACTCGTTGTACCAGGACATCATCCTGGACCACTACAAGAACCCGCACGGCCGTGGCCTGCGCGACGGCGACGCAGAGGTGCACCACGTCAACCCGACCTGCGGTGACGAGATCACCCTGCGGGTCAAGCTCGACGGGACGGTCCTGCGGGACGTCTCGTACGAGGGCCAGGGCTGTTCGATCAGCCAGGCCAGCGCCTCGGTGCTGAACGAGCTGCTGGTCGGCAAGGAGCTGGGCGAGGCCCAGAAGATCCAGGAGGCCTTCCTGGAGCTGATGCAGTCCAAGGGCCAGCAGGAGGGCGACGAGGAGGTGCTGGAGGACGCGATCGCGTTCGCCGGCGTCTCCAAGTACCCGGCGCGCGTCAAGTGCGCCCTGCTGAGCTGGATGGCCTGGAAGGACGCCACGGCGCAGGCCCTGGCCGGAGCGCCCGTCAAGGAGAGCGCATGAGCGAGACCGAGGCCGCCTCGACCGAGGCTGCCGCCACCGAGGCCGCCGACACCGAGGCGACCGGGTTCACGGGTACCACCCAGGGCACGGTCGCGGTCGAGGACCTGATGGAGGCCCTCATGGACGTCGTCGACCCCGAGCTCGGGATCGACGTCGTCAACCTGGGCCTGATCTACGGCGTTCACATCGACGAGGGCGACGTCGCCACCGTCGACATGACGCTGACGTCCGCGGCCTGCCCGCTGACCGACGTCATCGAGGACCAGGCCCGCACGGCCACCGACGGCCTGGTCAAGGACCTGCGGATCAACTGGGTCTGGATGCCGCCGTGGGGCCCGGACAAGATCACCGACGACGGCCGCGACCAGCTGCGCGCGCTCGGCTTCAACGTCTGACTTCAACGTCTGACGTCCCCTCTCGCAGGGTCGCCGGTCACCCGGTGACCCTGCGGTAGGTGTCGTAGGCGACGTCGTCGAAGTAGGTCGAGTAGACGTAGTCGTCCGGGTCGTCCGGGATGTTGCCGGACTCGGTGACCCCGTCGAGGTACCCGTAGCCGCCCGTGTACCGGGCGTACCAGGGCCCGCCGCTGCTGCCGTGCGAGACCTGGCAGCGGCTGAACCTGACGATCTTCTTGATGGCGGGATACGCCAGCTTCGTCCTCCCCGAGCAACTGGTGAGCCGGGCGAGACTGTCGAAGTATCCGAACGCCTTCACCTCCTGGTGGAAGTCCGCGTTGAACTCCAGACCGTACTGGGTGACCAGGTCGGCCACCTTTCGGTGGTGGGTGTCGGGGTCCGCGCCCAGGAACGCGAGGTCGCTGTCGACCGAACCGTCCAGGTACCAGCCCGGCTCGACCGCCGCCTTGTGGATCGGGAAGACGCCGTAGGGCGGCCGCTTGCCCTTCTGGTAGGCGGGGACGAAGAAGACGTGTTCGAGCCAGCCGACCCGCCCCTTGGCGCCGTTCTCCTTCGGGTCCCAGACGTAGATGCAGTGGGCGGCGGTCGCGAGCACGGACTGTCCCGCCGGACTGAGGACCACACTGGCGGTGCAGTAGGTGCACCTCCCCTTGGCGTCCTCGCCGTAGACCAGGCCCACCGAGTCGTTGTCCGTGTACGGCTTGTGCGCGGCGCGCGGGCGGGGCACGCCCAACCGCCGCGCGCGTGGGGCCGAGTGCGCACCGGGCCAGGAGCCGACGAGGTCCCCGGCCGCGACCTGCGGAGCGACGCCCCGGCCCTCGTCGGGCTTGCAGGAGTCCACCACCGCGCTCGTCGGCGCCCGATGGGCGGCTGCGACGGCCGGCGGTTGCGTCGGCAGCGCCGACAGGACGAGCGCGGTCAGGACACCGAGGATCCGTGATCTTCTCATCGCGCCAGGCTGCCGACCCGTGCGGTTCGTGAGCAAACAGATACCGCCGATTGGGCCAAGGCGCCATGCGAGTGGCGCTTGCAACACAATGTGACTCATGAGGTTTCTCGCCGCCCTGTGCGGAGCGCTGCTGCTGATCACCGTCGTCGGCAGCGTGCTGCGCACCCTCGTGGTGCCGCGGGGCCTCTACTCGGCGCTGGTGTTCCGGCTGACGAAGTCGCTGCGGACCCTCCTGCGCTGGAGCGCGGCCCCGCTCGGCACCTTCCGGGCGATGGACCGGGCGCAGGCGTGGCTGGCCCCGCTGGTGCTGACCGGCATGCTCACGGCCTGGCTGGGCGGCATGCTCGTCGCCTACTCGCTGCTGCTCTACGGCTTCTCGGACCTGAGCTTCGCCACGGCCGTCAGGGAGGCGGGCTCCAGCCTGTTCACCCTCGGCTTCGCCAGCGGCAGCCGGCTGAAGCTCTCCGGCCTGGACTTCGTCGCCGCGGCCAGCGGGCCGCTGGTGATCGCCCTCCAGATCGCCTACCTGCCCACCCTCTACAGCGCCTACAACCGCCGGGAGACGGAGGTGACCCTGCTGGAGTCCCGTGCGGGCGAGCCCGCCTGGGGGCCGGAGCTGCTGGCACGGCAGTGGCTGGTGGACACCCAGACCGCGCTGCCCACGCTCTACAAGGACTGGGAGCGGCTGGCCGCGGACATCGGTGAGAGCCATTCCAACTACCCGCTGCTGCTCTCCTTCCGTTCACCCCGGCCGCAGCGCAGCTGGGTCGTCGCGCTGCTCGCGGTGATGGACGCGGCCGCGATCCAGCTCGCGATCGCCCCCAAGGGGGCCCCGCCGGAGGCCCGGCTGGTGCTGCGGGCCGGGTTCAGCTCGCTGCGCGACATCGCCCGCACGATGCGGGTGCCGTTCGACCCCGACCCCGAGCCGACCGCGCCGATCCGGCTCACCTACGCCGAGTTCGACGCCGCCGTGGCCATGATCACGGCGAGCGGCTTCGCGAAGGAGCGGTCGGTCGAGGAGGCCTGGGTGCACTTCCGCGGCTGGCGGGTCAACTACGAGGGCATCGTCTACGAGCTCGCCCGCTGGACCGACGCCGTCCCGGCGCTGTGGAGCGGCCCGCGCGACTTCGCGGTCACCCCGATCCCGCCGCGGCGCCCGCAGGACCGGCGGCCCGCCGAACGGTACTGAGCGGGCGTGTTCGCCGCCCCGCTCAGCGGGTAGGGGCCCCGTCAGGAGGCGGCCATGCACTTCGCCCTCGGCCGGCCCGCGCACCACGGCCCCGTCCGCCCGGCTCTCACCCCCGCCGGGGGGAAGGTTCCGCCTGTGCGCCCGGGCCGTCGTCCGCAGAAGCCGGTACGGGACGGCTCGGAGCCGAGCACCGCGCTCAGCGACCTGCCGGCGCGGCGGCTGCTGGCGCGCGTCTTCGGCCCCGTCTACGCGGCCGGCGCGGTGCTGTTCTCGCTGATGGCGGCCGCCGCGAAGCCCACCGACACGGCGGCGCGCAACACCTGGATCGCCTTCGCGGCGGTGTGCGCGGTGCTGGCGCTGATCGCGGCGGTGGACCTGCTGGTCATCCGCGCCCGGATGGCCGCGGAGCGGCGCGCGGGCCTGGCCTGGCGGCACGACCGTCCGTGGGTGATGCGGGGCGACGTGGTCCAGCGGCGCGAGGACCGCCCCGACCACCGCGACGAGCTGCCGCCCGGATCCTAGGACGCTCCCACCCGCAGCTAGTAGAACCAGTAGCCCAGGTGCGCCGTAGTGGCGGCGCAGCGCCCCGAGCCAAGGGACGGAGTAGGACAGGAACTGTCCTACTCCGTCCCGATCGGTGTCCGTCCCGTCAGTCCCGCGACCGGAGCGAGCCCGCCGCGAGTGCCAGGCAGGCCGCCGCGGCGACGGCCGCGAACGAGGCGAAGGCGGGGAGGATGCCGTAGGCGCGGGCCAGGAAGCCCACCCCGACGATCGGCAGCGAGCTGCCCAGGTAGACGACCACCCACAGGGTGCTCAGCTGCGAGGCCCGCTGGCCGGGCTCCAGCGCCGCCGAGGCCCGGGTGAACAGTGCCCGGAACGCCAGCCCCTGGCACGCGCCCGCGAGCACGCTGCCCACGAAGAGCAGCGCGGGGACGTGCCCGTAACCGGCCAGCACCACCAGGCCGAGGCCCGCCGCCAGGCCCGTCATGCCCAGCGCGGGCACCGCCCGCGAGCGGGTCGGCCGCGCCAGCAACTGCGCCGACGCGGACGAGCCGAGCAGCAGCGCCGCGACGCCCGCACCCGCGAGCGGAGCGCGCGTGTGCAGCAGGGAGGCGGCATAGCTGGGCGCCAGGCTCAGGTAGACGCCGAAGACCGCGTAGGAGACGAAGCCGGTGGCCGCCGCGAGCAGGAAGACGCCGCGGCCCCGCCGGGGCAGGCTCAGCGCGCGGGGGCGCAGGCTGGCGCGGTGGCGGGCGGCGCGCGCCGCCGCGTCGTGGCCGGGGGAGCGGGGGTGCAGCAGGGCCAGCGGCACGCACAGCGCCAGCAGCGCCACGGCGTGCAGCAGGAACGGCGTGACGACCGGGTCCGCGCCGCGGGCCAGCGCCGCGCCCAGCAGCGGACCGAGCGCGACGCCGCCGGCGGACGCGGCGAGGGTCAGCTTGGCCGCGACCGAGGGGCGGTCCGGCAGCAGGTCGGCGAGGGCCGCCCCGGCCGCGCCGGTGGCCAGGCCCACGGCGACGCCCTGGATGCCGCGGCCGAGCGCGAGCTCGCCGAGGCTGCCGGCGGAGGCGAAGACCGCGTCGCCCGCGGCCGCGAGCGCGACGGCGGGCAGCACCAGGGCGCGGCGGCCGAGCTGGTCGGACCAGTGGCCGACGGCGGCGAGCACGGGGACCAGCGCGAAGACGTAGACGGTGAACAGCAGCGTCGTGTCCACCGGGGTCAGACCGAGACGGGCCTGAAGCGCAGGGTAGAGGGGCGTCGCCAGGTTCGCGCCGATCAGCAGCAGCAGCAGCACGGCGACGGTCAGGCCGACGCGGACGCCGCGCAACGCGTTCCAGCGGCTCAACGTCCGAAGACGGAGGCGTTCGCGCGGGGCGAGTTCGAGAGGGAGCAGGGCCTCGGTCAGTCGGGTGCCGACCGGGGTCAGGTCCGCCATGGCAGGGTTCTCCTGGCGTCTGGGCTCCGGGCCGTCCGGCGGGGTGTGCCGGGTGAGTCCGGGTGGAGCAGGCGTGCGGGGGACGTGCGGGATGTCGGCGCGAGGGTGTGCGCTGTCAGCCCAGCGGAGGATACGTGCTGGTCACCCGTCAAGGGAAACGACGGCCGGCCCTGCCAGGGACTACCCTCGGCGTCAGAAGCGGTGTTCGTGCGTCAACAGGTGCGAAGGACGGTCGGGAACATGGGAGCGCGCAGCCGTAAGGACGGCACCGTCGGCGAGGGCGTGCCCCTGCCCGCGGACCTCGATCTGGAGACCCTGTACGGAGCCGGTGCCGTCGAGGGCTACGACGCGAGCGACCCGGATGCGACGGACGAGGACGACCTCGTGCTGGTCCCGCCGGTGCGTCTCGCCGCGCCCGCGGAGCTGGCCGCGTCCGCGCTGGCCGCGCCGCTGGTCGCGCAGACCGTCGCGCTGGCCCGCTGGGTCGGCGAGGGCAAGCCCGTGGACGAGTGGGGCGAGCTCTCCGAGGAGCACGCCGGTGCCGCGGCCGCCGCGATCGGGCTGGACCCTACGGGCGTCGGTGAGGTCGAGCGGGCCTGGGCGCTCGCCGTCGACCTGGAACTGATCGTCCTGGAGTCCGGCAAGGACACGGCCGAGGACGCGCCGGAGCGCGGCCTGGCCGGTCCGGAGCTGGCCCGCCTGGAGGCGGGCGACCCGGAGGCCGTCCTCGACACCTGGCTGACCGCCGCGTCCGTGATCGCGCAGACCGCGGTCGAGGCCGCGATCGAGGACATCGAGGCGGCGCAGCGCGAGGACGAGGAGGAGGACGACGAGGAGGACGACGACGACGCGGAGCCGTCCGCCTCCGCCGGGGCCTCTGCCGGGGCGGAGCCGGAGGACGAGTCCGAGGAGGAGTACGCGCGGCTGGAGGAGGCCCGCGAGGAGGCCCAGGGCCTGCTCGACGACGCCCTCCAGGTGCTCTACGAGACCCGCGCGCTGGCCCCGACCGAGGTCGAGCAGACGCTGCCGCTCGGCGTCCTGGCCGCCCTGCTGGTCGTCCCCGAGGGCGAGGACCCGACCGAGGAGCTGCTCGGCGAGATCACCGAGACCATGGTGCTGCTCGACCCGATGCTCCAGGAGCTCGCGGACCTCGGCATTCTCGACTACCGCCCGATCGACCCCACCCTGTTCGAGGAGAGCGAGGACGGCGACGCCCCCGCGGCCGAGCTGGAGGAGCTCGACCCGGAGGAGGTCGACCGCTTCGGTCACGTCCGGCTGACCGATCTGGGGCTGTTCGGCGTCCGCGAGTGGCTGCTGGAGGACGGCATCGACGCCCCCCTGGTGGGCGCGCACGCCCAGGGCGACGCGGCGGAGCTGCTGCGCGGGATCTGCGAGTCCGCGAACGTCCTGCCGGAGGAGGAGATCGTCGAGTGGCTGGTCGGCCGGGAGCCGCTGACGGCCGCGACGGAGCTGCTGGCCGCCGCGCGCGGTGACGACCTGGTGGCGCCGGTGCGCCGCCTGTACTGCCAGGTGGCGCTGCGCCGACTCGGCGAGCCCGCCGTTCCGGCGGTCCGGGAGGTCCTGGGCGACCCGGAGCTCGTCGGCATCGCCGGCGCGTGGCTGACCGAGCTCGGCGCGACGGACCTGCCGCAGCCGGAGCGGGCCACGGTGCTGTGGACGACGGTCGACGCGCTGGCGGCCCAGCTGATCGACACCGGCGGCCAGGCGGAGGCGATGCGCGAGCTCGTCGAGATGCTCCCCGGCCCCGACGGCCCGGACCGCTTCTTCGACGACCTGTGGCGCGTCGACCACACCTACACCCGCGCCGTCCTGGAGGCCGTGGGCGAGCTCCACCCGGACAAGTCGGTGGCCAAGATGGCCCGGAAGGCCGCGTACAAGGCCAAGTCGCAGGGGCGGTGATGATCATCACAGCCGGTCGGCGTTGCAGGTGGGACACGGTTGTCGGAGTACGGAACACCGCATAGTAGGGTGCGCGGGTCGAGCAGAAAGAGGCCCGCGTGTCCCGCCCACCGTTTCCCGAGTCGCCCACCCTGCAGCTGAGGACGGTGACGTCGTCCGAGCAGGAGCTCCAGCCCGCGACGGAGCCCGACTCGGTGCCCGCGACGGAGCGGATCGTCCCTCAGCGGAGCCGCCCGCGGCTCTACGCCCTCGACGGACTGCGGCTCGTGGCGGCGCTGGCGGTGGTCGTCTTCCACTACGTGGGGTACGACCACCTCGGCTACCAGGGTGCCTGGCACAAGCCGACGGGCGTGGTCTTCCCCACGCTGCACGAGATCGCCTCCTACGGCTGGCTCGGGGTCGAGTTCTTCTTCCTGCTCAGCGGCTTCGTCATCTGCATGTCGTGCTGGGGGCGTTCGGTCCGGGACTTCGCGGTCTCCCGGGTCATGCGCCTCTACCCGGCGTACTGGTTCTGTGTGTTGCTCACCGGGACCGTGTACCGCCTGTACGGCGACCGGTCGATGACGCCGGAGCGGATCCTGACCAACCTGACCATGCTTCACGAGCCGATCGGCGTGGCGCATGTGGACCCGGTCTACTGGTCGCTCTGGGCAGAGGCGCGGTTCTACCTCATCTTCTCGGTCGTGGTGCTGATGGGCCTGACCTACCAGCGGGTGCTCGGCTTCTGCGCGATCTGGCTGGTCGGCTCGGTGCTGGCGCCCGCGTCCGGGCTGCCGCTGCTGGTGACCCTCTTCCAGCCGACGTACGCCCCCTTCTTCGTCGGCGGCATCGTGATGTTCCTGATGTACCGGTTCCGGCCCAGCCCGCTGCTCTGGCTGCTGCTGGGCGCCTCCTGGTTGCTGGCCCAGCACCAGACGCTCACGCTCCTCAAGGAGGAGGGCGGCTGGTCCGCCCATCTGCACCTGTCCTGGAGCGTGGGCGTGGTCCTGGTGAGCGCCTGCTACGTGGTGATCCTCGCGATCGCGCTCGGCAAGCTGTCGTTCCTCAACCGCCGCTGGCTGGTCACCGCCGGGGCGCTGACCTACCCCCTGTACCTGCTGCACGAGGAGCTCGGCTGGCTGGTCATCAGGCAGTTGGCCGACCGGGTCCCCCCGCAGGAACTGCTGGCCGGTGTGGTGCTCCTGATGCTGCTCGGTGCCTATCTGATCCACCGGATCGTGGAGCGCCCGCTCGCGAACCGGCTCAAGGCCTGGCTGACTCTGCCCGTTCCGGTGCCCGTGCGACGCGGCACCGCGGCGTAGCACCCGCGCGAGGCCCGGAGAACGGCGGGCCAAGCCGTTCCGGCGCGAACGGAACTGGCCCCCCTGCGAGCGCGTGTGCGAGAGTGTGCGCCGGTTCCGTGGAGGGGGCAAACAGGGATGAACGGCCAGAACGCTCCGGGCGAGATCTACTTCAGCAACAACTACCGCGACCTGTGCCAGCAGTACGGCACCGGCGCCGGATTCCAGTTCGAGTTCAACTGCTCGCGCTGCCAGGACACCTGGCGCTCCGCCTTCCAGCCCTACGCCAGCGGGCGGGTCTCCGGCTGGCTGGACAAGGCCGTCGGCAGCGCCTGGGGCGCGCTGGGCCGCGCGGGCAGCGAGGCGTCCGCCGCGCTGGACGGCCTGGTCGGCGCGAACTGGGGTCCCGCCAAGGACGCCGCGTTCCGGCGGGCCGTCGGGGACGCGCAGGGGCACTTCAACCGCTGTGCCCGCTGCACCCACTACGTCTGCGACCGGTGCTGGAACCCCGCGCAGGGCCTGTGCCACAACTGCGCGCCCGACACCGCCGCCGAGGTCGCGGCCGCCCAGCAACGCGGGCTCAACGACGTGGCGAGCTCCCGTGCCTACGACCTGGGCGGCAGCCAGGGCAACACCTACGACCTGGACCGGCCGTTCCAGCTGGTCTGTCCGCAGTGCCACGCCGAGACGCACGGCGCGAACTTCTGTCCGGCGTGCGGCCACCGGCTGGGCGGGCAGGACGCCTGCGGGTCCTGCCACGCCGAGCTGCCGCAGGGGGCGGCGTTCTGTCCCCACTGCGGCACGCGTCGCTGACGGTTCGGTTCCCGGGCTCTACAGGACGGCGGGCGCGAGCTCGTCGCCGAGGGGCCGGTCCTGGTCGGCGCCGTGCATGCGGCGGTCCGGGCGGCGCACGAGGAGGTAGGCCAGGCCCGCGAGGGTCACCGTGCCGACGCCGAGCAGCGCCGCCCAGACCTGGTACCAGGGCGCGCCCACCGGCGCGAGGATGCTGCGCGGCCAGCAGATGTTGACGACCTCGAAGCCGGTCCACAGCACCGCGAGCAGGTTCACCGGCGTGCCCAGCCGGCCGTAGCGCACCGCTCCGGCGGGCTTCCAGACGCCACGCAGCCGGGCGACCAGGGCGACGAGCGTGAGCAGGAAGAACGGGACGAACGTCGCGGCGCTGCCGAAGGTGATCAGGCTGCCCATGGCCGAGGTGCTGAGGCCCAGCGGCAGGGCGGCGCAACTGATCACCGTGGCGGCGACGAGGCCACCGATCGGCGCCTTGTGCTTGTTGACCTTGCGGACCTGGCGGGAGAAGGGGAACACCTCGTCGCGGGCGAGCGAGTAGAGCCCACGGGCGGCGCCGCCCTGCGAGGCCATCAGGCAGGCGGAGAAGCTGATCAGCACGACCACGACGAACGGCTTCTCGGCCCAGCCGCCGAAGGCATGGGTGACGGCGGTGGTGACGGGGTCGAGGTCCTTGCCGGACACGACGTCCGCCGGGTTCGGGTGGGCGAGCTCGACCGAGATCGCGTTGAGGATCACGACCAGGCCGACGCTGAGCAGCGACCACCACATGGCCTTGGGCACCTGCCGGGCGGCGTCCTTGGTCTCCTCGGCCGTCGAGACACAGGCGTCGAACCCGATGAAGGCCCACCCGGCCACGGCCACGGCGGCGAGCAGCGCGCCGGTGTCACTGACGCCGAGCCCGGCGGGCGCGTTCAGGAAGTCGGTCAGCAGCGAGAAGCCGTGCTGCCGGAAGACCAGCAGCAGCGTGAACCCGACCAGCACCGAGGCGACGGCCTCGGCGGCGATGCCGAGGCTGACGAACCACCGCAGGAAGTTGATGCCGTAGGCGTTGACCAGGGTGCAGCAGAGCATGAACCCCACCGAGACCAGCACCTGCTCGGTGGGCGTCGGCACGGCACCGAAGAGCGCGAAGACCCACGGTGAGGCGAGATAGGCCACGGTGGTGTTGCCGAACATCACCGCGAACTGCCACATCCAGCCGCTGAGCCAGGCGAAGGCCGGGCTCGCCAGGCGCCGGCTCCACTGGTAGGCGCCGCCGGCCAGCGGCCACTGCGAGGCCAGCTCGGAGTAGATCGCCACCACGAGGCACTGCCCGAGCAGGCAGATCGGCAACGCCCAGATCCATGCCCCACCGGCCACGCTCATGCCGACCTGTGCGGCGGCGTAGAGGCCGACGACTGGCGAGACGACGGCGAAGCCCATGGAGATGTTGCCGAGGACGCTCAGGCTGCGTCTGAGCTCCTGCCGGTAGCCGAGCGCCTCGAGGCGCTCGGCGTCGGTCGTGGCCTGCGTGGTCTCTTCGGCCATGGGCCGCCTCCGTCCATAAAACTAACTTAGTTAGTCAGTGGTGTGAAGTGGGACGATAGCCGCCGAAGACCGAGAGCGGAAGAGGGGGATCGGCGTGGGCCGACCGAGCAGGGCGCTGTTGACCCGCGAGCGGATCGCGCTCGCCGCGTTGCAGGTGGTGGACGAGGAGGGTCCCGACGGCCTCACCATGCGGGCGCTGGCCGAGCGGCTCGGGGTGAAGGCGGCGTCCCTCTACAACCACGTCGAGAGCAAGGACGCGCTGGTCGACGACGTCTCGGAGCTGGTCAACGAGGAGGTCGACCACGCCCCGCTGGCCGACCCCGACTGGCGGGCCGGCCTCACGGCGTACGCGCGGGGCTACCGCGCGGTCTTCCTGCGCCACCCCAACACCATCGCCCTGCTGGCCCGCCGCCGCGTCGAGGCGGCCCGCGCCCTGCGCGGCTACGACGCCCTGCTCGGCCTCCTGGGCCGCGCGGGCCTCCCCGCGGCGGACGCCGCGGAGGTCGCGGCGGCGCTGGACTACCTGGTCCTCGGCTCCGCCCTGGAGACCTTCACCGCGGGCTTCACCCGCGAGCCCGCCGCGTACCGGCCGGAGTACCCGTCCCTGGCCGACGCCCTCGACGCCTCCTCCGCCCGCGGCGGCGGCCCGTCCGGCCTCGACGACCGCGGCTTCGAACTCGGGCTCCGCCTCCTCCTCGACGGCGTGGCGGCGCGACGCCCGTAGTCCTCCAGGTAGTCGCGTCCTCCAGGTGGTACGACCTCAGCTGGTCACGTCGACGCCGAACGCCGCGCCGTGGAAGGTCACCGGGTCGAAGGGGTCCGTGGCGGACACCGTGCCGCCGCGCAGGCTCGTGCCGGGGGTGGCCGTCGCGGACAGCGTGAGCGGGAGCTCCTCCACCTCGTCGCGCCAGGTCAGCGGCGCGCCGGGGTAGCGGCAGGTGAGGACGAGGCGGGCCGCGTCCGGCGCGCAGCGGTACCCGGAGGGGCTCGCCCAGTGGCTCCGCGCGGGCGCGCGGAAGGTGAAGACCGCGGGGCCGGTGTACTCGTTCGAGGGCCCCGCGTTGCCGAGGACCGCCAGGAGCCGGACCGTCTCGCCGGGCTTGCCCCGGGCCGGCAGGACCGTCGCCACGACGTGGACCACCGGCGCCCCGGTGACCACGTCGTAGGCCGCCGTCGCCCGGTCGTTCCCGCTGGTCGCCGTCACCGCGCACCGCTCCGTCGCGTGCGGGGGGACGGAGGCGCCGAGCTTGACCGTGACGGTGTGGCTGACCGTCTCGCCGGGGGAGACCCCCGCCCCGAGGGTGAAGGAGACGCCGTCGGGCACGGGTGTCAGGGTGAGGCCGGGATCCGCGGAGTAGGTGTTCGGCACGAAGCCGTGCACGACCACGGTCGTCGGCGCGGTGGTCGGCGTGGAACCGAAGTTGGTCACGTGGACGCCCAGCGCCTGCGCCGTCCCCGGTGGGACCGCCGCGCCGGGCCAGTCGAGCGCGAGGGAGAGGGCGCGGCCGTCGCCGACGTGGGTGGGCGCCGTGCAGTGGGCGGGGTCCGTGCGGTGGGCCGGGTCCGTGCGGTGGGTGCGTGCCTGCGCGAACGACGCCGCCGGGAGCACGGCGAGGGTCAGCACGGCGGCGAGCAGGCCCCGGCGGGCGGAGTGAAGGAGCGTCATGCTCCCACGGTCCGCCGGGAGACGGCGCGACGGCAGGTGACGTGCGGACGGTCGGTGTGGCGTCAGCCGATCGGGGGAGGGGTATCGAAGAGCGGGGTGCGCGGGGACGGTCCGGGTGCCTAGGGTGGACGCCGGGGACGGAAGGGGAGACACGGTGAGGTATCGCGGAGGCGACGAGCCCGGCGACGGTCCCGAGGACCTGTTCCGCCGACTCGCCCAGCGGGACCACGAACTGCTGTCCGACGTCGCGTTCCCCGTCTACGCGCCCACGGCGCCCGCGCTCGCGCCGCTGGCCCTGGCGGGATACCAGGTGGCCAACGGGGAGTTGGTGAAGGTCGACCTCGTCCACGGTGACTGGTTCGTGGGCCCCCTGGTCCAGGTCACCTCGCTGACTCCCGGTGCGGGCGGGGACGGGGTGACGGAGGCGTCGGCCCTGCTGGAGGACCTGCTGGCCGTCGAGCGCGAGCGCCCGCGCACGAGCGGGGCGGCCCCGGACGGTCCTGACGCGCGCGAGCCGGCCGAGGAGGGCCCGGCCGAGATCGTCGTCGGCGGCGTGCCGGCGCCGGCGATCCTGCGGCGCGAGGGCCCCATCTGGGTCGCCCGCCTGCGCGCGCCGGACGGGCAGGCCCGGCTGCTGGTGACGGGCCGGGGCGTGCCGCCGGAACAGGTCGCCCTCGGCGTGGTCACCGAGCTCGGCCCGTACGCGGAGGGCCGGCAGACGTTGCTCACCGAGCTGACGGCCCGCAACGCCGCCCGGGCCAAGAAGCTCGCGGAGACGAGCGAGCCGGAGGCCGAGGAGCCGCTCGGGCTGGCGGACCACCGGCGCCTGGTGGACGTGTGCGTCGCCGACGCGTTGCGCGTCGAGGCGGCGGTGCGCGCCCACCGCCTGCCCCTCTCCACCGCGGCGGAGGGCCGGGAGCAGCGCGGGCTGTGGGAACGGGCGGTGCGTCAGCAGATGCGCCTCGCCGGGGAGGACCGCTTCGAGGCGGACGAGTCGGTGACCGCCATGGTCAACCACCTGTCCTCGCTGGCCCAGCACGCCGACTGGTTCACCGACCCGGCCTCCGCGGACGCCGCCGAGGCCGCGGTGGAGGAGAGCATCCGCTTCACCGCCCTCGCCAGCGAGGTGCGCAGCGCGCCGGCCCAGCGCGCCTGGCTGCGCCAGTGGCACCACCTCGACGAGCCGCCGATCCCGCTCGCCGACGTGGTCGCCCCGGAGGAGCGCCGCCTGCGTGTCGAACTCGTCCTCCAGGCGCGGGCGACCTGGCTGGACCTGTGGCGCGCGTGGCTCTCCGAGCGGACGGACGACACGACATGACGCACCCGCAGGCGCCCCGCTCGTCGGCGTGGAGGGCGACGCGCCGGCGGTCGTGGAGGACTGGCGAGCGCTACCTGCTCGACGGCGACACCGTCCCGTACGTCGCGCTGCGCCCGCTGGGCCCCGTCACCTGACGGTCCGGTCGGCTGACGGTCACGTCCCCGGCGGGAGCCGCAGCTGGAGCATCGCCAGCACCCGCTCCTCCGGGCGGGAGAGGTCCAGGGAGGTGAGCTGTTCCGCGCGGCGGACGCGGTAGCGCAGGGTGTTGGGGTGGATGTGGAGGGCCGCGGCCGCCTCGCGCACGTCGCCGAAGGCGTCCAGCCAGGCCAGCACGGACGGGGCCAACTGGCCGCCGTGCTCGGCGTCGTGGGCGAGGAGCGCGGTCAGCCGCGGGTCGCGGACGGACGGGGTGGCGGCGAGGAGGTCGAGCGTCTCCGCGAGCAGCACCTGCGCGCGGACCTGCGCCAGGTCGGCGACCTGCGCGCCGACGCGGCCGGACACCATCGCGTCGAGCACCCGGTCCGCCTCGCGCCGGGACGCCGCCGCGCCGGCCAGGCTCGGCGCGAGCGCGCCGAGCGCGCCACGGACCACGATGGCCTCCCCGCCGACCGGAACCCCGGACACCGAGCCAACGGTGGCGGCGCCTGCCGCCGTGCCGGGCGGCGAGACCGCCGCCGTCCCGCCCGCGCCTGCGCCTGCGCCCACCCGTGCACCTGCGCCCGCCCGCGCCGTCGCGGCACCGCCCGGCGCGGCCGGGGAGAGATGGCGGGTGGCGGCCTCGGCCAGCTCGCGGGCCCAGCCGAGCAGCGTCGCCGGGGCGACTCCCCGGGGGAGCTCCGGCAGCAGCACGTAGACGCGTTCGTCCACCGCCGTCGTGAGCGCGCTGCGGTGGCGGGCGGCGGCGTGGACCGCCATCAGGCTGAGCGTCTCCTCGCGGTGCAGCTCGTCCGAGCCGGGGCCCGAACCCGGCAGGGCGAAGCCGAGCACCGCCGCCGGACGCTTCGCGTCCAGGCCGAGGTGGCCCGCCAGTGACTGAGCGCCGGTGGTGCCCTCCAGCACACCGGAGAGCAGGTTCTGGGTCAGCCGCAGCTCCGAACTGACCGAGCGCCGCCGCCGCATCAGCTGCAACGCGGCGACGCGCGCCGCACCCAGCAGCGCCTGGTCGGCGCGTTCGGTCAGTGGGGTCGCGCCCTCCTGCACCCAGATCGTGCCCAGCTGCCGCTCCCCGGAGCGGATCGCGACGACCAGGCGGCGCCGCAGGCCCAGCTCGGGGTGCTCGTCGATGGCGACCACCGTGTCGCCCTCGCGCAGCCGCTGGAAGACACCCCACTCGCGCAGCTTGGACAGGTACGGCTCGGGCCCCTGCCAGCCGAGGATGGTGAGCCGCCGCAGGTCGTCGATCTCGTCGGAGTCGGCCGAGCGCGAGTAGGCGAGGATCCGGTTGGCGGTGTCCTCGATGCTGACGATGCCGCCGGTCAGCACGGCGGTGGTCTGCGCGAGGGCGAACAGGTCGCCCTCCTCCACGCCGCCCTCGGCGGGCAGCACCGGGCGTCCGCTACCGAGCGCGGCGCGGGCCAGCGCGTCCAGGTGCTCCCAGCGCACCTCGCGGCGCACCGACAGCAGCGCGATCCCGGCCTGCTCGGCGAAGTCCCGCAGCGTGTCGCGCTGCGCGGGGGAGTCGATCCGGACCGCGACGGCCGCCGCGCCCGCCGCCGCGGCGGCGCGCAGCGCGGGGATCGCGGCGCGTCCGCGCACGCCGATGGCCAGCACCAGCTCGCCCGGCCGGGCCGCCGGCGGGTCCTCGGGGTCGAGCAGGCCCACGTCCACGGCCTCCACGTCGAGCCCGGCCGGCGCGCACTGGAGCTCCACGACAGGCTCGCCCAATGACATCAGCAGCTGCCGCAGCGTGATCCCGGCCGCGCCGGGCGCGGGTACCGGAAGGGCTCCGGGGGTGTTGTCCGATCCGACATGCTCCATGCCTGGATGCTAGGCGATCGGACAAAGAGCTGCCCGGTCCTCCGGGCCTAGCGTGAGCATCGACGCGAGAACCGCGTCGTCCGATCCGCTTGCGGAGCGTCCACCGCATGCACCACGACTGCGTGCGGTGGCGATCCGGGGGTCGGATCCTGAGGACAACTCGAGAACCCCACGACTCGATGAGGAGCACGCGCGTGTTGGACGCTGTGACCCAGATTCCGACGCCGGTCAACGAGCCGGTGCACAGTTACGCCCCGGGCACGCCCGAGCGTGCCCGCCTGGAGGCGGAGCTGAAGCGTCTGGACGGTCAGGCGCCCGTCGAGCTCACCATGACCATCGGCGGCGTGAAGCGCCTCGGCGGCGGCGAGCCGATCGACGTGGTCCAGCCGCACCGCCACGCCGCTGTGCTGGGCACCATGCGCAACGCCACCGCGGACGACGCCCGCGACGCTGTCGACGCGGCCCTGGCCGCCGCTCCGGCCTGGCGTGCCCTCCCCTTCGACGAGCGCGCCGCCGTCTTCCTGCGCGCCGCCGACCTGCTCTCGGGCCCGTGGCGCGAGACCCTGGCCGCCGCGACCATGCTGGGCCAGTCCAAGACCGCGCAGCAGGCCGAGATCGACACCCCGTGCGAGCTCGTCGACTTCTGGCGCTTCAACGTCCACTTCGCCCGCCAGATCCTGGCCGAGCAGCCGATCTCCTCCCCCGGCGTGTGGAACCGCACCGACCACCGCCCGCTCGAGGGCTTCGTCTACGCGATCACGCCGTTCAACTTCACGGCCATCGCTGGCAACCTGCCGACCGCGCCGGCGCTGATGGGCAACACGGTCGTCTGGAAGCCGTCCCCGACGCAGCAGTTCGCCGCGCACCTGCTGATGCAGCTGCTGGAGGAGGCGGGCCTGCCCAAGGGCGTCATCAACATGGTGACCGGCGACGGCCTGGCCGTCTCCGAGGTCGTGCTGCCGCACCGCGACCTGGCGGGCATCCACTTCACCGGCTCGACCCCGACGTTCCAGCACCTGTGGAAGACGGTCGGCGAGAACATCGCCTCGTACCGGACCTACCCGCGTCTGGTCGGCGAGACCGGCGGCAAGGACTTCCTGATCGCCCACCCGTCCGCCGACCCGGCCGCGCTCGCCACGGCGCTGGTCCGCGGCGCGTTCGAGTTCCAGGGCCAGAAGTGCTCGGCGCTGTCCCGCGCCTACGTCCCGGCCTCGCTCTGGGCGCAGATCAAGGACGACGTCAAGGCGACCACCGAGTCCCTGACCATGGGTGACGTCTGTGACCTCTCCAACTTCATGAGCGCCGTCATCGACGCCCGCGCCTTCGCGAAGAACAAGGCCGCCCTGGAGCGCGCGGCTGCCGACCCGCAGGTCGAGATCCTCGCGGGCGGCACGTGCGACGACAGCGTCGGCTACTTCGTCCGCCCGACCGTCCTGGTCGCCGCCGACCCGGCCGCGGAGTACTTCCGCGACGAGTACTTCGGTCCGATCCTGGCCGTCCACGTCTACGAGGACGCGGAGTGGGAGGCGACGCTGCGGCAGATGGAGTCGGTCTCCTCCTACGGCCTGACCGGCGCCGTCTTCGCCACCGACCGCGCGGCCGTCACGGAGGCGGCGTCCGTGCTGCGCTTCGCGGCGGGCAACTTCTACGTCAACGACAAGCCGACCGGTGCCGTCGTCGGTCAGCAGCCCTTCGGCGGCGGGCGCGCCTCCGGCACCAACGACAAGGCGGGCGCCGCGCAGAACCTGCTGCGCTGGACCTCGGCGCGCTCCATCAAGGAGACCTTCGTCCCGCCGACGGACCACCGCTACCCCCACATGGGCTGACGCGTTCCGCGTCCCCACCCCCTGAGCCGCCGCGCCCCCTCAACTCCCCCCGTGGAGGGGGCGCGGCACCCCAGGCCCTGCTTCTTCCGCACCCCTCCCTGCCATGGAGTTCTTGACATGCTCCGTTCCACCCTGCTGGCGGCGTCCCGCTCCCCGCGCTCCCGCAAGCTGATCGAGCAGCTCCCCCCGACCCGCGCGATCGTCAACCGCTTCGTCGCGGGTGAGACCCTCGCCGACGGCGTCTCGGTCACCGAGCAGCTGGTCGGCACCGGCCGCCGGATCACCCTCGACCACCTCGGCGAGGACACCGCCGACGCCTCCCAGGCCGCGGCCACCGCCGAGGCCTACGAGAAGCTCCTCGCGGCCCTGGCCGAGTCCGGTCTCGCCGACCGCGCCGAGGTCTCCGTCAAGCTCTCGGCGGTGGGCCAGTTCCTGCCCCAGGACGGCGAGAAGGTCGCCCTGGAGAACGCCCGCCGCATCTGCGAGGCGGCAGCCGCCGTCGGCACCACGGTGACCCTCGACATGGAGGACCACACCACCACCGACTCCACCCTGGGCATCGCCCGCGATCTGCGCGCGGACTACCCCTGGCTCGGCGTCGTCCTCCAGGCCTACCTCCACCGCACCGAGGACGACTGCCGCGAGTTCAGCGGCCCGGGCAGCCGGGTCCGCCTGTGCAAGGGCGCGTACCAGGAGCCGGCCTCGGTCGCCTACCAGAAGAAGTCCGAGGTCGACCTCGCCTACGTCCGCTGCCTCAAGATCCTGATGGCGGGCCAGGGTTACCCGATGATCGCCTCGCACGACCCCCGCCTCATCCGCATCGCGGGTGAACTGGCGGCCGCCAACGGCCGCGAGGCGGACTCCTTCGAGTACCAGATGCTCTTCGGCATCCGCCCGGAGGAGCAGGAGCGCCTCGTCGCCGAGGGCAACACCATGCGCGTCTACCTGCCCTACGGCAACGAGTGGTACGGCTACTTCATGCGCCGCCTCGCGGAGCGCCCGGCCAACCTCACGTTCTTCCTCCGCGCGCTGGCGACCAAGAGCTGACCCGTGCGACGACCGCTCCGGCCCGACGCCGGGGCGGTCCTTTCGCGCCGCGGTCCGATCGCGCCGCGGTGGCGCGAGGCCCTCGGGCGTGATCGAGCGCCGGGTTGGCCTCGATGTCGGCGTTCATGTCGGAGTCCGGCAGCAACGGCCGCCTCAGGGGAGGCCGGCTTCTGTGCGCATTTCCAGGCGGAGTTCGGCATAGCGCTCGTCGAAGGACCGCCGCAGCTCACGGTAGGGGGGCTCCCCGAAGGTGATCCCCGACTCGACCAGGTCACGCAGGTCCCGCAGGGTCCGGAGCGCCGCCGCAGACGCCCGTTCGACGCCGTCACCGGCGACGACGGAGACCTGGTAGCGGAGTGCGTACGCGCCGCCGTTCTTGAACGCGTCCCTGGCGATCCGCCCGCGCTCGTCCCCGGTGAGGCCGACGTTCCGTGACGCGTCGCGTATGTCGTCGAGAGTTCGCCAGAGGGCGGCCAGGTACTCGGCGTAGAGCTGGCGATTCGACTCCCGGCGCCTGTCGAGGTGGTCACGTCGCCACCGCACCTTGTCGGTGAGGAGGGTCGAGGTGATACCGATGCCCGCGCCGACCCCGGCGCTCAGGAGCGTTGCCCAGTCCACCACTTGAGGCTATGGCCTGCGGCCTGCGGCTGTACGGGCGTTCGAGGTGGTAGCCGCGGGTGCGGCAGGGCACAATCTCCCCGCCCCGCTTTACGGCTTTTTCTGGACGGAGACACCCGTGCTCGACCTGTACCCCCGTGACTACCGGCTCGCAGGATGGACCTTCGCGGTCGCCGCGGCCGTGACCGTGCTCGTCGGAGGGGTCATCGTCTGCAGGTGACCGCGCGGAGCCCCTCCCGAGCCGCGCCCGAGTGCGGGGGCAGGAGGAGGCCCCGGCGCGGACGGGGGGACCGTGCCGGGGCCAAGCTGGCCGCTCAGACCAGCAAAAACACCATATCGCCGCAGGTCAGAGCCGGGAAGGGGTTCCCGGTGCACCCCTCGCAGTGGTTCTGGCAGGTGAAGCTCCAGGCCGCCGACGAGGCCGCGCCCTAGAAGCCCGTCAGTGGCGCGCTGGCGGGCTGGGCGATGCCGCCGGTGTAGTCCGGGTCGGTCTGGTGGATCGGCGCGAGGCCGCCCACGACGTCGCCCGGGTCGGGCCGGACGTCGTGGGCGAACCCGATCACGCCGCCCACGGCGAAGACTGCCAGTGCGATCACGGCGGCGGGGCGTCGTGTCCTCGCGAAGTACTTCATGGTTCCCCCTCGTCAGTTGCGAGAGCACCAGTCTCCGCGCGCGCCCGGGGCGGACGAAACAGCTCCGCGGGAAGCGAGAGGGCAGGCTCCGGCGTGGCCCGAGCGCGGCGGCGCCTCGGCTCAGCGGCGGCGGGTGGTGAAAGCCGCGGTGGCGAGGATCAGCGAAGGGACCAGGGTGAAGACGGCCGTCACGAGGCGGTCGGCCTGGCGGGCGCGGAGGATGAGGTCGGCGCCGAGGAGGGTGGTGAACCAGAGGGTGGCCAGGGCCCGGCGGCGGGTCTCCGTGCGGGGCTCGCGGGTGCCGGGAGGTGGGAGGGGCCGGGCCCACGGGCGCCAGACGAGCGCGCCGGCCGCGTAGAGGAGGGCGAGCAGGATCGCGGCCGCGCCGAGCGGCCACGACCCGGACGCGAGGGCCAAGTAGCTGCCGAAGCCGAACTGGAGGGCGAGGAAGCCCAGGTAGAACCAGAGGCCGGCGGATCCCCGGCGTGGTGCGTCAGTTGGTGCGGCGGGTGAGGTCACGGCCATCGACGGTAGGGCGCCGAGCCCGAGGGCGGAAGTCCGGGTGTGCTGCGGACAGCCGCCCCGCTCAGGCGGGGCCGATCGAGCGGGCGGTGGCGAAGAGCCGGGCGCAGCGCGCCGTCATCGCCTCGGGCGACTGCTCGGGGTGGTGGATCCACCAGCGGACCAGGGCCGTGCACAGGCCGCGCCAGGCGTACGTGAGGGCGTCGGCGTCGAGCGGGTCGGTGGTGCCCGAGGCGTGGACGTGGAGGAGTTCGGCGGTGCCGGTCGCGGCGAGGGCGTCGATGGTGTCCCGGTAGCCGGCCGCGTGCCGGGCCGCCTCGCCGGCGGGCGGCAGTGAGGGGTCGTAGAGGACGTTCCACGCCTCGCGCTGTCCGTCGAGGGCGGTGAACAGGGCGTGCAGGACGCGCAGCGGCGTGGTGGGCGCGTCGGTGGCGGCGCCGGCGGCGGGCTCGGCCATGGCCGAGCGGATCGCGTCGACCAGCCGGTCGCCGACGGGGGTGAGGCAGGCCAGGTAGAGGTCCTCCTTGCTGCCGAAGTACTGGTGCAGCAGCGGCTTGGTGACGCCCACGCGGGCGGCGACGCCGGCCACGGTCGTGGCCTCGTAGCCGTGGCGGCCGAACTCCTCGGTGGCGACGCCCAGGATCTGCTGCTCGCGTGCGGCCCTCGGCACGCCCTTGGTGCCGGCCCGGGAGGAGGCTGTTGTCATGGCCCAGGATCTTACCCTAGGGTAATTTTCCTCTGGGTAAGTTACCTCGAATCCCGCTGGAGCGCCCTCATGCCAGCCGTCCCGTCCGAGTCCGGCACCTCCGGAAGCCGCACCCGATCCTGGTGGGGCTGGGGATACGTCGACGCCCACCCCGACGACGCGGAGTGCGTCGCCCTGGGTGCCCTGCTGCCCGGCACCCTGGCCCGGCCACTGCCCGTTCCCCGCGTCGCCGACCTGGCCGTCGCCCGGCCGGGCGTGACGCCACCGGCGTCGCTGGAGCGGATCGTCACCGCCGATCCCGAGGCGCGTGCCGCCCACGCCATGGGCAAGGCGTACCGCGACGTGATCCGCGCGCTGCGTGGCCGTGCCGGCCGGATTCCCGACCTCGTCGCGTACCCGACCGACGACCGGGAGGTGGCCGAGCTGCTGGACTGGGCCGGCGATCAGGGGGTGGCCGTGATCCCCTTCGGCGGCGGCTCCTCCGTGGTCGGCGGCGTGGAGTACCGGGGCGAGGCCCACCGTGCCGTGCTCTCGCTCGACCTGACCGCCATGGGCCGGGTGCTGGAGATCGACCCGACGAGCCGCTCCGCCCGCATCCAGGCGGGTGCCTTCGGCCCCGCGCTGGAGGACCAGCTGCGGCCCCACGGCCTGACGCTGCGCCACTTCCCGCAGAGCTTCGAGTTCTCCACTCTCGGCGGCTGGCTGGCCACCCGGGCGGGCGGCCACTACGCCACCGTCCACACGCACATCGACGACTTCGTGCAGTCCCTGCGCGTCGTCACGCCCGCCGGGACCGGGACGTCCTGGCGGCTGCCGGCCTCCGGGGCCGGGCCCTCGCCCGATCGGTTCTTCCTCGGCTCGGAGGGCACCCTCGGCGTCATCACCGAGGCGTGGATGCGGGTTCAGGAGCGACCCCGCCACAAGGCGTCCGCGTCCGTGTCCTTCGCGGACTTCGACCGCGCACTGGAGGCGGTCCGCGCCGTCGCGCAGTCCGACCTCGCGCCCGCCAACTGCCGCCTGCTCGATCCCGGCGAGGCCCTGCTGGCGGGAGCCGCGAGCGACGGGTCGAGCGTGCTGGTCCTCGGTTTCGAGTCCGCCACCGGCCCGGTCGACGGGCGGCTCGCGGACGCCCTCGACCTGGCCCGCGCCCACGGCGGGCGTGGCGGGGCCCCGGCGGACGATCGGGAAGCCCCGGCCGACGCGGCCGTGAGCGCGTGGCGGTCGGCGTTCCTGCGCATGCCCTACCTGCGGGACGGTCTGGCCCGGATGGGCGCGGTGGTGGAGACCTTCGAGACGGCCACCACCTGGGACCGGCTGCCCGCGCTGATCGCTGCCGTCCGCGCCGAGGTGGGCGCCACCGCCCACCGCGCCACGGGGCACCCGGCGACCGTCAACTGCCGGCTGACGCACGTCTACCCCGACGGCGCCGCTCCCTACTTCACCGTGGCCGTCGCCGGACGCCCCGGCGCCGAGGCCGAGATCTGGGACGACATCAAGGCGGTGGCGACCGACGTGCTGCACCGTCACCAGGCCACCGTCACCCACCACCACGCCGTCGGCCGCGACCACCGGCCCGGCTACGACCTCCAGCGCCCCGAGCCGTTCGCCCTGGTCCTGCGCGCCGCCAAGGCGGCGCTGGACCCCCGTCACGTGCTGAACCCGGGCGTGTTGGTGGACTGACCAAGCCCCTGGTCACTCGTTCGCGTGATCGGATGGCTGTGCTGCGGTGCGGCGGTCGGGGCTGCGCCACCATGGGTACCGACACCCGGGCCCGAGCCCCGTCCACGGGAGGACACCATGCCCAACCCGCCCGACTGGCGGCGCCTCGTGGACCACGTCGCCTCGGTCCCCGAGCGCGTCTACGAGCACTGGGTACCCGGCGTGGGCTGGGACAACGAGACGCAGTTCGGCGCCGAGTACGGGTGGAACGGCGTGCCGTGGTGCGCGATCTTCGAGTGGTGCATGTTCCACGACGTGGGGATGGACGCGATCGTGCCGAAGACGGCGGCCGTCGCCGAGCTCGCCTCGTGGGCGCAGGCGCACGGGCAGTGGTCGGAGTACCCGTCCGTGGGCGCGCTCACGATCTTCGGCGGGGACGTGCACACCGAGATCGTCATGGGCTTCGATCCCGACATCGTCCACACCAAGGGCGGCAACTCGGTCCAGGCCGGGGCCACGGACAACGGGCAGGGCAACGGCGTCTGGTCGCACCAGCACGCCCGCCGCGACGCGTACGTCACGGGGTACCTGGCGCCGCGCTTCCCGGACGGCGTCTGCCCGCCCACGGCGGATCCGGCCGATCCGCGCGGGGGCGCGGCCGTCGCGTCGTGGCTGTGGAGTGCGCCCGCCGCGGCGGCGGCGTACGTGGGGGAGACGGTTCTCGCCTATCTGCCGCCGATGCCCGCGGGCGCGGACACGGACGTGCCGGTCGAGCCCGCCGGGACGGAGACCGCCCCGGTGGGCGGGGCACGGAACGGGCCGATGTGGCTGTGCGTCAGCGCGCTGGGCACGGACGGGAACGTGGCCGTCTCGATGCGGACGAACGGCGGGTGGGGTGCGCCTGTCGAGCACGCCGTGGGCGCCGCCACCGGCAAGCTGGTGCTGTCCCTGCCCTCGGACGGGTCGGTCGACGTGGTGCGGCTGCGCCCGACGGTGCCGCTGCAGGGGTACGTGACCGGCCGCCAGCCCGTCTGACCTGCTCAGCCCGAGAGCCGCTCAGTCCGCGCGCTGCTCAGTCCGCGCGCTGCTCAGCCTGCGAGCTGCTCCGCGTCGTCCGCGCTGCCGAGCCAGATCGACGCCGCGGTCTGGACGGGGAGGTGCAGCGCCTCGCACAGGCCGACGACGGTGCCGAAGCCCGGGCTCGGCATGCGCCCGGCCTCGATCTTGCGCAGGGTCTCCGGCGAGATGCCCGCCGCCCGCGCGACCAGCTCGGGGTCGCGCCCGGCGCGGGCCTCGCGCAGCAGCGCGCCGAGACGGCGACCGGCCTCGACCTGCTCGGGTGTGAGGGGGATGCGGACCATGCCCTCATCCTAGCTCGTGGCGGTATTAAAGTACCGGCCATGTTAGGCTCTGTCGTGAGCGGTATTTAAATACCGATCGCAGTGCGAGGGAGAGCCGTGGTGATCGAGTACAAGACGGACCAGGCGATCGAGAGGATGGCGGTCACCGGCCGCTTCGTCGCCGAGACGCTGGCCGAGCTGGGCGCGCTGGTCCGGCCCGGCGTGAACCTGCTCGACCTCGAACGCCGCGCCCGCCGTCGCGTCGAGGAGCGCGGCGCCGTCTCCTGCTACTGGGACTACGCGCCGTCCTTCGGGCGCGGGCCGTTCCGCAACGTCATCTGCCTGTCGGTGAACGACGCCGTGCTGCACGGCCGCCCGCACGACTACGTCGTGGCGGACGGGGACGTGGTGACGCTCGACTTCGCGGTCGCCGTCGACGGCTGGGTGGCCGACTCCGCCGTCACCGTGATCGCCGGCGCCGCCCGCCCCGAGGACGTGCGGCTGGTCGAGTCGACCCGGACCGCGCTGGAGGCGGGGATCGCCGCCGCCGTCCCCGGGGCGCGCCTGGGCGACGTGTCGGCCGCGATCGGCGCGGTGGCCGCCGCCCACGGATACCCGGTGAACCTGGAGTTCGGCGGCCACGGTCTCGGCCGCACCATGCACGAGGACCCGCACGTCCCGAACGCGGGCCGCCCAGGGCGCGGCCTCCAGTTGCGTCCCGGCATGACGCTCGCGCTCGAACCTTGGTGGTCGGCGCGCTCGGGTGACCTCGTCATCGATCCGGACGGCTGGACGCTCCGCTTCGCCGACGGCTCACGCGGCGCGCACTCCGAGCACACCGTCGCGATCACCGAGGACGGCCCCCGCGTACTGACCCGCCTCGACTGAGGCGGGCCCGCACGCGGCGGCGAGCACTCAGGAGCCGGCCGGCCAGGTGATCTGCGTGGAGTGGTAGTAGTTCACCCCCATGGCCTTCCAGCGCGGACCCTGCGCGCCCAGCCGTTGGTCGAACGCGGTCTGGGCGTGCGTCGACCACGGCGACCAGCCCAGTTCCGCGAGCGCCGGAAGCCGGGGGAAGGCCATGTAGTCGATGTCGGCGGAGGTGACGATCGTCTCCGTCCACAGCGGGCCCTCCACGCCCGCCACCTCCGAACCGGTGACGCCCGTCAGGTAGTTGCCCGGGTCCCAGCCGTAGGCGGTGTTGACGTCGACCAGGCCGGCCCAGGTCTGCCCGAGCTTGGTCTTCCGCGTGTACTTCATGTCCAGATAGGCGTGGTTGGCCGGGGACATGACGACCTTGGTGCCGTTCGCCGCCGCGGTGGCGAGGTTCGGCGCGCTGGTGGTCGTGTCCCAGAACTGTGCCTGCGCGCCGGCCGGCGGGGTGCCGGCGTTGGTGATGTCGTGCCAGCCCATCACCGACTTGCCGTGCGCGGCGACGATCTGCTCGGCCTTGCCGATGAACGTCGCGTAGTCGGAGGCGCTCGTCGAACTGGCCTCGTCCCCACCGATGTGGAGGTAGGGGCCGGGGGTGAGCGCGGCGATCTCGCCGAGGACCTGGTCGACGAAGGTGTACGTCAGCGGCAGCGACACGCACAGCGAGCTGAAGCCGACGTTGGTGCCGGTGTAGAGGGCGGGCGCCACGCCGTTGCAGTTGAGCGAGGCGTAGGAGGCCAGCGCCGCGTTGGTGTGCCCCGGCATGTCGATCTCCGGGACGACGGTCATGTAGCGGGAGGCGGCGTAGGCGACGACCGCGGAGTAGTCGGCCTGGGTCCAGTAGCCGCCCGCCCCGCCGCCGACCTCGGTGCTGCCGCCGTAGGTGGCCAGGTTGGGCCAGCTGTTGATCGCGATACGCCAGCCCTGGTCGTCGCTCAGGTGCAGATGCAGATAGTTGATCTTGTACAGCGCCAGCTCGTCGATGTAGTGCTCGACCTGGGCGGGGGTGAAGAAGTGGCGGGCGATGTCGAGCATCGCGCCCCGGTAGCCGAAGCGCGGGTAGTCGAGGATCGTGCCGCCGGGTGCCGACCAGGGCCCGGGCTGGACGATCGGGCTCATCACCGCGGCCGGCAGGAGCTGCAGCAGCGTCTGCACGCCGTGGAAGAGACCCGCGGGCTGCTGGGCCTTGATCAGCACCCCGCCCGTGCCGATGGTGAGTTGGTAGCCCTCGGTGCCGACGGACGCGGGCGCGCCGGTCAGCGAGAGCGCGATGGTGCCGGGGCTGCCCGCGCCCACGGTGAGCGGGAGCGCGTCACCGGTGGAGGCGCGCAGCACGCCGGCCAGGTAGCCGCCGGTGTTCGCGTCGTCGGAGGTGATCGTCGCGGAGGCGGGCAGGGTGAACGTGGTGCCGTCGGCGGTCTCGCTGACCGGGGCGGGCACGACCACGTTCGGGAAGGCGGTGGCCGCGAGGGCCTGGCCCGCGCCGGCACTGAGGCCGGCGCAGACCAGACCGAGCGCGGTCAGCACCACGAGGAGCAGGCGGCGCGGGCCGTTTCGCGACATGTCGACGCTCACCCCGCGACCGTGTCGGTCTTGGCGACGTTCCAGCCCGAGAGGCTGACGACCGGTGTCGCGCCCTGCAGGTCGGCGGAGCTGTAGCTCGCGGTGAGCGTCTCCGACTCGCCCGGCCACAGCGTGACGTCGTTGTCGCTCCAGACGGACGACTGCAGCTCGTTGTCCCCGGCCAGCTCCGTGCCGGTCGCGGTGCCCCGGCGCAGGTCGGCACGGAGGAAGAAGCCGACGGCGGGTGTGGTGGAGGTGTTGGTGACGGTGACCGTCACCAGCCTGTCGGAGCCGTTCGGACCCGGTTGGCTGCTCGTGGTGGCGGAGACGGAGACCGTCGCGGGCGCGAGGTTCCGCAGCGCGGTCAGGTTGGCGTAGGAGCTCATGGACGCCTGCGGCTGGCCGATGGTCTTGGTCCAGTTGACGGCGTCGGTCGTGGTGTTGTTCCAGTAGACGTTGCGGTCCACCAGGACTCCGTTCTGACGCAGCAGCAGTTCGACGAAGTACACGGTGCCCGCGGCCGTGGGGATCTTCGGCGTGAGCACCTTGTTCAGCACCGGCTGCGAGGCGAGGGAGAGCGTGCCGCTGGTCCGGTCGTCCAGGACGGCACCGGCGGTGCTGTAGACCTTCGCCTCGACGGTCAGTCCGCTCTGGGTCGTGCCGCCGAGGTTGTCCAGGGTGACGGTGCCGTCGTCGAGCGTGTAGAGAGCGTGCAGGGGCCGGTTGGCCTTCTGCGCGCCGAAGAACGCCCCCGCCTGGTCGCCGTCGTTGTTCCACAGCGACCACAGCATCGTCGGCCAGCCCTTGTTCAGCTGCCAGTAGACGGTGCCGGTGGCGGGCTGGACGGCCTTGGTGGAGTGGTCGACGAACGCCTCGAACTGGGCGCGGGTGTCCTCGTAGTTCTGCAGCTGCGCCTCCTCGACGTACTGGGCGAGGCTGGTGGGTGCGCCGTAGCGGTCGGTGATGGCGGTGTCGAGGTTGTCGTTGGTGCCGAAGTGGTAGCCGGTGTGCTTGGTGCCCTCGTAGTTGTCGTGGTACTGGTTGGCGCTCGGGCTCTGCCACAGTGCGGTCTGGTCGGACGCGGACAGGAAGCGGTTGATCGAGTCGAGGGTGGGGATGGTGTCGCCCGCGCTCTGCTCGCTGTCGTAGCCCCAACTGCCGCCCGCGTTGGTGAGGGTGGAGTCACTGCTCGGGTAGTGCGTGGTGTCGTACCAGTAGCTGGGCGGAACCCAGTCGTACGGGCCCTCCTTCTCGCCGGATGCACCGAGCTGCGGACTGGAGTTGTACTCGGCGGAGGAGATGAACGGCCCCGGGTAGTCGGCGGCGGCGAAGCCGTTCAGGGCGAGGGTCTCCTGCGTCGCGGTGGGCGCGTTGTCGCTCCACTGGAAGCTGAAGACGGAGGGGTGGTTGCGCAGCACCTGGCCCACCGACTGCGCGGTGAGCTGGTAGTCGGCCTGCTGGGCGGAGGTGTAGCTGGTGTTCTCCCAGAAGTCGCAGCACTGGTAGCCGGCGTTGACGAGGATGCCGGCCGCGTCCATCTGCTGGTACCAGTCGGCGGGCATCAGGTGGCCCTCCAGGCGGATGGTGTTGACGCCCATCGCCTTGAACAGGCCGATCTGCTTCGCCGTGTCGGCCGGGTCGTAGCGCAGGAAGAGATCCGGATCCCAACCGCCGCCGCGGATCACCAGTGGCACGTTGTTGACTCTGAACGCGCGGACACCGCTGGGCGCCATGCTCCCGGCGCCGGTGAGGTAGGAGGTGACGGTGCGGATGCCGAAGGTCTCGCTGGTCGAGTTCAGCGTGGTGCCGCTCTGTGCGACGGAGGTCGCGAGCGTGTAGAGCGGCTGCGCGCCGAGCTGGTACGGCCACCAGATCTGCGGGGAGGCGAGGGTCAGCGTGGGGTAGGCGGCGGGCGCGAAGCTGACGGTCTGCGTGGTGCCCGCGGGGACGGTGACGCTCTGGCTGACGGTGACGGGCGTGCCGGTGCCGGGCGGGGTGACCGTGGCCGTCACCGTGCCCGTCTGCGCGGCGGTGGTGGTGTTGGTGACGGCGGCCTTGACGGTGAGGGCGGAGCTGGACAGGTCGGCGGCGGTGTTCTGGTCGACGTGCGCGTCACCGACGACGAGGGCTCCGGCGCTCTGGAGCTGGACCGGGAACTGGATGCCGGTGTTGTTGTCCGGGGGGATCTGGGTCCAGTCGACGTTGTCGAGGGTGAGCATGGTGGTCGGGTTGTTCGGATAGACCTCGATGGCGACGGAGTTGGTGCCGGCGCGGAGCAGGCTCGTCACATCGAGGGCGTTGCGGGCGTAGTCGCCGCTGATGGTGGCGGAGGTGGCGACCTCGGTGCCGTCGACCCAGACATCCGCCTGGCCGACCACGCCGTTCAGGATCAGCTTGGCGTCCTGTCCGGCCGGTGGTGCGGGGAAGTCGGTGCGGTACCACCAGGGCGCGGAGAACTGGGCGATGCTCTCCGCGCCGACCTTGGTCATCTGGCCGAAGCAGGTCTTCATGTTCGTGGAGACGAAGACGCTCGGGCAGCTGCCGTTCTGCAGCAGGGCACCCACCTCCGTCCCGGGGGCGCCGCCACCGTCGTTCGTGACGGAGAGCCAGCCAGAGGTGCTGAAGCCGGGTGTGGAGATGGCGGCCCCGCCCTGGGTGGCGGTGGCGGAGGTCAGCACTTTCCATCCGCCGGTGGCACCGAGGTTGCTGACGGCGGTGGATCCGGTGGCGGGGTCGGCGAAGGCGGCCGGGGCTGCCGCGGCTGCCGGTACGGGGGTGGCTGTGGTGGTGGGGGTGGTGAGGGAGACGGCGGCGAGGCAGACCGCGGCGACAAGAACTCCTGTGCGTGGGGCACGGGCTAAGGCCATGATGCTGTGCTCCTCTCTTGTTAAGTTAAGTAACTTAATTTGAAGCCGCTGAGAGGGCAAGACGTCGTGATTGCCTGGTGGCTTGTGACTGCCGAGTCGGGCGCTCGGACCCAACGCCTGCGGCAGGAGCGGCTGGAGGCGAGGTCGCTATCCGCCGCTGTTCGTCCGACCTGCGCACGGCTGCGCAGCAGGCGCCCTTCCAGGTTCAACTGATCAGCGACGCACCGGAGATGGCCGTCCTGGCGGACGCGGCGTGCAGGGCCGTGGGAAGTTCGGCCGGGCCGACGACGTGGGCGATCTGAACAATCGTCGGGATGAGAGCGGGGAGCTGATCGACGGCTCCGGCGGCGCCGCCCGGTGGCGTCCGCAACAGGACTGAGGAAGCGTCACCGGTCAGGCGGCGACGGCTATCTCCCGGACGCGCGCTCGACCCTCGATCCGGCGGGCGGTGTGGTACTCGTCCAGCAGCAGCGCGTAGCGCTCGCGCTCGGAGGGCGTGAGCGCGCGACCGCGGGCGCCCGAGACCAGGGCGCGGATGCGGGAGTTGGCCAGCTCCGAGCGTGAGAGCGGCGTGATGACGTGCGCGTTCAGCATGAGGGAAACCTATCGGGTGGGACTGACAACGCGCCTGCGAGAATTGGCGCATGGGCGGTGGAAGTGACGAGCGGCACGTTTCGCTGCGGGCGGCCGAGGGTGTCCACGTGCACGCCGCCCTGCGCGCGGACGGCGCGCTCGTGGTCGAGGGGCAGCTGCTGCGGCCGGGGATGCCCGAGTACGAGTACGTCGTGACGCTGCCTGCCGGGCAGGTGCCCGCCCTGGTGGCCGCGCTCGGGGTGGCCGGTGAGGGGGAGCTGCTGCCGGAGCTGCTGCGGCGCAGCGAGGAGATCACGCCACGGGTGCACGGCTGGCTGTGCGACCTCGGGCTGCGCCCGGAGCTGTGGACGCACCTCGGGGGCTGACGGGCGGGGCGGGCGCCTTCAGGTGCGCTGGCGTTCGCTCAGCTGGCGTCGGCACTCCGCCGCCAGCTGTGGATAGGCCGCGCCGATCGCCTCGTAGACGCGGCGGCGCAGCAGACGTTCCGCCTCCGCGCGGCCGGTTGCGCCGTGCAGGCCGTCGAGCAGCGCGTCGTAGTCGGTGAGCGCGTGGCGCAGGTAGTTGACCTGCCAGCGGCGCAGCGCGCCGGGCTCGGCGGCGTCGATGCGGGCCGGGAGGGCGTGGTGGTCCTCGCGGCGGCAGGCGCGCTGGGCGTCGCGCTGGTTGCGGTGGGCGAGCGCGCGGCGGCTCAGGCACTCGGGGGTCAGGCGCGGGACGTGGATCTGCACGCCCCCGATCTCGGTGAGGACCAGACGCCGCCGCCGCTCCGACGCGGCGCGGGAGCAGGCCGCCCGGCGGGACGCGGCGCCGGCCAGGGCCGTGAAGGCGTCGGTGGTCTCCGCTGCCTCGACGCGCGCCACGGCGTACAGGCGGGACGGCGCCGCGCCGCGGAAGTGCGGGTTGCGCACGGTCAGATCGGGCGGCCCGAGCAGTTTGGCGACCATGCTCGGCGTCCAGCCCCGGTGCCGGAGGCCGGCCAGGGAAAGGTGCCTCGCCCGGGGCGCGACCGTGGTGTCGGTGTCGGTGTCGGTGTCGGCGGCGGCTGCGGTGTCGGCGGCGGGCAGCGGGTGTGCGTTCATGGCGACTCCCGGGTGGTGCGGGTGCGGGTACGGGCCCGCGCGGGGCCTGTGCGATCCGGTCTAGCGGGCCCCACTGACAGCGCGCGCTCCGGCCGATAGAGTTATGTGACATTGCACGAGGAGTGGCAAGGAGGCACGACGGTGGGCGCTGAGTCGGTGTGGAGCGTGGACCCGCGAACGGGTGAGCGGCGTGGGGACGGCGCGGTCGCCGTGGCGTCCGGGGCGGCCGCGGTGGACGCGGCGGTCCGGGCCGCCCACGCGGCGCTGCCGGCGCTCGCGGATCGCGCGCGCCGGGCTGCGCTCCTTCGCGCCGCTGCCGAGCGCCTGCACGCCGAGGGCCCCGCGCTGATCGCCGCCGCAGACGCCGAGACCGCGCTCGGCACGGCCCGGCTCACCGGCGAGCTCGCCCGGACCACCTTCCAGCTGCGCTACTTCGCCGACCTGGTCGACGCCGCCGCCGAGCCCGGCGGCTTCCTCGACGTCCGTCGCGACGGCGCGGACCCGACGTTGACCCCGCCCCGGCCCGAGCTGTACCGGGTCAAGGTGCCGCTGGGCGTCGTCGGCGTCTTCGCCGCCAGCAACTTCCCGTTCGCGTTCAGCGTGCCCGGGGGCGACACGGCGAGCGCCCTCGCCGCCGGATGCCCCGTGGTCGTCAAGGCGCACCCGGACCACCCGGAGACCTCCGAGCGGGTGGCCACAGCCCTGCGGGCGGCCGCCGTCGAGGTCGGACTCCCGGCGGGGACGATCGGTCTGCTCCACGGGTTCGAGGCCGGGCCGGAGCTGGTCCGGCATCCGCTGCTGACCGGCGTCGGCTTCACCGGCTCCCCGCGCGGTGGCCGGGCGCTGTTCGACGTGGCGGCGGCGCGCCCGCGTCCGATCCCGTTCCACGGCGAGCTGGGGAGCGTCAACCCCGTCCTGGTCACCGCGGCCGCGCTGGCCGGGCCCGGCTCGGCGGAGCAGCTGGCGGGCGCGCTGGCCGGGTCGTTCACCCTGGGCATGGGTCAGTTCTGCACCAAGCCGGGCCTGGTGCTGCTGCCCGCGGGCGAGGCGGGGGACGCCTTCGAGAAGGCCCTCGCCGACGCGGCCGCGCAGGTGCCGGCCGGGGTCCTGCTGGACCCGCGCATGCGCGAGGCCTTCCTGGACGGCTTCGCCGTCCGTGCCGGTCTCGCCGAGGTGCGGACCCTTGCTCCTGCTGGACCGGCGCCCGGCCCCGAGGCGCCGCTCGCCGTCCGCCCCGGCGTCCTGAGCGTGCCCGCGGCGAGCGCGCTGCGCGGCTCGCACGAGGCGCTGCTGGAGGAGTGCTTCGGCCCGGCCACGGTCCTCGTCCGCTACGCCGACCCCGTCGAGGCGGACGCGATCCTCTCCCGCCTCGACGGCTGCCTGACGGCGACCCTGCACACCCCCGCCACCGACCCCGACGCCCCGGCCCATCTCGCGGCCCTGGCCCGCTTCGCCGGGCGCGTTCTCTTCGGCGGCTGGCCCACGGGTGTCGCCGTCGCGGACGCCATGCACCACGGCGGCCCGTACCCGGCTTCCACCTCCACCGCCACCTCCGTCGGCGCCACCGCGGTCGACCGCTGGCTCCGCCCGGTCTCCTTCCAGACCGTCCCGGAGGCCCTGCTGCCGCGCTGACGCCGAGCGTCGGAGGCCCCGCCGCGCCGGGCCGCGCCGGGCCGGGCGGGACGTGCGTCGAGCGGGGCGTGGAACAGCTGGGCCCGCGTCGCGCTCGCCCGACCGACGCCGCTTCGCCCGGCGCGGGTGACTCGGGCTGGGCCCGCTCTGCGCCGGGCTTCGCCGGCCTGTCGCTCGCCGGGCTCCGCCCGCGCCAGGCGACGCCCGCGCCGGGTTCCGCCCGCGCCAGGCGACGCCCGCGCCGGGCTCCGCCCGCGCCAGGCGACGCCCGCGCCGGGTTCCGCCCGCGCCAGGCGACGCCCGCGCCGGGTTCCGCCGCGCCACGACGTGCCAGGCCGCGCCGTTCCGCCGCGTCGCGCCCGGCCGGCCCGCCGGCTTGCCGGGCTCCGCCCGCGCCAGGCGAT
Organism: Streptacidiphilus sp. MAP12-33; assembly: GCF_041261265.1. Lineage (NCBI taxonomy): Bacteria > Bacillati > Actinomycetota > Actinomycetes > Kitasatosporales > Streptomycetaceae > Streptacidiphilus > Streptacidiphilus sp. MAP12-33. The sequence continues at coordinate 61,643 of NZ_JBGCCA010000013.1, forward strand.
GCCCGCGCCACGACGTGCCAGGCCGCGCCGTTCCGCCGCGCCGTTCCGCCGCGCCGCGTCGCGCCCGGCCGGCCCGCCGGGGCCGCTGTGCCGGCGCGGGTGGCTCGGGCGGGGCCCGTGCCGGGAGTCCCCGTGCGGGCCCGCCGGGAATAGCATGATCCCCATGCCAGCCCTCACTCGCGCCGAAGCGGAGGGGCGTCGACGACTGCTCGACGTCCGCTGCGTGTCCGTGGACCTCGATCTGACCGTCGGAGCCGAGGTGTTCCGCTCGGTCACGGTGATCTCGTTCGGGTGCCGGACGCCCGGGGCGGGGACGTTCCTCGACGTCAAGCCCGACCGGCTGCATCGCGTGGTGCTGAACGGGCGGGAGCTGGACCCGGGCGCGCTCGCCGACGGGCGGTTCCCGCTGGAGGCCCTCGCCAGCGACAACACGCTGCTGGTCGAGGCCGACATGGCCTACTCCCGCACCGGCGAGGGCATGCACCGCTACGTGGACCCCGCCGACGGCGAGGTCTACGTCTACACCCAGGCCTTCCTCGACGAGGGCCCGCGCATCTTCGCGGCCTTCGACCAGCCCGATCTGAAGGCGCCCTACGAGGTCGCCGTCACCGCGCCCGCCGAGTGGACCGTCGTCGCGAACGCGGACGCCGTGGGCGAGCGGGAGGCGGCGCAGGAGCGGGAGGGGCGCCGGGACGCCGTCCGGACCCGGTTCGCGCCGACCGCGCCGATCAGCAGCTACCTCGTCTGCGTGGTGGCGGGGCCGCTGCACTCGGTGCGCTCCGAGCACGACGGCATCCCGCTCGGCCTGCACTGCCGCCGCTCCCTCGCGCCCTACCTGGACGCGGACGCGGAGGAGCTGCTCACCGTCACCCGGCAGTGCTTCGACGCCTACCACGCGCTGTTCCGTCAGCGGTACCCGTTCGCCGGCTACGACCAGTGCTTCGTGCCGGAGTTCAACGTCGGCGCGATGGAGAACCCCGGCTGCGTCACGCTGCGCGACACCTTCCTGTTCCGTTCCGCCGTGCCGGACACCGAGCGCGAGCACCGGGCGATGGTCGTCGCGCACGAGATGGCGCACATGTGGTTCGGCGACCTGGTCACCATGCGCTGGTGGGACGACCTGTGGCTGAACGAGTCCTTCGCCGAGTACCTGGGTTTCCGGGTGATCGCCGGGGCGACCCGGTTCTCCGGCGCCTGGACGGGCTTCGCGTCCACCAAGGCGTGGGGGCGCGACGCCGACCAGCGGCCGTCCACCCACCCCGTCGCGCCGGAGGCCGTCACCGACACCGCCGCCGCGCTGCAGAACTTCGACGGCATCTCCTACGCGAAGGGCGCCGCCGCGCTGCGGCAACTCGTCGCGTGGCTCGGTGACGAGGCGTTCTTCGACGGGGTCAACCGCCACTTCGACGCCCACGCTTACGGCAACGCCACCCTGGACGACCTGCTGCAGGCCCTGGCCGCGGCCAGCGAGCGCGACGTGCACGGCTGGGCGGAGCTGTGGCTGCGCACCACCGGCCCGGACACCCTGCAGGTGACCGGTGACGCGCTGCGCCAGACCTCGGCGGACGGCGTGCTGCGCCCGCACCGGATCACGCTCGGCAGCTACGACGGCCTCCCCGACGGCACGCTGGTCCTGCGCCAGCGCGTCGGGGTCGAGCTGGCCGACGGCAAGGAGGTGCCGCTGCCCGAGCCGCGCGGCGAGCTGCTGCTGCCGGACGACACCGACCTCGCCTTCGCCAAGATCCGCCTGGACGAGCGGTCCTGGAGCGTCGTCAGGGAATCGCTGGGCCGGGTGCCGGAGGCGCTGGCCCGGGTGGTGCTCTGGAACAGCGCCCGGGACCAGGTGCGTGACGGTGAACTGCCCGCCGCGGCCTACCTGGAGCTGGTCGCCGACCACCTGCGCGGGGAGACCTCCGTCCACCTGGTGCAGGACGTGCTGGCCTTCGCACGCCAGGTCGCCACCGACCAGTACCTGCCGCCGGAGCAGCGCCCCGGGGCGCTGGCCCGCCTCGGCGGGGTCTGCCGGGCGCTGCTGCGCCGCACCGAGGGCGACGCCTCGGCGGCCGGCCTGCGGCTGGTGGCGGTCCGCGGCCTGATCGACGCCGCCGCTACCCCGGTCGAGCAGGCCGAGCTGCGGGAGTGGCTGGCGGAGGGGGCCGTGCCGGGCGGACCGGAGCTCGACCCGGCGCTGCGCTGGCAGCTGCTGCTGCGCCTGTGCGTGCTGGGCGCGGCCGGTGAGGCCGAGATCGCCGCCGAGGCGGAGCGTGACCCGAGCGCGACCAGTGCCGAGGGCGCCGCCCGCTGCCGTGCGGCGCGGCCCGACCGGGACGCCAAGCTCAGCGCCTGGCAGGCGGTGTTCACCGGAGAGCTCTCCAACTACCTGCTGGCCGCGACGATCGACGGTGTCTGGCAGCCCGAGCAGCACCAGCTGCTCGACGAACTGGAACTGCCGAAGCGCTACTTCACCGACGCGGCCGCCGTCGCGGAGCGGCGTGGCGCGGCGGTGGCGCGGTTGCTGACCACGGCGGGCGGCTTCCCGTCGTACGCGGCGACGCCCGAGGTGCTGGCGGCGGGGGAGCGGGAGCTCGGCCGGGACGGCCTGAGCGTCGCGCTGCGACGCGGCCTGACGGACCGTCTGGACGACCTGCGCCGCGCGGTGCGCGGCCGGACCCTGGTCGGGTCGGACTCGGACGCGGACTTGGACGCGGACTTGGACGCGGAGGAGGGGGAGCGATGAGCGCGGTGCTGCACGTGACCGGTCGGGTCCTGGTGGGCCCGGAGGACGTCCGGGACGAGCTGTGGGTGGTCGACGGCCGGATCAGCTTCACCGCGCCCGCCGGTGGCGAGGTGCGGACGGTCCGGGGCTGGGTGCTGCCTGGTCTCACCGACGCCCACTGCCACGTCGGCCTGGACGGGCACGGCGCCGTCGACCGGGCGACCAGCGAGAAGCAGGCGCTGGCCGACCGTGACGCGGGCGCGCTGCTGCTCCGTGACGCCGGCTCCCCGGCGGACACCCGCTGGGCCGACGAGCGAGAGGACCTGCCGCGGATCGTCCGGGCGGGTCGCCACATCGCGCGCACCCGCCGCTACATCCGCAACTACGCCCACGAGATCGAGCCGGACCAGCTCGCCGGGTACGTGCGCGAGGAGGCGCGGCGCGGCGACGGCTGGGTCAAGCTCGTCGGCGACTGGATCGACCGCGACCTCGGCGACCTCGGCGCCTGCTGGCCGCGCGAGGTCCTGGCCGCCGCGATGGCGGCCGCCCACGAGGAGGGCGCGCGGGTCACCGCGCACGTCTTCGGCGAGGACTCGCTGCGCGACCTCGTCGAGGCGGGCATCGACTGCGTCGAACACGCCACCGGCCTGACCGAGGACACCATCCCGCTGTTCGCGGAGCGCGGGGTGGCGATCGTCCCGACGCTGGTCAACATCGCCGGCTTCCCCGAGCACGCGGCTGCGGGCGAGGCGAAGTACCCCGCGTACGCGCGCCACATGCGCGCGCTGCACGCGCGCCGCTACGAGACCGTCGCGGCGGCGTACGACGCGGGTGTCCCCATCTACACCGGCACGGACGCGGGCGGCTCGCTCCCGCACGGGTTGATCGCCCAGGAGGTCGAGGAGCTCGTCCGGGCGGGCCTTCCGCCGCTGGCCGCGCTCTCCGCGACAACCTGGGGCGCGCGTGCCTGGCTGGGCCGGCCGGGTCTTGCGGAGGGCGAGCGGGCCGACTTCGTCGTGTACGACGAGGATCCGCGCGCCGACGTCCGGGTCCTGGCGGCCCCCGCGCAGATCGTGCTGAACGGCCGCGCCCTGCGGGCGTAGCCCCTGGATCGGGCAAGTGCGGGTCGCGGCGCACGTGACAGGGCTACGCTCGAACACGAAAACCAGGAGGTCGGCGTGGACGGTCTGCTCGAACGCGAACACGAACTCGACGCTGTCCGTGCCGCCGTCACGGCCCTGCGGGACGAGCGTTCGGGCGCGCTGGTCGTGGTGACGGGTGCGGCGGGGCTGGGCAAGACCAGTGTGCTCGCCTCCGTCCGGGAGTCCGCGCGTGCCCAGGGGCTGCTCGTGCTCGCCTCCCGAGGCGGCGAGCAGGAGCAGGGCTCGGCCTTCACCGTCGTCCGCGGCCTGCTGCGGCCGCTGCTGGAGAGTGTCGGCGACGACGAGCGGGACGCGCTGCTGGGCGGCTGGAACGCCATCGTCGGTGCGGCGCTGGGCGTGGCGCCCAGCCGTGGCGCCGCGCCGGACCCGCAGGGTGTGCGGGACGGGCTGGACTGGGTCGTCACCAACCTCGCCTACCAGCGCGGGCCGTTGGTGCTGGTCGTCGACGACGCGCACTGGGCGGACGCCGAATCCCTGTCCTGGCTGGCCGGTTTCGCCGGCCGCGTGGCGAACCTGCCGGTGCTGCTGATCGTGGCGTACCGGCCGGACGAACTGCCGGACTGGGCGGACGCGTTCCGCGGCATGGCGGGGGACAACGGCGTCACGCCCCTCGGACTCTCCGCGCTCACACCGGAGGCGGTGGACGCCCTGGTGCGCCGGATCTACGCCGATGACGACGACGGCGCCGGCGAGTTCGGGGAGCCCGCGGCCGAACCCGCGGCAACGGCAACGGACATCGACGGCATCGGCGGCATCGACGCGGAGCGCGACTTTGACCCGGACCTCGGCCCGGACGACGCCGACCTCGTCGGCGCGTTCGCCCGCGACGTCTGGGCGCTCACCGGGGGCAATCCCTTCGAGACGGTCGAGTTGGTGGCCAAGGCCCGGGTGCGCGGCATCGTCCCGAGCGACGGTTCCTGGATCCGCCTGCGGGAGCTGGCCGCGGAGAACACCGGCAGCGGCCTGATCTCCCGGCTGCGGCGGCTCGGTTCGGGACCGGTGCGGCTCGCCCGCGCCGTCGCGGTCCTGGGGATCGCCACCCCGGTCGAGCAGGCCGCCGACGTCGCCTGTCTCGGCCCGGCCGAGGCGGACTCCGCGGCCGAGCGACTGCGGCACGAGCGTGTCCTGACGGGACGGCAGATCCTGGAGTTCGTCCACCCGTTGATCGCCACCTCGGTGTACCGCAGCATTCCGGAGGAGGAGCGCACCGACCTCCACGACCGGGCCGCGCGGCGCGTGCTGGACGCCGGACGCAGCCCCATGGTCGCGGCCCGGCACTGGCTGGAGGTGCCGCCGCGCGGCGACGCTCAGGTGGTGGGCCAACTACGGGAGGCGGCACAGCTGTTCATGCAGTCCGGAGCGCCCGAGACGGCCCAGCGCTGCCTCGCGCGGGCCGTGGAGGAGCCGCCGCCGGTGGCCGAGCGGGCGCACGTGCTCTTTGAACTCGGCTGCTCCACCCTGCTCTACGACCCCGCGGCCACGGCCGACCAGCTGCGCATGGCGCTCGACCAGCCCGTGATTCCGACGCCGCTGCGCGAGGAGGTCAGCGTCCGGCTCGCCCAGTCGCTCGCCCACAGCAACAGCCTCGCCGAGGCGGCCGGCATCATGGCCGAGGAGGCGCAACGCGCCGAGGACCCGGCGGTGCGGCTCAAGATGCAGGTGTGGCAGTTCATGTGGGGCGCCTTCGACGCCTGGGAGGAGGGATCGGAGGAGCGCTCCAAGCGGCTGGCGGAGCTGGCCGAGCGCCTCGACGCCGACGGCGACCGGTCCATCGCCGCCCGCTACGTGCTGGGTCTGCGCGCCTGGGACGCGACCGTGCGCGGCGAGCCCGTCGACGTGGCCCTCTACTACAGCGACCGCGCCCTGGAGGGCGAACTGCGCTGGGCGCACCCGGAGTGGGGCTTCGAGGTGCCGGTGCTGACCGCCCTCGTCCACATGTACGGGGACCGCCCGCAGCGCGCGCTCGACCTCTTCGTCAAGGGCATCAAGGAGTACGAGGAGGCCGGCTGGCGCGGGGCGCACCTCTCGTTCGGGCACACCATCCTGGGCTACGTCCACTACCGCACCGGGGATCTGGCGGAGGCCGAGAAGGAGGCCCGGTACGGGCTGGAGCTGGCCAACCGTGTGGGCGTCGGCACGCCCGTCCACTGGTACGCGGTGGGCACCTTGATCGCGGTGCTGACGGCGCGCGGAGCGACCCAGGAGGCGCGGGGGCTGGCCGACCGCTACGAGTTCGCCGCGCCGTACTCCAATGCCGTCGTCTTCCCCGACTCGCAGACCGTCCGCGGCGGACTGCTGCTGGGGCTCGGCGAGTTCGTCGACGCCGAGGCGGAACTCTCCCAGGCCGGCGCCCGCCTGGACGCGCGGGGCATGCGCAACCCCGGCTGGTGCGGCTGGCAGCGGGGCCTCGCGGCGGCCTGTGCGGGCCTCGGTGACCTCGACCGCGCGCGGGAGGCGGCCGCCGACCAGCTCCAGCGCGCCGAGCACTACGGCGCGCTCTCCGCGATCGGCGCGGCGATGCGCGCGGCGGGCGAGCTGGAGCCGGATCCGCGGGTGCGGGTGACGCGCCTGGAGGAGGCTGCCCAGATCCTGGAGCAGGCCCCCGCCCCGTACGAACGCGCACGCGGCCTCTACGACTTGGCCCTGGCCCGGGTGGCCGCCGGGCAGGACGCCGCGGCGACGGCCGACGCCTTCCGCCGGGCCGCCACGGCCGCCGACGCCTGCAGCGCGGACGGGCTGGCGCGCGAGGCGAGAGAGCACCTGTAGTCCTCCAGGGCGGCCGCACCGCCCGGGGGGTGGCTCCGCGGTGTCGGCGGGCCTGGTTAAGCTTCTCGGCGTGGCAGCACGTCCTTTGCATGAGATCGTCGAACCAGGCTGGGCCGAGGCCCTCGCTCCCGTCGCGGGCCAGATCGCCGCGATGGGCGAGTTCCTGCGCGCGGAGGTTGCCGCGGGGCGGACGTACCTTCCGGCCGGCGCGCACATCCTCCGGGCCTTCCAGCAGCCCTTCGAGGATGTGCGGGTCCTGCTCGTCGGGCAGGACCCCTACCCCTCCCCGGGGATGCCGATAGGGCTCAGCTTCGCGGTCGACCCGCAGGTGCGGAACCTGCCCGGGAGCCTTGCGAACATCTTCTGGGAGCTCCACCAGGACCTCGGCCTGCCCAAGCCCGCCAACGGGGACCTGCAGCCCTGGAGCCGGCAGGGGGTGCTGCTGCTCAACAGGGTGCTCACGGTCCAGCCGCGCAATCCGGGCTCGCACCGTGGCAAGGGCTGGGAGGCGGTCACCGAGCAGGCCATCCGTGCGCTCGCCGCCCGGGGCAAGCCGCTGGTGTCGATCCTGTGGGGCAAGGACGCCAAGGAGCTGCGCCCGCTGCTGGGCGACTACCCCGCGATCACGTCCACCCACCCGTCACCGAAGTCGGCGGACCGTGGCTTCTTCGGCTCCCGCCCGTTCAGCCGCGCCAACGACGCGCTCGCGCGCCAGGGCGCGCGGCCCGTGGACTGGCGACTGCCCTGACGGTGGGACGAATATCCGCATGCGGAATGGACTGAACCATTCCGCATGTTGCGGCCGTGACGTCGAGCCGATGCTCCGTCATGTCCTTTGCTTCACCCTGCACATGGGATATCGGCGCGCCCCGGAATAGATCCATGCCGACCCTGCGGGCGGTGGCCGTCGTTCCGGTTCGTGCAAGTCCGAGTTCACCGGGATGTTGCCGAACCGTTGACCCCCCTCCCAGTGGTTGCTAACTTCTGGCATCGCAAGGCAGCGGATCTTGGCCGGCCGACCGGTCGTGAGCCGCACGTACGTCAGCTCAACTCCTGCACTACGGAAGCCGGTTCGCGTCCTGCGGTGATCCCGCCCGGCCGCGGTCCGGTGCACCGACCCCTCGACCGTGCCACCGCTAGCACGAGCGGTGGCACCCCCCTCGATTCGAGAGGCAGCACATGACGCACGGACTCCTGTCGCGCCACCGCACCGGTGCGGCGATCCTGGGCGCGGCCGCTCTGGTGGCCGCCAGCGCCGCGATATCGGCCGGCACCGCCTCCGCCGCGACCACCGCCGACAACAGCGGCTCCCACGCCTTCACCAACCGCGGTCACGGCTACATGCCCGAGCTGGCCGACTGGAAGTCCGCCCAGAAGGGCGCCCGTCACGCGTCCGGCACGCTGACCTACGGCGGCGGTACCGCCGGCGTCGGCGTGATGAGTGTCCAGCCCAAGGTCTACCTGGTCTTCTACGGTAACCAGTGGGGCACCCAGGGCACCGACGCCAACGGCAACCTGACCTTCAGCAACGACCCGTACAACGCCGCTCCGGTCGCGCAGAACCTGTTCAAGGGCATCGGCACCGGCGGCGAGCAGTGGTCCGGCACCCTCACGCAGTACTGCGAGGGCGTCGCCAAGGGCGCGACCACCTGCCCGTCGACCGCCGCCCACGTCCCCTACCCGAGCAACGGCGTCTACGCGGGCGTCTGGTACGACAACTCCGCGGCCTCCCCGGCCCAGACCACCGGCCACCAGCTCGGTGCCGAGGCCCTCGCCGCGGCCCACCACTTCGGCAACACCACGTCGGCGGCCAACCGCGGCGCGTACTACATCATCCTGTCGCCCCACGGCACCAACCCGGACAACTACCAGAGCACCACCACCGGGTTCTGCGCCTGGCACGACTACAACGGCGACACCACCCTGACCGGCGGCGCCGTCACCTCCGACGTGGGCAACTTCGCCTTCTCGAACCAGCCGTACAACATGGACCTGGGCGCCAGCTGCGGCGTCAACTTCATCAACTCCGGGACCGCGGGCACCCTCGACGGCTGGACGATGACCCTGGGCCACGAGTACTCGGAGATGATGACCGACCAGTTCCCGGCGGGCGGCTGGACCAACGCCTCCAACGGCCAGGAGAACGCCGACGAGTGCGCCTGGCTCAAGACCGGCACCGGCGCCGCGGGCAGCGTCACCATGGGCAACGGCACCTACACCCTCCAGGGCAGCTGGTCCAACGACACCAACGCCTGCGCCCTGACCCACCCGACGGTCGGCTGACCCCAGCTCCCCTCGGCCCCCTCACCCGGATCCCGGCGCCGCCCCCCGCGGCGCCGGGATCCGGCGTCAGCCCTTCCGCCGCGGACGGGTCCGCGGGCCCGGCGCGCGGCGGGCGGCGGGCGTGATCTGCCGGCACCTCACGCCGGCGCGCGCCGGGGGCACCCCGGAGGATCAGCCGGCTGTCCGTACCGATAACCGCCTCCCGACGTGGCAAGTCCTGCTCAGAACCAGTCGGGGTCGGTGTCCGCGGCTGTACGGTCCAGGGTGTCGAGGAGGTCGAACTGGGGGCCGGTCCTGGGCAGTTCGATGCGGTAGAAGTAGCGTGCGGCCTGGCGCTTGCCCTCGTGGAAGGGGTCGGTGCGCGTGCCGGTGGCGAGGTACTGCTCCAGCCAGATCCAGGCCAGGACGACGTGGCCGACGGCTTCGAGGTAGGCCGAGGAGTTCGCCAGGGCCGTGGCCGGGTCGCCGGTGGACCAGAGGCGGGCCGTGGTGCGGGCGACGCGCGCGGTGGAGCGGGTAAGGGACTCGGCGAGGTCGGCGGCCTCGCCGCCGGCGCCACGGGCGCGGTCGGCCGTGGCGGTGACGGTGTCCAGCAGGAGCCGGAGCCCGGCGCCGCCGTCCATGACGACCTTGCGGCCCAGCAGGTCCAGCCCCTGGATGCCATGGGTGCCCTCGTGGATCGGGTTGAGGCGGTTGTCGCGGTACTGCTGCTCGACGTTGTACTCGCGGGTGTAGCCGTAGCCGCCGTGGATCTGGATCGCCAGGTCGTTCGCGGCCAGGCACCACTGCGAGGGCCAGCTCTTCGCGATCGGCGTCAGCACCTCCAGCAGCAGTCGGGCCCGCGTGCGCGCGGTCTCCTCCGGGGCGGTTCGCTCCTCGTCGATGAGCCGGCTGCAGTACAGGCTCAGCGCCAACGCGCCCTCGACGTAAGACTTCTGGGCCAGCAGCATGCGCCTGACGTCCGCGTGCTCGATGATCGGTACCTGCGGGGCCCCCGGATCGCGCCCGGCGAGGGGGCGGCCCTGCGGGCGGGTGCGGGCGTAGTCCAGCGAGTGCAGGTAGCCGGTGTAGCCGAGTGCGGTGGCGCCGAGGCCGACGCCGGTGCGGGCCTCGTTCATCATGTGGAACATGTAGGCTAGGCCGCGGTGGCGCTCGCCCACCAGATGGCCGACGGCACCGGGCGCACCGCCCGGACGGTGCACGCCCTCACCGAAGTTGAGCAGGGTGTTGGTGGTGCCGCGGTAGCCCATCTTGTGGTTGAGCCCGGCCAGCACCACGTCGTTCCGCTCGCCGGGCGAACCGTCTTCGGCGAGCAGGAACTTGGGCACCACGAAGAGCGACAGGCCCTTGACCCCGGCCGGGGCGCCGGGCGTGCGGGCCAGCACCAGGTGCACGATGTTCTCGCTCAGCTCGTGGTCGCCACCCGAGATCCACATCTTGTGGCCGAACAGCCGGTAGCCGCCGTCCGGCTGCTCCTCCGCCCGGGTGCGCACGTCCGCCAGGGACGAGCCGGCCTGCGGCTCGGACAGGCACATGGTGCCGAAGAAGCGCCCCGCCACCATCGGCCGCACGTAGCGGTCGATCTGCTCCTCGCTGCCGTGTGCCAGCAGCAGGTTGGCGTTGGCGACGGTCAGGAACGGGTACGCCGAGGTGCCGACGTTCGCCGCCTGGAACCAGGCCATGCACGCGTTGGCGACCACCGTCGGCAGCTGCTGGCCACCGATCTCGTGGTCCATCGCCGCACCCGTCAGACCCGACTCGGCGAAGACCTCCAGCGCCGCCTTGACCTCGGGGATGATGTGCACCTTCTCGCCGTCGAACCACGGCTCCTCGCTGTCGCCGCGCTTGTTGTGCGGGGCGAAGTGCCGGGTGGCGATGGCCTCGCTCAGGTCGAGGACGGCGTCGAAGGTCTCCCGGTCGTGCTCGGCGAAGCGCGGGCGGCGGGTGAGCGCGGTGACGTCCAGCCAGTCGTGCAGCAGGAAGTCGAGGTCGCGCCGGGAGAGCAGGAGCGAGTTCATGGCGTCCGTTCGAGGGAGGCGTCGGGGGAGACGGGGAGCGGGGGACGTCAGACGGTGGTGCCGATGCCGCCGTCGACGGGGATCACGGCGCCGGTGACGTAGGAGCCCGCGCGGCTGGAGAGGTAGACGGCGACGCCCGCCATGTCGTCGGGGCGGCCGATGCGGCGCAGCGGGGCTCCCGCCGCGATCTGGTCGCCGACCGCCTCCAGGGTGGCGGCCATCATCCTCGACTCGAACGGGCCGGGCGCGATCGCGTTGACCGTGATGTGCTGCGGTCCGAGCTCCTTGGCCAGCACCCGGGTCAGGTGGTGCAGGCCCGCCTTGCTGGCCGCGTAGGAGTAGGTGGGCAGCGGGCTCACGTGCAGACCGTCGATCGAGCCGACGTTGATGACCCGGGCGGGGTGGTCGGCCGTCCCGGCGGCGCGCAGCAGCGGCAGCAGGGCCTGGGTGAGCAGGAACGGGCTGCGCAGGTTGAGGTCCATCACCTTGTCCCAGCCGCTGACCGGGAAGGTGTCCAGCGGCGCGCCCCAGGTGGCGCCCGCGTTGTTGACCAGGATGTCCAGCTTCTCCTCGCGGGCGGCGAGCTCCTCGGCGACGCGGGCGATCTCGGACTCCTCGGACAGGTCCGCCGGGAGCGCCACGGCCTCGCCGAAGAGCTTCAGCTCGGCCACCGCCGCCTCGCAGGCCTCCGCCTTGCGTGAGCTGACGTAGACCTTCGCGCCCGCCTGCAGCAGGCCGCGGGCGATCATCAGCCCGATGCCCCTGGTGCCGCCGGTGACCAGGGCGGTCCTGCCGGAGACGGAGAAGAGATCGTTCACAACTGCTCCCGGAAGCTCTCGTGGGTCCTGACCTGCGTCGTCGCCTGGGCCCGCGGGCGCGGGAACCGCGCGGACACGGGCCGCCGAGCCCACGCTAGGGGCCGGGGACGCGTGCGACCATAGGCGTCTGCACATCGATCATGGCCCGGGATGTGCAAAGTGCCCAACCGTGCCACCGCGAGGGGAGCCGCTCCGTCATGCCGCAGCCCGTCGGATCGCAGCCGCTGGGAGGCGGGGAGCCGGATCCCGAGGTCGCCGCGCACATCCGGGCGACGGCGGGGCACCTGCTGCGCCACGGCGGGGAGATCCTGGAGGCCGTCGGCCGGCAGATCGCGCAGGAGACCCCGGAGTCGCTCGACGACCCCGTCATGGCCGAGAAGATCGCCGCCAGCACCCGCGACAACGTCGGCCGCTGGCTCCACGCCAACGAGCTGCACCCCGGCCGCCCGGTGACCACCGAGCTCACGCCCGAGAACCTGGACGTGGCCAGGGACCTGGTGCGGCGCGGGGTGGACGACCGGTTCCTGGTGTGGGGCTACTGGCGGGCGCAGACCTTGCTGTGGCGCGAGTGGATGGCGGTCGCGCTGACGGCCGTCCCCTGCCCGCCGGGGCTGCTCGCCGACTCGCTCGACCGCTCGGCCCGGTCCATGACCCGGTTCGTCGAGCGGACCCTGAACGCGGTGCAGCGACGGATCGACGAGGAGCGGCGGCAGTTGGTCGGCGGTGTGCCGGCGCGTCGGCTGGAGACCGTCACGCTGCTGCTGGAGGGCGCGCCGATCCCCGAGGACCGGGCGAGCGCCCGGCTCGGCTGCGACCTGCGGCAGCGGCATCTCGCCCTGGTGCTCTGGCAGCCGCGCGGCGGCGCCGGGCAGGGCGATCTGGAAGCGGCGGCGGACCGCGTCGCGGAGCTCCTCGGCGCCCGGCCACCGCTGGCCGTGCCGTCCGGGCTCTCCGTGCTGTGGGCGTGGATCGGGGTCCCCGAGACCCCTGATCCGCCGGTGCTCCGGGAGGCGCTGCGACAGACGCTGCCGGACGGGGCGCACCGCCCGTTCGTCGCGGTGGGCGGGCCTGCGCCGGGCGCCGGCGGGTTCCGGCTCGGCCACCAGCAGGCGCTGACCACGCAACGGCTGGTCGGCAGGCTCGCCCGGCCGCCGCTGCTGACCGCGTACGAGGAGGTCCAGGTCGTCGCGCTGGCCCTGCAGGACGAGGAGCAGGCGCGGCAGTTCGTCGCCGACACGCTCGGCCCCCTGGCCTCGGCCGCGCCCGAACTCGCCGAGACGCTGCGGGTCTACCTGCAGGCGGAGTCGCATGCGGGACGCACGGCGGAGCTCCTGTACACCCATCGCAACACCGTTCGGGGGCGGGTGGCCCGGGCGGAGCGGCTGCTGCCGAGACCGCTTGCCGGGCGGGTTCCCTCGGTCGGGTTGGCGCTGGAGCTGCTGCGCTGGCTGGAGCCCGCTTGACCGTGGTTGCAGCTGAGCTGCAGTGACGCGTGGTGATTCTGGGGATGCATCACCCGTATGAGTGAACTGACCGCGTGTGCTGACCCGGTGACGGACGGTTCGCAAGAATAAGCGGCGTCCGACACCGTGCCTCGCCCGTCCGTTCCCGGTGGGCACGTTCGTTCCCAGGTGGGGGTTGTTCCGTGTTGTCCCGTCGTCGCTTCGCCATGCCCTTCGCCGTCTCCGGCGCGCTCGCCGCGGTCTCGCTGCTGGGGGTGGCCGAACCCGCGCGGGCGACGACCGGTCCGGGCACTGCGGCCGCCACCACGGCCGAGGTCGCCCTGGACGTGAAGCTGCTGAACGCCGTCGACATCCCCGTCGACGTGTCCCTCAACAAACTGACCGCCCCCGCGTCACGCAGCGGCGCCGCGCTGACCGCCGTCGTCGGCAGCGGGGTCGAGGCCGGGCGTCCGGTCAACCTGTTGACGGCCCAGGTCGGTCAGACCGACGCCACGGTCGGCGCCCACGGCGCCCACGCCGCCGTCAACCTCGTCGACGCGCACCTGCACCTGCCCGGCCTGCCGCTGACCGACCTGCTCGGGGTCCACGCGGTGTCCGCCGAGGCCGACTGCCCGGCCCACGGCATGCCGACCGCGAGCGCGGAACTGGCGGGCGAGGTGACGGTCCTGGGCGTGCACGTCCACCTGAGCGTCGACGGGGTGACGAAGGTCCCGGTGCCGGCGCTCGGCGAGGTGGACCTGAAGCTCTCCCAGCACGGCACGACCTCCGACTCGGCGGCGGCGACGGCGCTGGAGCTGGACGTCGAGGTGAACCCGCTGGCGCTGAACGTCGCCGCCGTGAGCGGGAAGATCGTCCTGGCGGACGTCTCCTGCACCAGGGGTTCCGGCGGCGGGTCGGACTCCGGTGGCGGGGCCAACGGCGGCTCCAGTGGCGGGTCCGGCGGTGGAGACGGCGGCGGGGTGCCCTCGGGCGGGCCCTCGCAGGGCGTCAGCGGCGGGGGGAGCGGCGACACGGGCGCGTCGGGTGGCGGCACGGGCGGCTCCGGAGGCACCTCCGCGAGCCCGGTCGCGTCGGTCTCCACCCCGCCCGCGGCGTCCGGCGGCAGCGCGAGCGGCGACGGCGGTTCCGGCACCACGCACCTGGCGATGACGGGCGCGAGCAGCGCCACGCCGGTGATCGGCGGGGTCGCCGTGGCCCTGGTGGCCGCAGGCGGCGGCGCCGTCGCCCTGACCCGGCGCCGCCGGCGGCGCTAGGGGCTCCGCCGTGGGCGTGAGCAACCACCGGTGTGCGGACGGCCCTGCTCGTTCGGTGTTCCACCCGCGTGGGAGGGGCACCTCAGGGGCCTCAGGGGCACCTCCCGGCCGAAGGCTGGGGGATTGTCGCGCCGACGCGGCGGAGCCGCACATCAGCAGAGCCCGCGCCCCTACAGGGCTTGTCCGAGTGCCGCGCAGAACGCGTCCGTCGTGGCGCGGTCGCGGACCGCGATGCGGAGCCAGTCCGGGCCGAGGCCCGGGAAGGTGTCGCCGCGCCTGACCGCGAAGCCGGACTCCCGCAGGCGCAGCCGGATCTTGTCCGCGTCACGGAGCTCGATCAGCACGAACGAGCTCGCCGGGGTGCCGTGGACCCGGATGTGCGGGAACGCCGCCAAGCGGGACAGCAGGTACTCCCGGTCGGCCGCCGTCGCGGTGGCAGCCGCCTCCGCCTCCGCCAGTGCGGCCGGAGCGCAGGTGGCGATCGCCGCGGCCAGCGCGGGGGAGGAGACCGGCCACAGCGGCTGTGCCGCCTCCAGCCGGGCGACGAGATCGGCGGGACCGAGTACGTAACCGATGCGCAGGCCCGCCAGGCCCCAGGTCTTGGTGAGGCTGCGCAACACGACCAGCCCCGGTAGGTCACGGCGGGAGGCGACGCTCTCAGGCTCGCCGGGGACGGTGTCCGCGAAGGCCTCGTCCACGACCAGGACCCGGCCCGGGCGGGCGCACCCGGCCAGCGACGAGGCCGGGTGCACCACGGAGGTGGGGTTGGTGGGGTTGCCGACCACGACCAGATCGGCATCGGAGGGGAGCGCCGAGGGGTCGAGTCGGAACCCCGCCTCCGGGGCGAGGAGCAGCCGGTCCACCGGGTGCCCGGCGTCGCGCAACGCGGCCTCGGGCTCAGTGAACTGGGGGTGCACCACCACGGCGCGGCGAGGGCTCAGCGCGCGTGCGAGCAGCACGAAGGCCTCCGCCGCGCCCGAGGTGAGCAGGACCTCCTCGGGCGGGCGGCCGTGCCGCGCGGCCACCGCCGCGCGCGCGGCGGTGCCGTCGGGATAGGCGGCCAGGTCGCCGAGGCTCTCGGCGAGGACCGCGCGCAGCCACGCCGGGGGCGTGCCCGTGCGCACGTTGACCGCGAGGTCGACGAGACCGCCGCCGACCTCGCGGTCGCCGTGGTGGCGGAGCAGGTCGCCGTCGTCAGTGGGCATGGCTGTGGTCGTGGCTGTGGTGACCGTGGTCGCCATGACCGTGGTGGTGGCCGTGACCGTGGTCGTGCGACGGGTCGTCGGGGTGGTGGTGCGGGCGCTGCGGGGCGCCCACCTTCGCCTCGAAGCCGGGCATGGCGATGCGGTAGACGCAGGTGTCGCAGTTCATCCGCAGATCACCCTGCTGGGTCTCGCGGTACCGCTCCAGCACCAGCTCGGCCAGTTCCTCGGTCGCGCCGAGCACGCCAGCCTGCCGCACGTCCACGTCCGGGTGGGCCGCGGCCCACGCGCTCGCCTGCTCGGCGACGCGGTCCGGCAGGATGCCGGTGAACAGGAAGTACGGCAGCACCACGATCCGCTCGGCGCCCAGCAGCCGGCAGCGCGTCAGGCCGTCGGGGACGCTCGGCGCGGCGAGCGAGACGAAGGCCGTCTCCACGCCCGCGAGCCCGCGGCCCTCCCAGAACAGCCGTGTCACCTTGGCCACTTCGGCGTTCGCGTCGGGGTCGGTCGAGCCGCGGCCGACGAGCAGCACGGTGGTCCCGGCGCGCTCCTCGGGGGTGATCACCTCGTCCAGGCGTCGCTCCAGCACCGTCAGCAGGGACGGGTGCGGGCCGAGCGGGCGACCGTACCGGAAGCTGGTGCCCGGGTGGCGCTCGCGCTCGCGCACCAGCGCGGCCGGGATGTCGCCCTTGGCGTGCCCGGCGGAGACCAGGACCAGCGGCACGGCGGCGAAGCTCCGGGCACCCTGGCCAACCAGCTCGGCGACGGCGTCGGCCAGCGGCGGCGGGGACAGCTCGATGAATCCGCCCCCGACGGGCGTCTGCGGCAGGCGGGTCCTCAGGATCTCGACGAACGCGCGGAAGGCCTCCGCGCCGTCGTCGTCGCGGGTGCCGTGGCCGACGAGCAGCAGCGCGGGGGAGGTCACAGGTTCTCCTCGGGGGTCGGGTCGAGCGTGTCGTACAGGTCGGGGTAGAGCAGGGCGTTGACGGCCGCGGCGGCGACGGCCGAGCCGCCCTTCTCGGAGATGTTGCTCACGCCGGGCAGCCCCGACGCGCGCAGCGCCGCTTTGGACTCGGCGGCGCCGACGAAGCCCACCGGCAGGCCGATCACCAGCGCCGGACGGGCATCGAGTACGAGCAGCTCCTCCAGGGCGGTGGGCGCGCAGCCGATCACCCAGACGGCCCCCGGGCCGACCTCCGCCAGGGCCATCCGCACCGCCGCGGCCGAGCGGGTCAGCCCGGCGGCCGGATCGGCCTTGGCCTGCCGCACCCGGCAGACCGACTCGCGCGCGGTGATGCCGGCCGCGACCATCTCGACGTCCGCGACGATCGGCGCGCCGGCCGCGAGGGCCGCCGCGGCGGCGCGCAGCACCGACTCGTCGGCGATGACCAGGTCGTCGAAGTACTCGAGGTCCGCGCTGGCGTGGACGATCCGCTCCGCCACCGCGCGCGTCAGCGGCGGCAGACGGTCGGTGTCGTGGCGGGCGCGCAGGCGCCGGTAGGACTCCAGCTCGATGGGGTGGACCTGACGGCGGGTCATGAGACGGGCTCCTGGGGGGACGCGACGGGCGCGACGGAGGCGCGGGACGAGCCGGCAGTCAGGTGGGCGGCGGTGCGCCGCGCCCGGCTCACGCCTGCCACCGGTAGCCGCGCGGGGTGACGAACCGTCCGGCGACCTCGCGCGAGGCCGTGTTGCCGACGGTCACCACGGTGAACATGTCCACCTCGGCCGGATCCAGCGCCGCCAGCGTCGTCACCCGGTGCCACTCGTCCGGGCGGGAGACGCTGCGGGCGATGCCGACCGGCGTCGCCGGCGCGTCGCGGTGCTCCGCGAGGATCGCGAGCGCCTTGGGCAGCTGCCAGTCACGGGCGCGGCTGCGGGGGTTGTAGAAGGTGACGACGAGATCCGCCTCCGCGGCGGCGCGCACCCGGCGCTCGATGACCTCCCACGGGGTGTGCAGGTCCGAGAGGCTGATCGAGACGTGGTCGTGGCCGAGCGGGGCGCCCAGCAGCGAGGCCGCGGCCATCGCGGCGGTCACGCCCGGGACGCCGACCACGTCGATGTCCGCGCCCGCCTCGGCCAGTGCCGGGGAGGCCATGGCGTAGACGCCCGCGTCGCCGCTGCCGATCAGCGCGACGGCGAGGCCCTGCTGGGCCAGCCGCACCGCGCTGCGGGCCCGCTCCTCCTCCGCGCCGAGGCCGGTGGCCTCGATCCGGACACCGGGGCGGAGCAGGTCGCGGATCTGGTCCACGTACTGGTCCAGGCCCACGACGACGGAGGCGCGGCGCAGTTCGGTGCGGGCACGGTCGGTCAGCAGGTCGCGGGCGCCGGGGCCGAGCCCGACGATCGCGAGCCGGCCGCGGACCGCCCGGCGGGCGACGGCGACGGTGGCCATCGCGGCGCGGCCCTCCGGCGCCGACTTCCGCTTGGGCACCAGGAGTTCGGCGGTCCCGGCGGCGTCGGCGGCGAGCAGCGCGGCGGCCTCGGCGACGCTGGGCGTGCCGAGGGCCGCAAGCGGCGCGTCGGAGGGGTTCGGCACGGCGACGGTGGCGAGCTCGTCGGCGGTGAAGAACCGCACCGGGACGCCGAGTTCGGCGGCAGCTGCGAGCAGGCCGGGCTCCTCGGCCTTGGCGTCGGCGCTCGCCAGACTGTGCAGGGAGCGCGGGTCGAGGCCCGCGTCGGTGAGGGCGGCGTGCACCAGCCCGAGGATTTCCTCGGCCGGGGCGCCCTTGCTGGCACCGACCCCGACGACCAGGCTGGGCGTGAACAGCCGCACCGTGGGCACGTCGCCCTCGGGCACGAGGCTGTCGCCGACGACGATCGTCGGGGCGTCGGCCGGGGCGTCCGGCGTGACGTTCGCCGGGAGGGCCGGGAGCGGGAAGAGCTCCGCGCCGACCAGGCGGACCGGATCGCCGTCCAGCAGGGCGCGGCTGACCGCCGCGAGGTCGCCGCTGACGGGCAGTCCGAGCGTGTCCAGGCCCGGGACAGCGGTCGCGTCGGTGGCCGTGGTGATCACGGGCCGCGCGTCGAGCGCCGCCGCGACCCGCGCCGCCAGCTCGTTGGCGCCGCCCTCGTGGCCGCCGAGGAGGGCCACGGCGAAGCGGCGGGACTCGTCGACGCAGACGACGCCCGGGTCGGTGTGCTTGTCGGAGCTCTCGGCGGCCAGCAGCGGCGCGAGCAGGCGGACGGTCGCGCCGGTGGCGAGGAAGCAGACCAGCTGCGTGCACTCGGCGAAGGCCGTGCGGACGGACTCGCCCACGGGCCCCTGGTACAGGCGGCAGTCGTCGGGCCCGAGGGCCTCGGCCAGCTCGGTGGCGGCCCGGCGGCCTGCGGCGGTGGCGGCGATCAGGCCGATCACTTCGCTACTCCCTGCGGTGCGGTGGTGGCGGGGCGGGTGCCCCAGAGGACGAAGACGGGGTTGGTGGCGGCGAGGCGGGTGACCTCGCCCGGCAGCGGGGCCAGCCGGTTGGCCTGCAACTGGACGCCCTCGACGGCCAGCCCGGCCTCGCGCAGGGCGCGGCGCGCCTCCGGCACCCGGTCGAGGGCGGCCAGGGTGACGACGACCGTGCGGCGGGCCCGGGCGGCGGCCAGGGCGACGACGGCGGCCAGGTCCGCTCCGCCGCCGCCGACGAAGACGGCGTCCGGGTCCGGCAGTTCGGCGAGCGCCCCGGGTGCGCGGCCGTGGACGACGGCGACCGCGTGGGCGACGCCGTGGGCGGCGGCGTTCGCGCGGATGCGCTCCACCCCGTCCGCGTCGCGTTCGACCGCGACGACGGCCGCGCCGAGGCGGGCGCACTCGACGGCGACGGAACCGCTGCCCGCGCCCACGTCCCAGACCAGCTCGCCCGGGCGCGGGCCGAGCCGGGCCAGGGCGAGGGCGCGGACCTCCGCCTTGGTCAGCATCGCGTCGCGGTGGGCGAAGGCCTCCTCCGGCAGCGCCCAGCCGCCCTCGGGAGCGCCCTGGTACCCGGCGACGGTGCGCATGACCGCCGCGACGGGCGGCGCGGTGTCGGCGAGGCTCAGCACGACGTTGACGGCGGGCCAGTCGCGGGCGGCGGCCTCGGCGGGAGTCAGCTCGACCACGCTCTCGGCCGGTCCGCCGAGGTCGGCGGCGACGACGAGGCGTCGACGCAGGCCCGGCATGGCCGCGAGTGCCGCGCCGAGCTCGGCGGGTCCGGCACCGGGCGCGGTGAGGACCGCGACCTTCCGCTGCGAGCGGCAGATGTTGAACGTGGGCCGCGGGTCGCGGCCGTGGGCGCTGACGACGACGGCGTCGTCCCAGGGCACGCCGAGGCGCGCGAAGGCGTGGGCGATGCTGCTCACGCCGGGGCGCACGTCGAGCGCGTCGGCGCCGAAGCGTTCGGCGAGGGCGCGGACGATGCCGAAGAACCCGGGGTCACCGGAGGCGAGGACGAGGACCCGGGCCTCCGGGTCCTTCGTCCGGAGGCCGGTGACGGCGTCGAGCGCGGGCGCGAGCGGACCGAGCGCCAGCGCCCGGTCCGCGGGCACGTGTGCCGCGTCGAGGTGGCGACGGGCGCCGAGCACCAGGTCGGCCTCACCGACGAGAGCACTGATCTCATCAGTGAGCGACGCACTGAGGACGCTGATCACTGCGAGCCGGGCTCGTTCGCCCCCGCCGTCCGCAGCTGCCGGCGCGCCGCACGGTCCGCCTTGCGGAAGGTGTGGAAGTGCCCCGGGTGGTAGAGGTGCGAGCGGGTGCCGTGGGCGCCCAGCGCGGGGCCGACCAGGAAGAGCGTGTGCTTCCACAGCCGGTGCTCCTTGACCGTCGCCTCCAGCGTGGCGATGGTGCAGGTCAGCAGCAGCTCCTCCGGCCAGGTCGCCTGGTACGCGACCACGACCGGCGTCTCGGGCACGTAGCCGCCCTCCAGCAGCTCCTCGACCAGCTGCTTGCTGCGGGCCGCCGAGAGGAAGATCGCCATCGTGGTGCCGTGGCGCGCGAACTCGCGCACCTCCTCGCCGGGCGGCATCGGCGTCTTGCCACCGCCCAGGCGGGTCAGGATCACGCTCTGCGCGACCTCCGGGATCGTCAGCTCCCGCTGCGCGATCGCGGCGACGGCCGCGAACGAGGAGACACCGGGAACGATCTCGGTGTCCAGACCGAGCTCGCGGCAGCGGTCCAGCTGCTCCTGCACGGCGCCCCACAGCGACGGGTCGCCGGAGTGGATCCTGGCCACCTTCGTGCCGTCCTGCGCGGCCCGCCCGTAGACGTCGAGCACGGCCTCCATCGGGATCAGCGAGGAGTCGAGGATCTCCGCACCCTCGCGGGCGTGCTGGAGCACCTCCTCCTGGACCAGGCTGGCTGCCCAGATCACCACGTCCGCCTCGGCGATGGCGCGGGCGGCGCGGAAGGTGAGCAGATCGGCGGCGCCCGGACCGGCGCCGACGAAGGTGACCCTGCCGCGGCTCTCGAGACTCGTGTCGCTCACAGCTTTCCCCCTCGGCCTTCGCGGCGCACCGGTGCGATCAGCGTGGACAGATACGGCAGTTCGGCGGGCAGCGGGGTCCCGGCGGCGCTGACCTGCTCGTCCGTCAGGCCCAGCGCGGCGCCCCACACGGCGTCGGCCTCCCGGCCGGAGTCGCGCAGCGCGGCGGCGACCTGCTCGGCGAATCGGCCGAACTTGTAGGCGACGACCGTGCCGGGGCCGGCCAGGGCCTCCTTCAGCACCTCGGCGCCGGCGGTGACGGGCACCAGGGTCAGCGGCTCGGTGCCCTCGGCGAGGACCGTGCCGCTTCGGGAGGCGAGGTCCTGCATCGCGGTGATCCCCGGGACCGTCTCGACCGTCAGGTCCTCGACCAGCTCCCGCAGCGTGTGCGCGAGGTAGGTGAAGGTGGAGTACACGTTCGGGTCGCCGATCGTCGCGAAGGCGACCGTCCCTCCGTCGCGCTCGCGCAGCAGCTCGGCGACCCGCGCGCCGGCCGCGTCCCACGCGGCCTCGCGCCGGGCCCGGTCCTCGCGCTCGTTCAGGGCGAACACCACCCGCACGATCTTCGCGGAGTCGGCGTGGTGCCGGACGGTGGCCTCGGCGCGCCCGAGCTCGCCGGTGTCCATGACCGGGACGACCACGGCGTCCGCCTCGCGGAGCACGCGTACGGCTTTGACGGTGACGAGTTCCGGATCACCCGGGCCCATGCCCACGCCGACCAGGCGTGGGCCAGACGCGCGTTCGCGCACGGCAGCAGTCCTCACTCGGGGTCCGCGCCCCGGCTCGTGGTGACGGCGGCCAGAGTTCCTGGCTCACGGGACGGCCTCGCCGTTCCCGCTGACAGTGGCGGGACCGCGCCGGAATCGCACCGGACTTCCTCGTCATTGCCGCCGTTGAATCAAACGGGCACCGCCCGTTCTTCTTGGGTCGTGAAATCCCACCATGCTGCGCGTATGGCAGTCAACCGGACCACTTGTGGGCTGAACCACGTCCCGTGACGCTCAGTCGCGGAGGTCGCCGTCCACGTAGACCCAGGCGCCGTCCTCGCGGCGGAAGCGGCTGTTCTCGTGGAGGACGCCGCTCGCGCGGCCCTCGCGGAAGTGCGCGCGGAACTCGACCGTGCCCTGCTGGTGGAACGGGCCGCCCTCGGTCGTGGTCACGATCTCCAGGCGCTCCCAGCGGAGCTCGGGCTCCAGGTCGATCGCCGGCGGGCGCGTCTCGGGGGCCCAGGTGCGCAGCAGGTAGGGGACGTTCCGCTCGGCGAAGGCCGAGAAGCGGGAACGCATCAGGGCCTCGGCGGTCGGGGCCTGGGCGTTGCCCGCGTGGAAGGGGGCGCAGCAGAAGGCGTACGGGCGGCCGGTGCCGCAGGGGCAGAGGGCGGTGCGGGTCATGAGGTCATTCTGCCGCGTGGGCACGGGCCTGCCGCACGAGGCGGAGGGCGACGGAGGGTGCGGCGGTCCAGTGCAGGTGGAGGTAGGAGGCGTGGAGGGTGGGCGAGGTGAAGCCCTCGGTGGTGAGGGTGCCGTCGTGGCCGCGCCAGCCCCAGGCGGGGGCCGGTCCCGCACCAGGAGTGGTGCGGGTGCGGTGGAACTCGTGGCCCGGCAGACGCAGGCCCGCCGGGGCGAGCGGGCTGTCGGAGAGGGCCACGGCCTCGCGGTAGCCGAGGGTCAGTCGTGGCGACATCTCCGCCTCGGCGTCGACGACGCCGCACATCGGGCGGCCGTCGAGGGTGCGGCAGAGGTAGAGCAGGCCGGCGCACTCCGCCGCGATCGGTGCTCCGGACGCCGCGAGAGCGGTGATCTCGTCGCGGAGCGCCTGGTTGGCGGAGAGCTCGGAGGCGTAGACCTCGGGGAAGCCGCCGCCGATGACCAGCGCGGACGCGCGCTCGGGCAGCTTCTCGTCGTGCAACGGGTCGAAGGAGACCACCTCCGCCCCGGCGGCGGTGAGCAGCTCCGCGTTCTCGGCGTAGGAGAAGGAGAAGGCAGCACCGCCCGCCAACGCGATCACGGGACGCGGCTGTGACGCGTGCTCAGGATCGAGAGCACCGATCTCCTCCAACGGATCCCACGGCAGGTCCGGCAGGGCGGGCGCGCTGCGGGCCAGCGCCAGCAGCGCGTCCAGGTCCACCCCGGCGGCCACCAGCTCGCCCATCGCGCGGACGGCGTCGAGCGCCGCCGCGTCCCGCTCCACCGCCGGCACCAGCCCCAGGTGCCGCGACGGCGTCGCCACCGCCCCGGAACGCCGCAGCGCGCCCAGCACCGGCACGCCGCCGCCCTCCTCCAGCGCCTCCCGCAGCAGCGCCTCGTGCCGGTCCGAGGCCACCCGGTTCAGGATCACCCCGCCGAGCCGCACCTGCGGGTCCCACGAGGCGAAGCCGTGCACCAGCGCCGCCACCGACCGGCTCTGCGAGGAGCCGTCCACGACCAGCACCACCGGCGCCCGCAGCAGCTTCGCGACATGCGCCGTCGAGGCCAGCTCGCCCCGCCCGCCGGCGCCGTCGAACAGCCCCATGACGCCCTCGACGACCGCCACGTCCGCGCCCACCGCCCCGTGCAGGAACAGCGGCGCGACACGCTCCGGGCCGCTCAGGAAGGCGTCCAGGTTGCGGCCCGGACGCCCCGTCGCCAGCGCGTGGTAGCCGGGGTCGATGTAGTCCGGCCCCACCTTGTGCGGCGAGACGGACAGGCCCCGCGCCGTGAGCGCGGCCATCAGGCCGGTCGCCACGGTCGTCTTGCCCGTGCCCGAGGCGGGCGCGGCCAGGACGACGCGCGGCACGGCCGTCACCACTCGATGCCCCGCTGCCCCTTGCGGCCCGCGTCCATCGGGTGCTTGACCTTGGTCATCTCCGTCACCAGGTCGGACGCGGCCACCAGCTTCTCGGGCGCGTAGCGGCCGGTGATCACCACGTGCTGCGAGCCGGGACGGTTCGCCAGCACCTCCAGCACCTCGTCCACGTCGATCCAGCCCCAGTGCAGGGGGTAGGTGAACTCGTCCAGGACGTAGAACCGGTAGGTCTCGGCCGCCAGGTCGCGCTTGACCTGCTCCCAGCCCTCGCGCGCCGCGTCCTCGGACTCGGCGATCTCCCGCTGGACCCAGGACCAGCCCTCGCCCATCTTGTGCCAGGCGACCGTGCCGCCCTCGCCGCTCGCGCCCAGCACCTTGAGCGCGTGCTCCTCGCCCACCTTCCACTTGGCGGACTTGACGAACTGGAACACCCCGATCGGCCAGCCCTGGTTCCAGGCGCGCAGCGCCATGCCGAACGCGGCGGTGGACTTGCCCTTGCCGGGCCCGGTGTGGACGGCCAGCACGGGCAGGGTGCGGCGCTGACGTGTGGTCAGGCCGTCGTCGGGCACGCTGGTGGGCTGTCCCTGGGGCATCGCTAGGCCGCCTTCTTCTGCATCGTCATCGTCTGTACGAGCGCGGTCATGCTGTCCGCGCGCAGCTCGTCGAGCCGGACCGCCGGGGCCTGGAGGAGCCCGGCCAGCTCGCCGGCCAGGCCGAGCCGCACCGGGCCGCTCTCACAGTCCACCACGACGCTCGCGGCGCCGGACGCGGCCAGCAGCCCGGCGGCGCGCCGCGCGTCGTCCAGCGCGGAACGGGCGCCGGTCGCGCGGCCGTCCGTGACCAGGACGACGAGCGGACGCCGCAGCGGGTCGCGCAGCCGCTCGACGCGCAGCGTCTCGTGCGCGCGCAGCAGCCCGGCCGCCAGTGGGGTCTTCCCTCCGGTCGGCAGCAGCTCCAGCCGCGCCGCGCCCGCCTCGACGGACGAGGTGGGCGGCAGCACCAGCTCGGCCGAGGCGCCGCGGAAGGAGATCATCCCGATCTTGTCGCGCCGCTGGTAGGCGTCCATCAGCAGCGACAGCACCGCGCCCTTGACCGCGGACATCCGCTGCCGGGCGGCCATCGAGCCGGAGGCGTCGACGACGAACAGGACGAGGTTGCCCTCACGGCCCTCGCGCACCTGCTGGCGGAAGTCGTCGCGGCGCAGGACCAGCGCCCGCCCGTCGCGCCCGCGCGCCAACTGGTGCGGCGCGGCGGCCTGGAGGGTGGCGGCCAGGTGCAGACGCTGGAGCGCGCCGGACGGGCGCGCGGCGCGGATGGTGTGCCCGCCGTCCGTCTCGGCGCGGGAGCGGCGGCCCTGGACGCCCTGACCGGTGCCCGGGACCTTGAACAGCCGCGTCCTGTACGGCTGGTCGGCCGCGACGGGCGCCGCCTCGCGCGGCGCGGGCGCACCTGCGGCGGCGGACTGTTGCGGCTGGTCCGCCGCGTTGTCGGGCGTGGCCTCGGCCGGGCTCTGCGGGGCGGACGACTCCAGCTCCGGCCCGCTGGGCGCGTCCTGACCGCCGCCTCCACCGCCCCCGCCGTTGTCGGGACCGTCCGGGCCGTCGCCGTCCGGGTCGCCGTCCAGGTCGCCGTCGGGGTCGGCCTCGGGTTCCTGGCCCGCGAACTGCTGGAGCGTCTCGTCCAGCTTCTCCTCGTCCAATCCCGGCGCGTCGAACGGGTTGCGGCGGCGCCGGTGCGGCAGTGCGAGCTGTGCGGCGACGCGCACGTCCTCCGCCAGCACCTGCGTGCGCCCGGACCAGGCGGCCAGTGCCACGGCCGTGCGCGCCATCACGATGTCCGCGCGCAGCCCGTCCACCTCGAACGCCGCGCAGACGGCCGTGATCTGCCGCAGTGCCGCGTCACCGAGTACCACCTGCGGCAGCAGCTCCCGCGCCGCGACGATGCGCTGGGCCAGCGCCCGCTCCTCCTCCAGCCAGCGGGCGGCGAAGCCGTCGGGGTCGGCGTCGTAGCCGAGGCGTCGGCGGACGACCTCGGCCCGCTGCTCGGGCTCGCGCGTCGCGGCGATCTCGACGGTGAGCCCGAAGCGGTCCAGCAGCTGCGGCCGCAGCTCGCCCTCTTCGGGGTTCATCGTCCCGACCAGCAGGAAGCGGGAGGCGTGCCGCACCGACACGCCCTCGCGCTCGACATAGGACCGGCCCATGGCGGCCGCGTCGAGCAGCAGGTCGACGAGGTGGTCGTGGAGCAGGTTGACCTCGTCGATGTAGAGCACGCCCCGGTGGGCCGCCGCGAGCAGGCCGGGCTCGTAGGCCTTGACACCCTCGGCGAGGGCGCGCTCCAGGTCCAGCGAGCCGACGATGCGGTCCTCGCTGACGCCGACGGGCAGCTCGACCAGGGAGGTCGGGCGCTCGCTCACGGAGGAGACGTGGTGCGGCCCGTCCGGGCACTGCGCGTCGGGCGAGGCGGGGTCGCAGGCGAAGCGGCATCCGGCCACGACGCCGATCGAGGGCAGCAGCCCGGCCAGCGCGCGGACCATGGTGGACTTGGCGGTGCCCTTCTCGCCGCGCACCAGAACGCCGCCGACCTGCGGCGAGACGGCGTTCAGCAGCAGCGCGAGCCGCAGGTCGTCCATGCCGACGACAGCGGTGAAGGGGTAACGGGCCTCGGTCACGTCACTCACTCGGAGTCCCCTTCCAGGTCGCCCTCGAGCTCGAGGTAGGTCGCGCGGAGCTGGTCCAGCGTCTCCTGGTCGGGCTCGGCCCACAGCTTGCGCTCCGCCGCCTCCAGCAACCGCTCGGTGATGCCGCGCAGCGCCCAGGGGTTGGACTTGCGCATGAACTCCTGGTTGGTGGGGTCGAAGACGTACTCGGCCGCCAGCTTCTCGTACATCCAGTCGTCGACCACGCCCGCCGTGGCGTCGTAGCCGAAGAGGTAGTCGACGGTCGCGGCCATCTCGAACGCGCCCTTGTAGCCGTGGCGGCGCATGGCCGCCATCCAGCGCGGGTTGACCACGCGGGCGCGGAAGACGCGGTGCGTCTCCTCGCCCAGCGTGCGGGTCTTGACCTGGCTGGGCGTGGCGCTGTCGCCGACGTAGGCGGCGGGGGAGTCGCCGGTCAGGTGGCGGACCATGGCCACCATGCCGCCGTGGTACTGGAAGTAGTCGTCCGCGTCGACGAGGTCGTGCTCGCGGGTGTCGACGTTCTTCGCGGCCACGGAGATGCGGCGGAACGCCTGCTCCATGTCCCCGCGGGCTGCTCGCCCGTCGAGGCCGCGGCCGTAGGCGTAGCCGCCCCAGACGGCGTAGACCTCGGCCAGGTCGGCGTCGGAGCGCCAGTTGCGGGCGTCGATCAGCGGCAGCAGGCCCGCGCCGTAGGCGCCGGGCTTGGAGCCGAAGATGCGGGCGGTCGCGCGGCGGCGGTCGCCGTGCTCGTGCGTGTCCTCGTCGACGTGGGCGCGCACGTAGTTGGCGTCGGCCGGCTCGTCCAGCTCGGCCACGGCCCGCACCGCGTCGTCCAGCAGCGCGACGACGTGCGGGAACGCGTCACGGAAGAAACCGGAGATGCGGACGGTCACGTCGATGCGCGGACGGCCGAGCTCGTCGGGCGGCACGACCTCGAAGCCGGTCACGCGGCGCGAGGCGTCGTCCCAGACCGGGCGGCAGCCGAGCAGCGCCAGGATCTCGGCGATGTCGTCGCCCTGGGTGCGCATGCAGGACGTGCCCCAGACCGTGAGGCCCACCGACTTGGGGTAGGCGCCGGTGTCCTGGAGGTAGCGGGCGACGAGCGAGTCGGCGAGCGCCTGCCCGACCTCCCAGCTCAGGCGGGACGGGATGGCCTTGGGGTCGACCGAGTAGAAGTTCCGGCCGGTCGGCAGCACGTTGACCAGGCCGCGCGTCGGCGAACCGGACGGGCCGGCCGGCACGTAGCCGCCGCGCAGCGCGCGCAGGATGTGGTCCAACTCGTCCGTGGTGCGCGCCAGTCGGGGCACGACCTCCTCGGCCGCGAACTCCAGCGCCGCGACGGCGGTGTCGAGCGGCCCGCCCAGCACCTCCAGCACCAGGGCGGGCGCGGCCTCGACGGCCCACCCGCGCGCCTCCATGCCCTCGGCGAGCCGCCGGCACAGCTGCTCCAGCAGGTCCAGCGCGTCCGCGCCGGTCCGCGCCGGGCCGTCCACGAGCGCGCGGAGCGCGTCCGGCACGGTCACGGCTGCACCCGGCTCGGCCAGCAACTCCTTCTCCACCAGCCCGAAGTGGGCGGCCAGCGCGGCTCGCAGACCGGGCAGCGCGTCGGCGCGCCCGCCCCAGATCTGCGCCGAACGCAGCACCGCCAGCACCAGGTTGACCCGCGCCTCGGCCACCGGGCCGCCGCCCAGGATGTGCAGGCCGTCACGGATCTGCACGTCCTTGATCTCGCACAGGTAGCCGTCGATGTGCATGACGAAGGAGTCGAACTCCTCGTCGTCCGGCTGCTCGTCCACGTGCAGGTCGTGGTGGAGCTCGGCGGCCTTGACGAGGGTCCAGATCTGCGCGCGCACGGCCGGGGCCTTGGCCGGGTCCAGGTCGCTGACGAGTGCGTACTCGTCGAGCAGCTGCTCCAGCTTGGCCAGGTCGCCGTAGGTGTCGGCGCGGGCCATCGGCGGCACCAGGTGGTCGACGATGGTGGCGTGGCCGCGGCGCTTGGCCTGGGTCCCCTCGCCGGGGTCGTTGACGATGAACGGGTAGATCAGCGGCAGCTCGCCCAGCACCGCGTCCGGCGCGCAGCCGCGGGAGAGGCCGAGGCCCTTGCCGGGCAGCCACTCCATGGTGCCGTGCTTGCCCAGGTGGACCACGGCGTCGGCACCGAAGCCACCCGACGATGTCGCAGCCTCCAGCCAGCGGTAGGCGGCCAGGTAGTGGTGCGACGGCGGCAGGTCCGGGTCGTGGTAGATCGCGATCGGGTTCTCGCCGAAGCCGCGCGGCGGCTGGATCATCAGCACGACGTTGCCGAAGGCCAGCGAGGCGAGCACGATCTCGTCCCCGTCGACGTAGAGCTGCCCGGGGGCCTCGCCCCAGTGCTCCAGCACGCCTTCGCGCAGTTCCTCGTCCAGCGCGTCGAACCACTGCTGGTAGTCCTTGAGCGGCACGCGCGCGGGCGCGGCCCGCAGCTGCTCCTCCGTCAGCCACTCGACGTCGTGGCCACCGGCGGCGATGAGCGTGTGGATCAGCTCGTCACCGCCCGCCGGATAGCCGTCGACGGTGTAGCCCGCGCCGCGCAGCGAGTCGAGCAGCCGCACGGCCGAGGCCGGGGTGTCCAGGCCGACGGCGTTGCCGACCCGGGAGTGCTTGGTCGGGTAGGCGGTGAAGACGATCGCCAGCTTCTTCTCGGCGTTCGGCTTGTGGCGCAGCGCGGCGTGCCGCAGCGCGATGCCCGCCACCCGGGCGGCGCGCTCCTCGTCGGCGACGTAGACGGGGATGCCGTCGGCGCCGGTCTCCTTGAACGAGAACGGCACGGAGATCAGGCGTCCGTCGAACTCGGGGATGGCGACCTGCATGGCCGCGTCCATCGGCGACAGCGCCGCGTCGGACTCGTCCCAGACTGCCCGGGAGGAGGTGAGGCAGAGGCCCTGGATGACGGGGATGTCCAGCTCGGCGAGCTGCCCGATGTCCCAGCTCTCCTCGCCGTCGCCGCCCGCCGAGGCGTCGGCGGCCACGGTGCCACCGGCCGCCAGCACCGTCGTGACCAGCGCGTCGCACCGGCCCACCAGCTCGAACAGCCCCGCGTCGGCCCCGCGGAGCGAACCGCAGTAGATCGGCAGGGCGTTGCCGCCCCTGGCCTCGATCGCCGCTGCCAGCGTGTCCACGAACGCGGTGTTCCCGGACAGCTCGTGGGCGCGGTAGAAGAGCACGCCCACGGTGGGTGCTCCAGGCCGCGGTTCGGCGCCCCCCCGGACGCCGAACTGCGGCATGGCCTGCGGCGGGGCGAACCCCTCGCCGGTCAGCAGGACCGTGTCGGACAGGAAGCGGGCCAGCTCGCCGAGGTTGGCGGAGCCACCCTCGACGAGGTAGCGCAGCGCCTCCGCGACGACTCCGGCCGGGGCGGAGGACATGCCCATCAACTCGGCATCCGGGACCGCCTCGCCGCCCAGCAGCACGGTGGGCAGGCCGGAGGCGGCGATCGCCGCGAGCCCGTCCTCCCAGGCTCGGCGGCCGCCGAGCAGGCGGACCACGACCAGGTCCGCGTCCGCGAGCAGGGCCGGGAGTTCGGTGGCGACGTCCGTCCTGGTCGGATTGCCGATCAGGTAGCGGGCACCGGAGGCGCGGGCCGCGAGCAGGTCGGTGTCGGCGGTCGAGAGCAGCAGGACCGTGGTCCCGCTCTCCGGCGCGGCCTGCTGGGTTCCGGCTTCCTGGGTTGGGGTCACCCGGTCAACTCCCTCATTGGTCTTGCTGGTTGCGGAATGCGTCATGACGGCGCCCCTGGCGGGACGAAGGGCAGGCCCTGCGGGGCGCCGCCCTCGATCAGCCGCCACAGCGCGTCGGTGTCGGCGTGCTCGGCGATCAGGTCGCCGAGCCGGTCCAGCCGCTCCTCGCGGGCGGCCTCGAAGCAGGTGTCGGGCGCGGGGACGAAGGCGCGTCCGGCCGCCGCGGCGACGTCGCGCAGGAAGGCGCGGCGGAAGCCGTCGTTCTCCAGCGCGCCGTGCCAGGTGGTGCCCCAGACCGAGCCCGCGCGGCAGCCGTCCAGCCAGCTCTCGCCGCCCTCGACGCTCGCCACGCCGTGGTGGATCTCGTACCCGTGCACGGTCTCGCCGTAGCCGGTGCCGACGGGCCTGGCGAGGGTCTTCTCCCGCGCGAAGGCGATCCGCACGGGCAGCAGCCCGAGGCCGTCGACCTCGCCCTGCTTGGACTCGAAGCGGTCGTCGATCGTCCGCGCGAGCATCTGGTAGCCGCCGCAGACGCCCAGCACCGGCAGTCCGCGCTCGGCCCGCTCGGCCACGGCCCGGTCCAGGCCCTGCTCGCGCAGCCAGGCCAGGTCGGCGACGGTGGCGCGGGTGCCGGGCAGGATCACCAGGTCGGCGTCGGCCAGCTCCTCGGGCCGCGTGGCCCAGCGGACCAGCACACCGGGCTCCTGAGCGAGGGCGTCGATGTCGGTGAAGTTCGACAGCCGGGGCAGCCGCACGACGGAGACCCGCAGCACGTCCGCGCCGACCGGCGGTCCCGAGGTGCCGCGCGCCATCACCCCGGCCAGGTCCAGCGAGTCCTCGGCGTCCAGCCACAGGCCCGACAGCATCGGCAGCACGCCCAGCGCCGGACGGTGCGTCACCTGCCGCAGCATGTCCAGACCAGGTTGGAGCAGCCGCGCGTCGCCGCGGAACTTGTTCACCAGCCAGCCGCCGATGTGCGCCTGGTCCTCGGCCGAGAGCAGCGCCAGCGTGCCGAACATGGCGGCGAACACGCCGCCCCGGTCGATGTCGCCGACCACCACGACCGGCAGGTCGGCGGCGACGGTGAGGCCCATGTTGGCGATGTCGCCGTCCCGCAGGTTGATCTCGGCGGGGGAGCCGGCGCCCTCGCAGATCACCACGTCGTGGCGGTCGCGCAGGTCGGCCAGGCAGTCCAGGGCGATCCGCAGCAGCGCGGGCTTGCGCTCGCGGTAGTCCAGCGCGCCGACCTCGGCGACGGGCTTGCCCAGCACGACGACCTGGCTGCGCCCGTCCCCGCCGGGCTTGAGCAGGACCGGGTTCATCGCCGCCTCCGGCTCGACTCCGGCCGCTGCCGCCTGCATCGCCTGCGCGCGGCCGATCTCGGCGCCGTCGAGGGTGACGAAGGAGTTCAGTGACATGTTCTGCGCCTTGAACGGCGCGACCTTGACGCCCTGACGCCGCAGCCAGCGGCAGATGCCTGCCGTGACCACGCTCTTGCCCGCGTCCGAGGTCGTCCCGGCGACCAGCAGCGCCCCGCTCACTTCACAGCCCCCCTCAGCAGCGCCACCGCGACGGTGGCGGCCAGTGCCAGTGCGCCCACCCGGCGCGAGAGGCGGCAGGCGCGCTCCACGTCCGCCACGGCGACCGGCCGCAGCTCGGCCCCGAGCACCGGACGGTTCTCCGTTCTCTCCCCGTACTGGAGCGTGCCCCCGAGGCGGACGCCCAACGCGCCCGCGAAGGCCGCCTCGGCGTGCCCGGCGTTCGGGCTCGGATGCGCGGCGGCGTCCCGCCGCCAGACCCGCCAGGTGCGGCCCTTGTCGCCGCTCGCCGCGACGGCCAGCAGCGCGGTCAGCCGCGCGCCCGGCCAGCCCGCGACGTCGTCCAACCGCGCCGACGCCCAGCCGAAGCGGATCAGGCGCGGATTGCGGTGCCCGACCATCGCGTCCAGGGTGTTGACGGCACGGAAGGCGAGCAGTCCGGGCGCGCCGGCGAGGGCGCCCCAGGTCAGTGCGTTGACGACGGCGTCGGCGGTGTTCTCGGCGACGGACTCCACCACGGCGCGGGCGAGCTGCTGCGCGTCGAGGGCGCTCGGGTCGCGTCCGCACAGGTGCGGCAGGCGCTCGCGCGCCGCCTCCACGTCCCCGCGCTCCAGCGCCCCCGCGATGACGCGCGCCTCGCGCGTCAGGGACGCGCCGCCGAGCACGGTCCACGTCGCGGCGGCGGCGAGCGCCGCCTGCGCGGCGGCCGACCGGCGGGAGGCGCGCTGCGCGAGCAGCGCGGTGGCGGCGACGGAGCCGACGGCGACGGCGGTGAACGCCGCGCCCGCGCCCCGGTGGTCGCCGTAGAGGCGGCCCTCCAGCGCGCTTGCGAACCGCCCGAAGCCTGCTACGGGATGACCGCGTCGAGGGTCGCCGAACACGGCGTCGGCGGTGTAGCCCACCACGGCCCCGAACGCGAATGCGCTTGCGCGCATGGTGCTGATGCGCACCGGTGCGTGTCCTCACTCAGGGTCCGCGCCCTGGATCGACGATCCGGAGGCGAGAGTCTCCTGGCTTCCGGATCGACGCACCGGCGGGCCTTCCAGCAGCGTCGTGCCGCCGTGGCCGTTGTTCGCAGGTGCTCCCCGGTGACAGTGGCGGGACCGCGCCGGATTCGCACCGGCTTCCTCTCCTTGCCTCCGATTGGCGTAAAGATCCCACCATGTCGCCGGAGGCAGCGTCAACCGGCCCCGCCGGAGAGGGTCAGGAGCGGGGCTTGTTGAGGAGTTCGACGGCCTTCTGCAGGGCCTGGTCGGCGGGGCTCGCCGGCGGACGGAGGACGTGGTCCTCGAACCAGGAGAGACCGAGGATCAGGAAGAGTCCCAGCGGGGCGACAAGCAGGCACAAGATGACAGACATGGGCACCCCAAGGTGTCGAATGCTGCTGCGGCCTGGACGGACCCCGATCCGTCCCTCCAACAGAATCCGACAAAAGGGTCACATCTGCACGTTGGGGGGAAACCCCCAGAGCCTCGCGCCCCTGGACAGTGCCTAGTGCCGACCGGAGATGACGTCCGCCACCTTCGCCACCGGGGAGGTGTGAGCGCGCCCACCGCGCTCCTGGGCGTCGGCGAAGTGGTACGCCGCGTACATCCCGTGGACGCCGATCCAGCGGAACGGCTCCGGCTCCCACTTGCGGACCTTGTGGTCCACCCACGGCAGCGCCGTCAGCTCGGTGTGCTGGCCGAGCACCAGGTCGCGCAGCGTCCGCGCCGCGAGGTTCGTCGTGGTGACGCCGCTGCCGACGTAGCCGCCGGCCCAGCCGAGGCCGGTCGCGGGGTCGACCGCGACCGTGGAGCACCAGTCGCGCGGCACGCCCAGCACGCCCGACCAGGCCTGGTCGATCGCCACGCCCCGCGCCGCCGGGAAGAACGCCGTGAGGATCTCGGTGAGCTGCGCGATCGTCTTCGCCTGGGTCGAGCCGTCGTTGTCCGTGCGCGAGCCGAAGCGGTAGGGGACGCCACGTCCGCCGAGCGCGATCCGGTCGTCGGCCGTGCGCTGCGCGTACATGTACGCGTGCGCGAAGTCGCCGAGGGTCTCGCGGCCGTCCCAGCCCACCGCGTCCCAGAACGACGCGGGCAGCGGCGCGGTGACGATCATCGAGGAGTTCATCGGCAGCCAGGAGCGCTTCTCGCCCTGCAGGTTGGCGGTGAAGCCCTCGGTGCAGCGCAGCACGAACGTGGCCGAGACGGTGCCGTGCGTGGTGACCGCGCGGGCGGGGGCCGCGCCCTGCGCGGGGTGGATCTCGGTGACCGTGGTCTGCTCGTAGATCTTGACGCCCAGTCGCTCCGCCGCTGCCGCGAGGCCCAGCACCAGCTTGGCGGGCTGGATCCGCGCGCCGTGCGGGGTCCAACTCGCGCCCAGCGCGCCGTCGACGCCGATCCGCTCGGCGGCCTCCGCCGCCGTCAGCCGCTGGACGTCCTTCTCGCCGTAGGAGTGCTCGCCGGCGACGAACGCGTCCAGGCGCTCGACCTGCGCGGGCGTGCGGGCGACCTCCAGGACGCCGCCCTTGACCTGGTCGGCCTCGATGTCCTCCGTCGCGCAGACGTGCAGCACCTCGTCCACGGCGCCGTTCATGGCCTGCTGCATCGCGATCGCGCGCGCCTTGCCGTAGCGCTTGGCGAAGACCGAGCGCCCCGCGAAGCCGTTGTACAGCCAGCCGCCGTTGCGCCCGGAGGCGCCGTAGCCGCAGAAGCGCTGCTCCAGCACGGCGACGCGCAGCGAGGGCTCCGCCTGCTTCAGGTAGTAGGCCGTCCACAGGCCGGTGTAGCCGCCGCCCACGACGGCGACGTCGACCTCGACGGACCCCTCCAGCGCGGGACGCGCCTCGGGGAGGCCGATGGCGGAGTACCAGAAGGAGACACCGCCGTTGACGGTCGTGGACGTGGCCACTTCAGACCTGCTTCCGTGCGCATCTTTGGTTCGGTCCGGGCACGTTATCCGGGCCCGCGAGCTGCGGCAATGCACAAGGTGTCAAGGTCGGCGCGGCCTGTTCGGACAAACCGTCGACTGGACGCCTCCGGGGCGGCCACCCCGTCCGGGTGCGCCCCGGTGGCGGACCCTGCCCCGGGGTACTGGGATGGAGAGAACATCCGAGCGAGCGGGCAGCGGGAGAGCGACATGGGTTGGGGCAAGGCAGCCGCTGTGGTGACGGCCTCCGCCGTGGGCGCCGGCGCGGTGGCGCTCGTGGCAGGGCGGGTGGTCTCCGAGATCTCGGTGCGCGCGGGCCGGTCGGCGCCCGCCTCGGTGGGCGGCCTGCGGGTGCACGCGGTGGCCCCCGACCGGGTCGAGCTCACCCGCGCCCCGGAGACCGAGCGCCCCGGCGTCTGGGCGCTGGAGTGGGGCACGGACGGTCACGTCGTCGTCGGCGACGTGCTGTCCACGACGGCGCAGACGGTCGTCCGCGCGGTCCTCTCGACGGGCGCGGGCCTGCCCGGGGTCGGCGAGACGGTGGTGCTGACGCCGTGGGTGTTGCGCGGCGATCCGCGCTCCGCGCTGGGCATGGACTTCTCCGAGACGGCGGTCGCGACGGAGCTCGGCGCGATGCCGGCCTGGTACCTGCCGGGCCTGCGCGACCCGTGGGTGATCGCGGTGCACGGCACCGGCGCGGACCGCGCCCAGGTCCTGCCGCTGCTGCCGCTGTTCGCGCGGTTCAAGCTGCCGGTGCTGAGCGTCAGCTACCGCAACGACCCCGACGCTCCCGCGTCGCCCGACGGGATCGGCCACTTCGGGGAGACGGAGTGGCGGGACGTCGAGGCGGCGATCCGCCTGGCCGTCGACTCCGGCGCGAGCCGGGTCCTGCTGTACGGCTGGGGCGTGGGCGCGACGATGGCCCTGCACGCGGCGGAGCGGTCCGCCTGGCGGGAAGCCGTCCGGGGCCTCGTCCTCGACTCCCCGGTCCTGGACTTCCGCACCTCGGTGCGCCGCCAGGCGCTGCGCCGGGGCGTCCCGCAGCCCCTCGCGGAGCTCGGCATGCTCGCCGCGGAGGGCCGCACCGGTGTCGACACGGCGACCTTCGCCCACCTCGCCTCCGGCGACGGCCTCCACGTCCCGGCCCTGGTCCTGCACAGCCCGGACGACACCATCGCCCCGATCGAACCGGTGCGGCGGCTCGCCGCCCGCCGCGACGACCTGGTCCTCTTCCGCGAGTTCCCGGGCTCCGAGCACGAGGCACTCTGGAACGCCGACCCCCACGGCTACGAGGACCTCCTCAAGCGGTTCGTCACCCCCTTGCTTTAGTCGCACTACCCAGGGGCGCGGGGCCCTGCCGATATGCGGCTCCTCCCCCAGCCTTCGGCCGGGAGGTGCCCCCTGCGTGGGCGCGAGCAACCACCGGCGTGCGGATGGCCCTGCGCGCCCCGGACCATCTGCTCGCCGGTGGCTCGTCGCGCCCACGCGGCGGAGCCGCGATTTGGCGGAGCCCCGCGCCCCGGCGGTAGTGCAACCACAGGCGGGAGCGAAGCCGACCCGGTCGCGCCCACGCGGCGGAGCCGCGATTTGGCGGAGCCCCGCGCCCCGGCGGTAGTGCAACCACAGGCAGGAGCGAAGCCGACCCGGTCGCGCCCACGCGGCGGAGCCGCGATTTGGCGGAGCCCCGCGCCCCGGAGGTAGTGCAACCACAGGCAGGAGCGAAGCCGACCCGGTCGCGCCCACGCGGCGGAGCCGCGATTTGTCGGATCCCCGCGACCCGGCGGTAGTGCAACCACAGGCGGGAGCGAAGCCGACCCGGTCGCGCCCACGCGGCGGAGCCGCGATTTGGCGGAGCCCCGCGACCCGGCGGTAGTGCAACCACAGGCGGGAGCGAAGCCGACCCGGTCGCGCCCACGCGGCGGAGCCGCGAATCGGCGGAGCTCCGCGCTCCTGGGAGGTGCAACTGGCTCCCCGTGCCATCACTTGTGTCCCCTGCGCCGCAGGCGGGAGCCCGCCACGCCTGGGAATGTGACAAGTTGCCGTATGACGGGGAAGACTGCACCGCGTGACGTCCCGGAATCCGCGTGACCGTGATGCCGATATCCCTGCCGCCCGTGTGGCCCGGCTGCCCCGCCCCAAAGGGCAGCACGTGCGCCGGACGCCGCCGGCCGACCTGCCCGGGCCGGGCAGCCTCGCGCCGCCCGCGCGGCGGCTGCTCGCGGACGCGGTGCGGATCGCCCGCTGGGCGGGCGAGCTCGCGGCCGTGGACCGCCGCGGGGATCTGATGCCGACCGACGCCGCGGACGCGGCCACCGCGTTGGGCCTCACCGTCGACCAGGCCCGCGCGGCCTGGGAGCGGGCGCGGCTGACGGGGCTGGTCGAGCTGCGCGGTGCCGGGGCCGGCCCCGGCTGGCGGTTGCATGCCTGGGCCCACGACGACGAGGCCGTGCTCCGCGGCTGGGCCGCGCTGTTCGACGCGTGGACGCTGCTGGTGTCCGTGCCGGACCGCGCGCTGACCCAGCTCGCCGGCCAGGCGGTGGACCACGCGCCGCAACTCCTCTCCTTCCTGCACCTGGTGGACGGGCCGGTCGCCGAGACCGAGCTGCTGGAGCTGCTGCGCCGCGGCATGGAGGAGCAGTGGCACGCCGGCCTGCACCCCACCGCCGTGACGCCGGTCCCGCACGCCGCGCTCGCCGTCTCGGCGGTGCGCGCGGACGCGCGGGACGGGGACGCGGCGCAGCCGCCGACGCAGGGTGAGATCGTCGCGGTGTTGCGCTGGATGCTCGACGGGTTCCGCGCCGTGGGTGCGGTGGTCCACAGACCCCAGCCCGGCGAGGAGGACAGCTTCGAGCTGACGCCGCTCGGGCACTGGGCCGTGCGCGCCAAGCTGGAGGAGATCTGCACGGTCGCGCAGACCGCCGCCGGGCACATCGAGCAGTCCGCGCTGGAGCTGCTGGCCGCCTGCGCCGGCTACTCGCCGGGGCCCGCGCGCGCCGAGTACCGCGCCTGGCTGGCGGCCCGTCAGGTGGACCGCGCCGTCGCGGACCTGCTGGACGTCGCGCGCGGCGAGGACGCGCTGCTGCGCGGCCTGGCCTTCGAGGCGCTGCGGGTCGCCGGGCAGCCCGCCGAGCCGTCCGTGCGGAACGCGCTGGACGAGCCGATGCTGCGCCCCTACGCGCTGCTGTGGCTGGCCGAGCAGAGCGACGAGGGTGTTCTGCCCGCCGACGTGCTGGGCCAGCAGGACGCCGCCTGGCTGTGGGTGGACACCGGCGCGGCGGTGCTGGAGCACGGCGACACCGGCATGCTGGTGCGGCACGTCCAGGGGGCGGCCGACGGAAACCCGGGGCGCCTGTTCGCTCTCGCGCGCCAGGCGGGTCACCCGCGCGCCGGGCATGTCCTGGCGGCCGTGGCGTCCGCGCACCCCGATCCTGGAGTGGCACGGGCCGCCCGGCGCAGCGCTTTCAGCGTGCACGAGGGCGGCGCCTGACCGGTCGGCAGCGAACCCAGGAGGGGCGGGGACGGTGGACCAGCCACGCGAGGACAGTGAGGGCCGCGGGGGCCGTGACGGCCGCGAGGAGGCCCGTGCGGAGGCGCGGCTGACCGCCGCCCGGCTCAGTGGCGAGGGGGTCGTCGCCCTCGCCGTCACCTGGGTGGACAACGCCGGGATCGCCCGCGTCAAGGGTGTCCCGTTGCGGCGCCTGCCCGAGGCCGCGGTCGAGGGCGTCGGCATGTCGCCCGTCTTCGACGTCTTCCTGGTCGACGACGCGACCACCACCAGCCGCTACCTCGGCGGCCCCGACGGCGATCTGCGAGTCTTTCCGGTGCTGGACCGGGCGGTGCCGCTGGCGGCCCAGCCCGGCTGGGCCTTCGCGCCCGGCGAGCGGTTCCGGCAGGACGGGTTGCCGCACCCCGCCTGCCAACGGCGGTTCGCCGCGCGGATGGTGGAGCAGGCGGCGGAGCGGGGCATCAGCTTCCGCGCCGCCTTCGAGACGGAGTGGATCGTCCAGCGGGCGGAGCCGGCGCCCGGCGGCGACCCCTACCCGACGGACGGGCCCGCCTACGGGCTGCACCGGATCACCGACTGCTCCGACTACCTGCGCGACGTGCTGCTGGCCCTGGAGGCGCAGGGGCTGACCGTGCAGCAGATCCACCCCGAGTACTCCCCGGGGCAGTTCGAGGTGTCGGTGGCGGCGAAGGACCCGGTGGGCGCGGCGGACGACGCGGTGCTGGTCCGGGCCACGATCCGGGGGGTGTCGGCCCGGCACGGACTGCGGGCGTCGTTCGCCCCGGCCTTCGAGCCCGACGGTGTGGGCAACGGCGGGCACCTGCACCTGAGCGCCTGGCGTGAGGGCCGCAACCTGCTGGCGGGCGAGGCCCCGGCGGGCGAGGGCGAGGCCTTCCTCGCGGGCGTGCTGCGCGAGCTCCCGGCGCTGCTGGCGCTGGGCGCCCCGAGCCCCGCGAGCTACCTGCGGCTGGTGCCCTCGCGCTGGGCGGGGTGCTTCCACTGCTGGGGCGTGGAGAACCGCGAGGCCGCGCTGCGGCTGATCCAGGGCACGGACGAGCAGGCCAACGCCGAGGTCAAGTGCTTCGACCAGGCCGCCAACCCGTATCTGGCCGTGGGCGGCGTGATCGCGGCGGGGCTGGCCGGGCTGGACGCCAAGTGGGTGCTGCCGGAGCCGGTCCAGGGCGACCCGGTGCTGCTGCCGCCGGAGCGGCGGCCCGCGCGCCTGCCGACGAGTCCGGACCAGACGCTCACCGCCTTCCGCGCCTCCACGATCCTGCGCGACGCCCTCGGCGACGTCCTCTTCGAGGCCGTCGCCGCCGTCCGCGCCGCCGAGAACGCCGCCTACGGCGCGCTGCCGCCTCAGGCCGTCGTCGCCGCGACGCGCTGGCGCTACTGATGCCGTCCGGGCCGGCCGGTCGCCCCGGACTCGTCGACCAGCACTGCCACAGCGTCGTCGGAAGCGAGCTTGGCGCAGCCGCCTTCGCCTCGCTGCTGACCGAGTCCGACCGGCCGCCCGCCGCCGGGGCGTCGCCGTGGGACTCCGCGCTCGGGCTGGCCGTGCGACGGTGGTGCGCGCCGGTGCTGGGCCTGCCGGAGTTCGCGCCCGTCGAGGCGTATCTGGAGCGGCGGCGCGAGCTCGGGGTCGCCGAGGCGACGCGGCGGCTGCTGCGCGCGGCGGGGCTCTCGGCCTGTCTGGTGGACACCGGGCTGACGGAGGCGGCCGGGGTGCCGCTGCTCCCCGTCGAGGAGCTCGGCGGGGTCGCGCACGCCGACGTGCACGAGATCGTCCGGATCGAGTGGATCGCCGAGCGGGCCACGACGCCCGACGTGGCCGCGCACACCTGGGCGGAGACCGTCTGCGCCGCCCTGCGCCGCGCCGCGCGGCACGCGGTCGGGCTCAAGTCGGTGGTGGCGTACCGGTGCGGACTCGACCTCGACCCGGTGCGGCCCTCGCCCGCCGAGGTGGCCAACGCGGCGCTGGAGTACCTGGCGGCGGGCGCCGGTCGGCTGGAGCATCCGGTGCTGCTGCGGCACCTGCTCTGGGAGGCGGTGGACCTCGGCCTGCCGCTCCAGCTGCACACCGGATTCGGCGATCCGGATCTGACCCTGCACCGTACCGACCCCTCCCTGCTCACGGAGTTCGTCCGGGCCGTGGAGCCGTTCGGGACGCCGCTGGTGCTGCTGCACGGCTGGCCCTACCACCGGCAGGCGGCCTGGCTCGCGCAGGCCTTCCCGCACGTGTACTGCGATCTCGGTCTGACGCTCACTCATGTCGGCACCGGAGCACGCCGGGTGCTGGCCGAGACGCTCGAACTCGTCCCCTTCCACAAGCTGTTGTTCTCCACCGATGCCTACGGTCTGCCCGAGCTCTACCTCGTGGGCGCGGCGGCGTTCGCGGACGCCCTGGACGCCTGGTTGGCCGAGGCCCTGCCGGTACCGGACGAGGCCGCGCGGGTGGCCGCGCTCATCGGTGGAGGAAACGCCCGCAGGCTGTACAAACTGGCATGAGACGAGACGAGTTGACTTCGTGACTCATCAGTACCAGTAACGGTTGCGTAAACCGTCCGTCCTTTCCGTAGCTGTCACCCTCTCCAGTGTGGTCAAGTCGCTCGCGGCCTGTACGTGCCAGGCCGTGCACAGCGAGCAACGAACCGGTGGATCACCCACACACCCGGGGAGGACCCGTTGACCACACCGCACCGCGGCAGAAGGCGCATCATCCTGCTGTCCACCGCCATCGCCGCCGCAGGCGGGCTCGTGGCCACCACGCCCGCGATCGGTATGCCGATCCACCACCGCCACATGACCAGCGGCGGCATCCACGCCCAGGTCAACGGGGGCGGTGACGACGGCAGCGGCGAGGAGTCGGACGAGATAGCCGAGGGCGCCGACCAGCGCAACGAGGAGCGCCAGTCCCCAGGCGTCGTGAACCCGGGCGCGTACGGCGCGGCCTGGGCTTCGATGCAGAACCTGCCGCGCACCGGCGGGGACTGGCGTCAGGTGACCAAGCTGCCCTACAACTCGGACGACCCGCGCTACCGCGACTACAACTCCAACTCCACCGCCGGTATGGGTAACGTGACCGGCCGCGCGTCAGCCGTCGTCGCGGACAACCACGGCAACGTCTACGCGGGCGCGGCCGGCGGCGGCGTGTGGCGTTCCACCAGCGGTGGCGGCAACTGGACGTCCATCAGCGACCAGCTGCCCGCGCAGGCGACCGGCGCGCTCGCCCTGGACGGCAGGGGCCGCCTCTGGCTCGGCACCGGCGAGGCGACCACCAACGCCGACGCCTACCTGGGCAGTGGTGTCTACCTGCTGGACGACCCGGCCCACAGCCGCTTCTCCCCGCACGACCGCGTCGGCGGCGATGAGCTGCAGAGCACCAGCATCCACGAGCTGCGGATATCCGGCGACAAGATCTGGGCCGCCACCACCGAGGGCCTGTGGTCGCACTCGACCACCAACCTGCGCGGCCCCTGGAAACTGGAGTTCGCGCCGAACCCCGACTACCTGCCCGGCCACTCGCTCGCGAGCGACCCCAACGCCGCCTACGAGAACATCGTCAGCGACGTCGCGTTCGACCCGGCCGACCCGAACCACGTGATCGCGGCGGTGGGCTGGCGCTCCGGCGCGCTGCCCAACGGCTCGAACTACAACGGCTACTACGCCAACACCGGCGGCACCTGGCAGCTGGTCACCTCCGGCCTCGGCGACCTGCCGACGGACGCGGGCGACGTCGGCGCGGTGACCTTCGCGGCCTCCGCGGACCACCAGCGCTACTACGCGATCACCG
The DNA here is from genome assembly GCF_041261265.1 of Streptacidiphilus sp. MAP12-33. Classification (NCBI taxonomy): domain Bacteria; kingdom Bacillati; phylum Actinomycetota; class Actinomycetes; order Kitasatosporales; family Streptomycetaceae; genus Streptacidiphilus; species Streptacidiphilus sp. MAP12-33. Next base: position 103,692 of record NZ_JBGCCA010000013.1, read on the forward strand.
AGTCCCCGAACTCGCTGAACGCGGGCGGCGGCTTCGGCGGCGTCTACGTCTCCAAGTCCGGCTCCCCGTTCGGCCCGTGGACGCAGATCGCGGACGCCGCGAAGCTCGCCGCGTCCGGCTCGGCCCTGGACAACGTCGGCGGCCAGTCCTGGTACGACGAGTCGCTGATCGTGGACCCGAACAACCACGACCACGTCTACGCGGGCCTGGAGGAGGTCTTCCAGACCACCGACGGCGGCGCCACCTGGACCACCCCCGGCATCTACTGGAACTTCCCGCTCGCCTGCTGGAGCCTGGACCCGAACGCGCAGTCCGGCACCTGCTCGCAGACCACCCACCCGGACCAGCACGGCCTCGCCATCGGCTCTCTGAACGGCCAGAGCTACGTGGTCGCGGCCAACGACGGCGGCCTGTACAAGCGCCCGGTCGACGGACAGGCCGACTCCCTCGGTCACGCCACCGACTGGGTCTCGCTCAACGACGGCACGATCGACACCCTCCAGTACTACTCGGTCGGCGTCGGCAGCGACCCGGCCGGCAAGGGCGTCGTCGTCACCGGCGGCCTCCAGGACAACGGCCAGTCGGTGCTGCGGGGCTACGGCTCCAGGGCCGTCGACACGGTGATGGGCTCCAACTTCGGCGGCGACGGCGGCATGACGCTGGTCGACCCGAAGAACGGCTGCAACGAGGCCCAGGAGTACGTCTACCTGGAGATCAACGTCACCCAGAACTGTGCCGCCAACAACGGCCTTGGCGCGCCGACCACCTACGACGTGCCGCCCCCGGACAACGCCTCCTCCGCGGCGCGGTTCATCGCGCCGTTCTCGGCCGACCAGCTGAACCCGAGCACCTGGGTCGCGGGCGGCCAGCACGTCTGGGTCGAGAACCAGGGCTTCGGCATCCGCTCGTCCTCGCAGTGGACCAGCGCGTTCGACCTCGGCGCGGGCCACGTCGCGACGGCCGTCGCGGCCTCCGGCGGCAAGGTCTACGCGGCCTGGTGCGGTCCGTGCAACTCGCAGGGCTTCACCCACGGCGTGGCGGTCGGCAACGCGGACGGCACCGGCTGGTCGCAGCTGACGCTGCCCGCCGACCTGCCCAACCGCTACATCAGCGACCTCACCGTCGACCCGTCGGACAGCTCGCACGTCTACATGACGTTCAGCGGCTTCTCCCGGGACTGGAACGAGGGTCCGGGCGCGGGCATCGGCCACGTCTTCGAGTCCCACGACTCGGGCGCGACCTGGACGGACATCTCCGCGAACCTGCCGGACGTCCCGGTCGACTCGCTGGCGCTGACCCCGCAGGGCGGCCTCCTGGTCGGTACGGACCTCGGTGCGGTCTACCGCGCCCCGGGCCGCACCAAGTGGCGCGCGATCGGCGAGCTGCCGGCGGTCTCGGTCGACCAGATCGTGCTCGGCCCGGACGGACGCGTCTACGCGGCCACCCACGGCCGCGGCATCTACGCGATCGAACTGCGCGACCTCGGCCGCGACTGATCGCACCCCGCACCCCACCGCACGGCCCGGGCCCCCGCCGCGAACAGCGGCGGGGGCCCCCGCCTTCCGCTAGCGTCGAGGGGTCGCGTCCACACGCCTGGAGGTCCTGGTGCCGCAGATCCTCGTCGACCACTCCGCCGATCTCGCCTTCGACCGCCCGGCCTTCGCCAGGGAGTTGCACCCGCTCGTCTCCAAGGTGATCGACTCCGAGATCTCCGACTGCAAGACCGTCTTCCGCTCCGCCACGCACTACCTGGTCGGCGACGGATCGCCCGAACGCCCGGTCGTCCTGGTCGAGATCAAGATTCTCTCCGGCCGCAGCGCCGAACTGCGGGCCGAGCTCTCCGCCCGCGTCCTCGGGCTGCTGGAGGCGCACGTGACCGCCCCGGTCTCGCTCGCCGTCGAGGTCACCGAGCTGGACCGGGCCACCTACCGGTCGGTCCACGCGTCCGCCTGAAGCGCGACCGCCTGACGGTAGAACCCCGACGGAACACCCCTGATCGAAAGGAGCCCGAAGACCCGTGAGTGCCTACACCCTGCGACCGATCGGCCGGGTCGAGTCGGTGCTGACCGACCGGTCCGGGGCGCCCCGGCAGCCCGACGAGGGCGCGCCGGACGCCTGGCTGGTGTTCGACGACGTCTACGCCCCGGCCCTGGACGGCCTCGCGCCCGGCCTGGACGTGCTGCTGCTCACCTGGCTCGACCGCGCCGACCGCGACACGCTCGCCGTGCACCCGCGCGGCGACGCGGCCCGCCCGCTCACCGGCGTCTTCGCCACCCGTGCGCCCGACCGGCCGAACCCGATCGGCCTGCACGACGTCCACATCCTCGCCGTGGACGGCCCGCGGGTCCACGTGCGTCACCTGGAGGCGATCGACGGGACGCCGATCCTGGACGTCAAGCCCCACCTCGCCCCCGGAGGGTAGCCGTCGGCCCACGGGCGGTAACGTGAGGGCCCGATCCCCTGGGGAAGGAGCGCACGATGACCGCTGCCGGCATCAGCATCGAGTCCGCCGCCGAGGCGGTGGCCGACGAACGCGTGCAGGCGTTCGGCGTGCTGCTGACCGCGGCCGCGCGGCTGGAGCGGCTGCTCGGGGCGGCGATGGAGCGCGAGAGCGGGATCTCCCACGCGATGTTCGAGGTCCTGCTCCGGCTCGCGGCCGCGCCGGAGGGCGCGACCATGGGGGATCTCTCCCGCGACGCGGTGCTGACCAGCGGCGGCGCCACCCGGCTCGTGGACCGGATGGTCGACGCGGGCCTGGTGTTGCGCGAGCGCTCCCGAACCGACCGCCGGATTCAGGTGGTCACCATCACCGCGCTCGGCGAGGAGAAGCTTGCCGAGGCGGCGCAGCGCCATGCCCGCGGCATCGACGAGCACGTCTTCCGCGTGCTCAGCCCCGAGCAGCTCACCGCCACGATCGAGGGTTTGGACCGGCTCGGGCACCACGCCCAGGAGGCGCTCCCGCCGTTGGGGTAGCGGCCGGGTAGGACGGGCGTGAGTGCGGAAGGGGCCGTTGGTCCCGAGCGAGACGCGGCCAAGGCCCGTACTGCCGCGCCGCGCGGCGGAGCACCGTGGAAGTAACGAACCGAACGGCTCCCTTCCACTGCCGAGGTGACGAGCACCATGCCGCAGACCACGCCGCCCACCCAGACCTCCGAGGCCGTCGACGCCCTCGTCTCCCTGGCCCAGAGCGCCCTGCGCGCCTACGAGGGCTTCACCCAGGAGCAGGTCGACCACATCGTCAAGAAGGCCTCGCTGGCCGCCCTCGCCGAGCACGGCCGCCTCGCCGAGCTGGCCGTCGAGGAGACCGGCCGCGGACTGTTCGAGGACAAGGCGGTCAAGAACCTCTTCGCCTGCGAGCACGTCACGAACTCCATGCGCGACCTGCCGACCGTCGGCGTGATCAGCCGTGACGAGCTGAACGGCGTCACCGAGATCGCCGAGCCCGTCGGCGTGGTCTGCGCGATGACCCCGGTCACCAACCCCACCTCGACCACCGTCTTCAAGGCGCTGATCGCGCTGAAGACCCGCAACCCGATCGTCTTCGCCTTCCACCCCTCCGCGCAGCGCTGCTCCGCCGAGGCGGCCCGGATCGTGCGCGACGCCGCGATCGAGGCCGGGGCCCCGGCCGGGTGCGTGCAGTGGATCGAGCAGCCCTCGATGGAGGCCACCGGCCTGCTGATGAACCACGAGGGCGTCTCCACCATCCTCGCCACCGGCGGCAACGCGATGGTCCGCGCCGCCTACTCCTGCGGCAAGCCCGCCCTCGGCGTCGGCGCCGGCAACGTCCCCGCCTACGTCGCCAGGGACGCCAAGCTGGCTCGCGCGATCCACGACATCACGCTGTCCAAGGCCTTCGACAACGGCATGATCTGCGCCTCCGAGCAGGCCGTCATCCTGGACGCCGAGATCTACGAGGCCGGCATCGCCGAGTTCCGCCGTCTGGGCGCCCACGTGCTGAACACCGCCGAGAAGACCAAGCTGGAGGAGTTCGTCTTCGGTGTCACCGCGGGTGGCGCCAACTGCGGTGGCGCGAAGCTGAACGCCGCCGTGGTCGGCAAGTCCCCGCAGTGGATCGCGGAACAGGCCGGCTTCGAGGTCCCCGAGGACACCGCGATCCTGCTGGCGGAGTGCGCGGAGGTCGGTCCGGCCGAGCCGCTGACCCGTGAGAAGCTCTCGCCGATCCTGGCCGCGCTGCACGCCGACGACACCGCGCACGGCATCGAACTGGCCGCGCAGATGGTCGAGTTCGACGGTCTGGGCCACTCCGCCGCGATCCACACCGAGGACGAGGAGCTGGCCGAGCGGTTCGGCAGGGCGGTCAAGGCGGTCCGCGTCATCGTCAACGCGCCCTCCACCTTCGGCGGCATCGGTGACGTCTACAACGCGTTCCTGCCCTCGCTGACCCTGGGCTGCGGTTCCTACGGCCACAACTCGGTGTCCAACAACGTCACCGCGGTCAACCTGCTCAACATCAAGCGGATCGGGCGGCGCAACACCAACATGCAGTGGTACAAGGTCCCGCCGAAGATCTACTTCGAGCGCAACTCGCTGCGCTACCTGGGCGAGATGGCGGGCATCCACCGCGTCTCGCTGGTCACCGACAAGACCATGGGTGCGATCGGCTTCGTGCAGAAGGTGACGGACATCCTGAACGCCCGCAAGGAGCCGGTCGCCATCCAGGTCATCGACAACGTCGAGCCCAACCCCGAGCTGGAGACGGTCGTCCAGGGCGCCGCGATGATGCGTGACTTCCGGCCGGACACCATCATCGCGCTGGGCGGCGGCTCGCCGATGGACGCCGCGAAGATCATGTGGCTGATGTACGAGCACCCCGAGGTGGCCTTCGCGGACACCAAGGAGAAGTTCTTCGACATCCGCAAGCGCGCCTACACCTTCCCGCAGTTGGGCGAGAAGGCGCAGCTGGTCGCGATCCCGACCACCTCCGGCACCGGCTCCGAGGTCACCCCGTTCGCGGTCATCTCCGACCCGGCCGCGGCCCAGAAGTACCCGCTGGCCGACTACGCGCTGACCCCGTCCGTCGCCATCGTCGACCCGACGCTGCCGATGAACCTGCCGCCGACCGTCACCGCCGACTCCGGCTTCGACGCGCTGACCCACGCGACGGAGGCCTACGTCTCCGCCTACGCCAGCGACTTCACCGACGGCCAGTGCCTCCAGGCGATCCGGCTGATCTTCGAAAACCTGGAGCGCTGCGTCACCGACGGCGCCAAGGACCCCGAGGCGCGGGAGAAGATGCACAACGCGTCGACGATCGCGGGCATGGCCTTCGCCAACTCCTTCCTGGGCCTGGTCCACGCGATGGCGCACACCCTGGGCAACACCTTCCACGTCGCCCACGGCCGCACCAACGCGCTGCTGCTGCCGCACGTGATCCGCCACAACGGCACGGTCACCCACAAGGCCACCCCGTGGCCCAAGGCGGAGACCTACCGCGCCCCCGAGCGCCTGGCCGAGATCGCCCGGATGCTGGGCCTGCCGGCCGCGACCACCGCGGAGGGCGTCGAGTCCTACGCGAAGGCGGTGGAGGACCTGCGCGACCGCTGCGGCATCCCGCGCTCCTTCCAGGCCGAGGGCGTCGACGAGCAGGCCTTCCTGGCCGCGCTCCCGCAGCAGGCCCTCAACGCCTACGCCGACCAGTGCGCCCCCGCGAACCCGCGGATGCCGATGATCGACGACATGAAGCGCCTGATGACCCGGGCCTACTACGGCAGCTGAGCGCCGCCCGCCCACCGGACCCCGAGTGCCCCGCCGCGAACCCGACCGCGCGACGGGGCACTTCGGCGTCCGCGACCGGGCGAAGGGCCTGGTCAGGGCCACTGCGCGCGTCACTTAGGGTAGCGGCATGCACCGCCTTGCCCGCCCTGTCCGGTTCGCCCTGATCGCCCTGCCCGCCCTTGCCTTCGTCGCGGCTTGCGGCGGCGGAGCCGACGCGGGCCCGACGCCCGCCCACTCCTCCGCATCCGCTCGAGCCGCCGCGGCTTCCGCCTCCGCCGGGGCCGCGGCCGAGCACGCCGCCCAGGACAGGGAGCAGGCCCTGCGGAAGGCTGGGGAGGCACGGATCGACACGTGGCTGGCCCGCACCATGGCGACAGCGGGCATCCCTCGTGAGGACCAGCTCAAGGGGAGCTTCGGCACCCCGCCCGACGACGGCTGCCTCGACGGCTACCGCTACCTGTTCGCCGCCCGTGACGACAACGGCCTGTCCGCGGCCGTCCGCGCCGCCGCCGCCGCGGACGGTTGGACCTCCGCCCCGGCGGGCGACCAGGGCGAGGCCCGGTTCACCAAGAGCGACTGGGAACTGTGGATCGTGGAGAACCAGTACCCCGACTCCACCGATCCGCAGGACCACGGCCTGGGCGTCGACATCCACGTCCAGAGCAACGACTCCGACTGCGGCCCCTGACCCGGACGGCTACGCCGCGAGCGCGGGCTGCGGGACGCGCTGCTCGCGACGGGTCACCAGGTAGAGGGCGCTCACCGCGAGCAGCGCCGCGCCGGCGAAGGCGATGTCGCGGTAGAAGACGGTGGTGATCAGCGCGGAACCGGCGGCCATGCCGAGAGCCTGGCCCGAGGTGGTGAGGAAGACGTCGGCGCCGGAGACCCGGCCGAGCAGCTCGTTCGGGGTGGTGAGCTGGATCGCCGTCATGGAGCCGACGATGATGCAGGGCAGGGCGAAGCCCAGCAGCAGGGCGCCGAGCAGCACGACGGCCGTGGCGGGCACGGCGAAGGCGAGCGCGCCGCCGCAGCACAGGGCGAGGCCCAGCGCGGTGAGGCGCCCGGCGCCGAGCGGCTTGACCAGCGCGCCGACCAGCAGGCCACCGAGCATGCCGGAGACGCCCATCACGGTCACGATCACGCCCATCCAGGTCGGCGCCCGGTGCAGGCCGACGGTGACCACGGCAAAGGCGAGCGTCTCGAACATGCCCGCCACGAACAGCCCGACGACGAGCGCGGTGCTGAGCTGGCGCAGCGACGGGGTCCGCAGTAGGAAGCGGAACCCGGCCGTGGTCTCCGTCCGCCAGTGGACGGCGCTCGGCTCCGGGCGCGGGTCGTCGACCTTGATGAACGCCCAGCAGAGGATTCCGGCGGCGAAGGACGCCGCGTCGGCGGCGGCCACCGCGCCGCCGCCGAAGGCGGCGAGCAGGCCGATGCCGAGGGCGGGCGTGATCAGCCGCTGGCCCTGCGTCAGCGCCTGCGTCAGGCCGTTGGCGGCGCCGAGCAGTTCCGGCTCGACCATCGCCGGGAGCAGGGCCGTCGTGGCGGAGCCGGTGACGGACAGGGCGAGGCCGTTGACGAACATCACCGCGTAGACCAGCCAGACCTGCCCGGCCCCGTGCACGAGCGTGAGGCTCAGCATGAGCAGTCCCGTGACGGCGTTCGCGCCGATCAGCAGCGGCTTGCGGCGCATCCGGTCGACCAGGTGGCCGCTGACGGGGGAGAGCAGCGTGCCGAGTATCAGGCTGAGCATGCACAGGCCCGCCTGCGCGGTCGAGCCGGTGAGCTCCTTGACCCAGACGCCGGAGGCGAGCCAGAGGGCGTAGTCGCCGACGGTGCTGAGGGTGGTGCCGAGGAAGTACAGGCGCAGGCGGTGCTGGGCGAGCAGGGTGCGCATGGGATCTCCTATGTACAGGTGGTAGTCATAGGCATGACAGACCGACCCTCGTCGCTGGACAGGGCCGTGGTGCGGTGGGGCTCAGCTCTCCGGGGTCGACCCCGGCTCGCCGAGGGTGAACGGGACGGCGCTCAGGACGACCTCGAACGGCACGGAGCCCTCGGGGCGTGCGCTCCGGTCCTCGATGCGGTGGTGGTAGCGCATGACGACGGCCAGCAGCTCGTCCTTGACCTGCTCCATTTCCTCCGGTGTCACGAACAGCACCGCCTGGCTCTCCCCGGCGGCCCGCCGCACTGGCTCCGGGTACTGCTCCCGGGCGCGCTGGAACCGGTGCCGGCGTTCGGCCCAGCGTTCGTTGAGCACCTCCAGGAGCGCGGACGCCGCCTGGGCGACGCCCGGATCCTCGTCGTCCTGTTCGAACGTCATCCCGACGCCGTCCAGCCGCCACGGCCGCTCCCGGCCCGCGCCGCCCTCGGCCTGGGTCACGTACCCGTGCGAGGCGAGCGTCCGCAGGTGGTACGAGGCGTTCGAGGCGTTCCCGCCGACGAGGCCTGCGGCCTCCGTCGCCGTCAGCGTCCCGTGCAGCGCGAGCGCCTCCAGCAGCGCCATCCGCGTCGGATGCGCCAGTGCCCGCAGGCTCCGCGGATCGCGGACGGAGCGGAGGGAGGGGTGGTCGGGCTCGTTTCGGCTCACGCGAGGAGCGTAGCGGGCGGGGGCAGCAATAGAAAGAGTTCTTTCGAAAGAAGTCTTTCCACAGGGTTCAGGCCAGGACGAAGCACCCGCGGGCAGAGAGCTCGGCCAGCGCTGGAGCGTCCGGGTCGACCCCCGTCCAGCGCAGGTCCAGCTTCTCCAGGGCGGGCAGCCCGGTCAGCCACGCGGGCAGCGCGGTGATCCGGTTGCCGCGCAGGTCGAGGTGACGCAGCCGCGGGAGTGCCCGCACCACCTCCGGGACGGAGCCGAGGGCGTTGTCGCGCAGGTGCAGTTCCCGCAGGCGGGCGAGTCGGCCGAGTGACGCGGGCAGGGCGGTCAGACCGCACCCCTGGGCCCGCAGCTCGACCAGGGCGGCCAGGCCGCCGATCGCCTCCGGCAGGGCCGGGAGCGGGTTCTCGCCGACGTTGAGATAGCGCAGCGCGGTGAGGCGGCCGAGGGAGTCGGGCAGCGCGGTGAGGCGGTTGTCGTGCAGGTACAGGAAGTCGAGGGCGTCGAGGTCGCCCAGCTCCCCGGGGGCGGTGGTCAACGCGTTGTGGCCGAGGTCCAGCGTCCGCAGCCGGCGCAGCGTGCCGATCCGGGACGGGAGCGAGCCGATCCCGGTGTCGGCGAGGATCAGCACCTCGACCCCGGGATCCGCCCACACCTCCGCGGGCACCTCGTCGAGTCGCTGCCGCCAGAGGTTGATCGTCCTGCGCACGGACACCGATGGTAGAGCCATAACGCCGGGGCCCCGGGACGGAAACCGTCCCGGGGCCCCGGCGTTCGCGAGCGAGCCTCAGTTCGCGCCGCGCGCCTCGGCGCGCTTGGCGCGGACGTCGCCGACCTTGCGGCGGATGACCATGAGCGGGGCCATCAGCGCCAGGGCGACCTGGAGCGAGGCACCGATCTGCAGCAGCGTCGCGCCGCCCGGCAGGCCCGTGGCCCAGGCGGTGAGACAGCCCATCGAGACGACGATCCACACCAGGGTGGCCGTGGCCAGCTTGCCCTGCGGCTTCGGGTACTCCACCTGGCTCACCATGAGCGCCGCCACGGCGACGATCCCGAGCGCGCCCAGCACGAACGGCGGGTTCAGCAGCACGATGGAGATCACCGTCAGCGCGCCCATCGGCGAGGGCATGCCCTGGAACACACCAGGCCGGGCGGCCGTGCAGGAGAACCGGGCCAGACGCAGCACCACGGCCAGCAGCACCACGATGGCGATGCCCGCGCTGACGCGCTGGTGCGCGCCGCCCGCGGTCATGCCCCAGACCACGACGAAGTACGCCGGGGCGATGCCGAAGCTGATCAGGTCCGCGAGGTTGTCCAGCTCCGCGCCCAGCGCGGACGAGCGGAGCTTGCGCGCCACCAGGCCGTCGAACAGGTCGCACATGGAGCCGATCAGCAGCAGCGTCACCGCGGCCGCCGCACTGCGGCGGTCCCCGCTCGTCGCCACACCGGTCAGGTGCGGGATGAGCACGCCCGTGGTGGTGCAGTAGATCGCGAGGAAGCCGCAGACGGCGTTGCCCAGCGTGAAGAGGTCCGCCGTGGAGAGGTGCTGCGGCGAGAGCGGACGGCGCAGCTCGCGGTCGCGGGCCCAGCGCAGCCGGCGGACGACGCGCTCGATCTCCTCGTCGTCCTCCTCCCCGTGGGACCGGTAGGCCTCCGGGTCAGTCACGGTCAAGGCGAGTCACCCCTGCCGTCGTCTTCTGGCCCACCTCGACGCCGGGCTCGACGCCCGCCGGGAGGTAGGTGTCGACGCGCGAGCCGAAGCGGATCAGGCCGACGCGCTCGCCGCGCCCGACCTTGGTGCCGCTGGTGACGTAGGGGACGATGCGGCGGGCCACCGCGCCCGCGATCTGCACCATCTCGATGTCGCCGAGCTCGGTGTCGAAGTGCCACACGACGCGCTCGTTGCGGTCGCTGTCCTTGTTGAACGCGGGGACGTAGCCGCCGGGCACGTGCTCGACGGAGCGGACCACGCCGTCCAGGGGGGCCCGGTTGACGTGCACGTTGAGCGGGCTCATGAAGATCGCCACGCGGGTGCGGCCGTCGGGCCAGGCGTCGATGCTCTGCACCACGCCGTCGGCAGGAGAGATGACCCGGCCGGCGCCGAGTTCGCGCTCGGGGTCGCGGAAGAACCAGAGCATGCCCGCGCTGAGCGCGGAGGCCGGTACCGCCGCCAGGGCCCATCTGCCGTTGCGCCGGGTGAGGGCGGTGCACGCGGCGGCCGTGAGCACGGTCGGGACGAGCCAGGGGGACGCACCACGGGCCAGGGTCACGCGCGGCCGGGTGGCGTCGGTCGAATGGGACGGACGAAGGGGCATCGAAGACCTTTGTCGCGACCGACAAGGTCGCGGTGTCGAGGGGTTCGGGGACGGATGTGTCGTTGGCGACACACGGTCGTCCGAGGGGATGCTATCGGCAGCAGGTGGTGCCGTAGCAAGCTCCGGGAACCCGGGTGGGGTGCTCCCGCGTTTCTCTCTGCTCCGCCAAGGTAAGCCGGTGGGGGTGCCCGGGCCAAGGGTTGTGGGCGAACGGTGACAAAGCACTCAGGTCGCTGGCGCGCAAGGCAGTTGAGCAATACACGAAAATGGGGGGCGCGAACCGTGTGATCCGCGCCCCCCTGTTGCCGAAACGCGCCATGCTCCCCAGCCCGCGCACCCGGCAAGTCCGTCGCCGCCCGGCGAGTCCTACTCGGCGAGCTTGTAGTCCTCCAGCAGGCGGCGTCCCACGATCATCTTCTGGATCTCCGCAGTACCTTCACCGATGAGCAGCATCGGGGCCTCGCGGTAGAGGCGCTCGATCTCGTACTCCTTGGAGAAGCCGTAGCCGCCGTGGATCCGGAAGGAGTCCTCGACGACCTCCTTGCAGTACTCCGAGGCCAGGTACTTGGCCATGCCGGCCTCGAGGTCGTTGCGCTGGCCGGAGTCCTTCTTGCGGGCCGCCATCACCATCATCTGGTGGGCCGCCTCGACCTTGGTGGCCATCTCGGCGAGCTTGAACTGGATCGCCTGGTGCTCGGCGATCTTCTTGCCGAAGGTCTGCCGCTGCTGCGCGTACCGGATGCCCAGCTCGAACGCGCGCTGCGCGACACCGCAGCCACGGGCGGCGACGTTGACGCGGCCGACCTCGACGCCGTCCATCATCTGGTAGAAGCCGCGGCCGGGGACTCCGCCGAGGATGCGGTCGGCGGGCAGCTTGACGTCCTGGAGTACCAGCTCGGTGGTGTCGACGCCCTTGTAGCCCATCTTCTCGATCTTGCCCGGGACGGTCAGGCCCGGGACCGACTCGTTCGGGCCGAAGCCCGGGGTCTTCTCGATCAGGAAGGTGGTGAGGTTCTTGTACGGGGAGGCGTGACCCTCCTCGGTGCGGACCAGGCACGCGATCACGGAGGAGGTGCCGCCGTTGGTCAGCCACATCTTCTGGCCGTTGAGGACGTAGAACTCGCCGCTCTCGTCCTTGACGGCCTTGGTGGAGATGGCCGAGACGTCGGAGCCCAGACCCGGCTCGGACATCGAGAACGCGCCACGGATCTCGCCGGTGGCCATGCGCGGGAGGAAGTAGTCCTTCTGCTCCTGCGTGCCGTGGGCGTTGATCATGTACGCCACGATGAAGTGGGTGTTGATGATGCCGGACACCGACATCCAGCCGCGGGCGATCTCCTCCACGGTCAGGGCGTAGGTGAGCAGCGACTCGCCGAGGCCGCCGTACTCCTCCGGGATCATCAGACCGAAGATCCCCATCTCCTTGAGGCCCTCGACGATGTCGGTGGGGTACTCGTCGCGGTGCTCCAGCTCGGTGGCGACCGGAATGATCTCCTTGTCGACAAAGCTGCGAACGGTCGCGAGGATCTCCTGCTGGATCTCGTTGAGACCTTCGGTCTGGGCGAGGCGTCCCATGGATCGTGTCCTTCTCTTCTGACCGGCCTGTCCGGGCGCTCCACGGGCGTGGCATACACCGTGGAGCGCCCGAGCACTGTGGGGGAGCGGGGTGGGGGAAAGCTTTTGAGTGTTACGCCTGCTCGCGCAGCTCGGGGCGCCCGGGCTGGTCGCCGCCGCGCTCCTTGAGGTACTGCTCGGTGGGGACCATCACCTTGCGGCGGAAGACGCAGACCAGCGTCCCGTCCTGGTTGTAGCCCTTGGTCTCGACGTAGACGATGCCGCGGTCGGGCTTGGAGGTCATCTTCTTGTCGAGGACCTCGGTCTGGCCGTAGATCGTGTCGCCGTGGAAGGTCGGCGCGACGTGCTTGAGCGACTCGATCTCCAGGTTGGCCAGGGCCTTGCCGGAGACGTCCTCGACGCTCATGCCGAGCAGCAGCGAGTAGATGTAGTTGCCGACCACGACGTTCTTGCCCTGCACGGTGGTGGTCGCGTAGTTCGCGTCCATGTGCAGTGGGTGGTGGTTCATCGTGAGCAGACAGAAGAGGTGGTCGTCGTACTCGGTGACGGTCTTTCCGGGCCAGTGCTTGTAGACCGCGCCGACCTCGAACTCCTCGTAGGTGCGTCCGAACTGCATCTCGCGCCTCAGCTCTCAGGGATCTCGAACTTGGTGGTGCGCTGCATGCCGGCGGCGCGGCCCTTGCCGGAGATGACCAGGGCCATCTTGCGGGAGGCCTCGTCGATCATCTCGTCGCCGAGCATCGCGGAGCCCTTCTTGCCGCCCGCCTCGGAGGTGCACCAGTCGTAGGCGTCCAGGATCAGCTCGGCGTGGTCGTAGTCCTCCTGGGAGGGGGAGTAGACCTCGTTGGCGGCGTCGACCTGGCCGGGGTGCAGCACCCACTTGCCGTCGAAGCCCAGCGCGGCGCTGCGCCCGGCGACCTCGCGGTAGCCGTCGACGTTCTTGATCTGCAGGTAGGGGCCGTCGATGGCCTGCAGGTCGTTGGCCCGGGCGGCCATCAGGATGCGCATCAGGATGTAGTGGTAGGCGTCGGCGCCGTAGCCGGGCGGCTGCTCGCCGACCACGAGGGACTTCATGTTGATGGAGGCCATGAAGTCGGCCGGGCCGAAGATGATCGTCTCCAGGCGGGGCGAGGCCTCCGCGATGGCGTCGACGTTGATCAGGCCCTTGGCGTTCTCGATCTGCGCCTCGATGCCGATCTTGCCGACCTCGAAGCCCATGGTCTTCTCGATCTGCGTCAGCAGCAGGTCCAGCGCCACGACCTGCTGGGCGTCCTGGACCTTGGGCAGCATGATGCAGTCCAGGTTCTGGCCCGCGCCCTCGACGACGGTGACGACGTCGCGGTAGGTCCAGTGGGTGGTCCAGTCGTTGACGCGGACCACGCGGGTCTTGCCGGTCCAGTCGCCGTTGTTCAGGAAGTCGACGATGGTGTGGCGGGCGCCCTCCTTGGCCAGCGGTGCGCAGGCGTCCTCCAGGTCCAGGAAGACCTGGTCGGCGGGCAGGCCCTGGGCCTTCTCCAGGAAGCGCGGGTTCGAGCCGGGGACGGCCAGGCAGGAACGGCGCGGACGGAGTCGGTTGACGTTGCTCATGAGGCGAGGGTCTCTTCCTTCTGAGTCTTCTGGGTGGTGAAGATCGGGTCCAGGCCGTGGGCCAGACGGATCTCGTCGACGATACGGCCGATGATCGCGGTGATCCCGAAGTCCTTCGGAGTGAACACCGCCGCCACGCCCTGGGCAAGCAGGGCCTGCTCGTCCGCGGCGGGGATGATCCCGCCGACGACCACCGGCATGTCCAGGGCCCCGGCGCGGCGCAGCCGCTGAAGCACGTCCGGCACCAGTTCGGCGTGGGCGCCGGAGAGGATCGACAGGCCGACGCAGTGCACGTCCTCGGCGATGGCCGCCGCCGTGATCTGCTCGGGCGTCAGGCGGATGCCCTGGTAGACGACCTCGAAGCCGGCGTCGCGGGCGCGCACGGCGATCTGCTCGGCGCCGTTGGAGTGGCCGTCCAGGCCGGGCTTGCCGACCAGCAGCCGCAGCTTGCCGCTGCCCAGCTCCTCGGCGGTCCGGGCCACGGCCGCGCGGACGGTGAGCAGCTCCGAGCCCGTCTCCGGGTCGATGACGCCGGTGATAGGCGCGCCGCCGACGCCGGTGGGGGCCCGGTACTCGCCGAACACGTCGCGCAGCGCCTGGGCCCACTCGCCGGTGGTGACGCCGGCGCGGACGCAGGCGAGGGTGGCGGTCATCAGGTTGGCGTCGGTCTGTGCCTGCGCCTTGAGCTCGGCGAGCGCCGCCTGCGCGGCGCCCTCGTCCCGCCCGGCCAGCCAGCCCGCGAAGGCCTCGGCCACGGCGCGCTCGGCGTCCCCGTCCACGACCATGATCGCGGTGTCCAGGTCGGCCGTCAGCGGGCTCGGCTCGGTGGTCTCGTAGCAGTTGACGCCGACGACCTTGTCCTCACCGGACTCGATCCGGGTGCGGCGCTCGGCGTGCGAGGCGACCAGCGCGGCCTTGAGGTAGCCGGACTCGACGGCGGCCACGGCCCCGCCCATCTCCTGCACCTTGGCGATCTCCGCCTCCGCGCCCTCGATCAGCTCTGCGACCTTGGCCTCGACCACGACGGAGCCGGTGAACAGGTCCCCGTACTCCAGCAGGTCCGACTCGAAGGCGAGCACCTGCTGGATCCGCAGCGACCACTGCTGGTCCCAGGGCCGGGGCAGACCCAGCGCCTCGTTCCAGGCCGGCAGCTGCACGGCGCGGGCACGGGCGTCCTTGGACAGCGTGACGGCCAGCATCTCCAGCACGATGCGCTGGACGTTGTTCTCCGGCTGCGCCTCGGTCAGACCGAGGGAGTTGACCTGGACGCCGTACCGGAACCGGCGCTGCTTGGGGTCGGTGACGCCGTACCGCTCGAGCGTCACCTTCTCCCACAGCTGCGAGAAGGCGCGCAGCTTGCACATCTCCTCGACGAAGCGGACGCCCGCGTTGACGAAGAAGGAGATCCGGGCGACGACCTCGCCCATCTGCTCCGGCTTGACCTGCCCGCTGTCGCGGACCGCGTCGAGCACGGCGATCGCCGTGCACATCGCGAACGCCATCTCCTGCACCGGCGTGGCCCCGGCCTCCTGCAGGTGGTAGCTGCAGATGTTGATCGGGTTCCACTTCGGGAGGCTGGCGACCGTGTACGCGATCATGTCGGTGGTCAGCCGGATGGAGGGCCCGGGCGGGAAGACGTGCGTCCCGCGCGACAGGTACTCCTTGATGATGTCGTTCTGGGTGGTCCCGGTCAGCTTGGCGATGTCCGCGCCCTGCTCCTCGGCGACCACCTGGTACATCGCCAGCAGCCACATGGCCGTGGCGTTGATGGTCATCGAGGTGTTGGTGCGCTCCAGCGGGATGCCCTCGAAGAGGGTCCGCATGTCACCCACGTGACTGACCGGGACACCGACCCGCCCGACCTCGCCGCGGGCGAGGACGTGGTCGGGGTTGTAGCCGGTCTGCGTCGGCAGGTCGAAGGCGACGGAGAGGCCCGTCTGACCCTTCGCCAGGTTCTTCCGGTACAGCTCGTTCGAGGCGGCCGCGGAGGAGTGCCCCGCGTAGGTCCGCATCAGCCAGGGTCGGTCCCGATGAGTCGTCATGTCCCCGAGCCGTCCTGACTATTCGCCGCGGAAGCGGTTGATGGCCGGCAGGTGCTTGGCGCGCAGCTCGGGGTTGGTGACGCCGAGGCCCTCCTCGGGTGCCAGGCACAGCACGCCGACCTTGCCCTGGTGCTTGTTGTGGTGCACGTCCAGCGAGGCCTGACCGGTCTCGGCGAGGGTGTAGGTCTTCGACAGCGTCGGGTGGATCTTGCCCTTGGCGATCAGGCGGTTGGCCTCCCATGCCTCGCGGTAGTTCGCGAAGTGCGAGCCGACGATGCGCTTGAGCGACATCCACAGGTAGCGGTTGTCGTACTGGTGCATGTAGCCCGAGGTCGAGGCGCAGGTGACGACGGTGCCGCCCTTGCGGGTGACGTAGACCGAGGCGCCGAAGGTCTCACGGCCCGGGTGCTCGAAGACGATGTCGACGTCCTCACCGCCCGTCAGCTCGCGGATCTTGCCGCCGAAACGCTTCCACTCGCGCGGGTCCTGGTTGTGCTCGTCCTTCCAGAACCGGTAGCCCTCGGCGGAGCGGTCGATGATCGCCTCGGCGCCCATCGCCTCGCAGATCTTCGCCTTGGCGGGGCTGGAGACGACGCAGATCGGGTTGGCGCCGCCGGCCAGCGCGTACTGGGTGGCGTAGGAGCCGAGGCCACCGGAGGCGCCCCAGATCAGCACGTTGTCGCCCTGCTTCATGCCGGCGCCGTTGCGGGAGACCAGCTGGCGGTAGGCGGTGGAGTTGACCAGGCCCGGGGAGGCGGCCTCCTCCCAGGTGAGGTGCTCCGGCTTGGGCATCAGCTGGTTGGACTTGACCAGCGCGATCTCGGCCAGGCCGCCGTAGTTGGTCTCGAAGCCCCAGATGCGCTGCTCGGGGTCCAGCATGGTGTCGTTGTGCCCGTCGGCGCTCTCCAGCTCGACGCTGAGACAGTGGGCGACCACCTTGTCGCCGGGCTTCCATGCGTGCACGCCCGGCCCGGTGCGCAGCACCACGCCCGCGAGGTCGGAGCCGAGGACGTGGAAGTCCTGGTTGTGACGCGCGGTCTCGGGCGAGAGGCGGCCATAGCGCTCCAGGAAGCCGAAGGTGGAGACCGGCTCGAAGATCGAGCTCCACACCGTGTTGTAGTTGACCGCACTGGCCATGACGGCGACCAGGGCCTCGCCCGGGCCGAGCTCCGGCAGGGCGATGTCGTCCAGGTGCAGGGACTTGCGCGGGTCCTTGTCGCGGCTCTCCAGACCGGCGAACATCTCCTGCTCGTCCTTGTGGAGGGTGATCGCGCGGTAGGACTCCGGGAGCTCCAGCGCCGCGTATTCGGCGGCGGTGGTGTCCGGGTTCTGGATCGCGGCGAGGATTTCCTTGATGGCTGCCATGGCTGCCTCCGGCGGCGTACCTGCTGAGGGTGCAGGGTGCGTCAATGGGACGGGGGGCGTGTCTGGTACTGCGGTGGGTCGCCGGGAGCGGACGCCGGCTACGTCAGTCGCTTCGATGCTTCGAGCTTGGGGCCCGCACAGGGGTGGCGCGCGGGGGGTAGGCCGTGGCGCGCCGGGGTGGGGAGCCGCGGCGCCGCGACCAGTGGGTAACAACGTACTGGCACCCTGTGCCACTCGTAAAGACACTGCGTGCCACCATTTGCATCCAGTGTCACGTGAGCGTCATCACGTTGCAACACAACACAAGGGCCCCACGCCGCGGGTGGCGTGGGGCCCTTGTGTGGTAGCGCTGTGACCTGCGGCTATGCCTCGTTCTGGCCGGTCAGGGCGGCGCGGATGCCCGCCATGACCTCGTCCAGCGGTGCGTCCGCGCGAGCGACGGTGATGACGAAGTCGCCACCATTGCTGGCACTGGGTGCCAGCTGGAGTGCCGGACGCTCGCCGCGGCGGGTGGTCAGGTCGCCCCAGAAGGTCCGCCGGATCGCCTCGAAGGCGTGGTCCAACTGGGCCTCCACCTCGCCGCGCCCGCCGGCCCGGAGCCAGCGGCGCAGCACGTGGTTGTGGGCCGCGACGACGGCTGCGGCCGACACCTCGGCCAGCATCGCGTCGTCGCCCTGGTCGGTGTCGAACCGGCCGAGCAGGTAGCGGGTGAACAGCCGCTCGTAGCGGGCCACCACCGCGATCTCGCGCTCGCGCAGCGTCGGCACCTGGCGGATCAGCCGGTAGCGGGCCACCGAGACGGCCGGGGTGGCCGCGTACATCCGCAGCACCTCCTTGATGCCCCGGCAGACCACGTCCAGCGGATGCTCACTCGGGTCCGCGCTGGCCAGCAGGTCGGCGACGCGGACCAGGGTGTCGTCGTGGTCCGGGAAGATCGCCTCCTCCTTGGACCGGAAGTACCGGAAGAAGGTGCGCCGGGCCACGCCCGCCGCCGCGGCGATCTGGTCGACCGTCGTCTCCTCGTAGCCCTGGGAGGCGAACAGGTCCATGGCCGCCGTGGCCAGCTCCTGGCGCATCAGCTGCCGCTGGGCCGTCGCCCGGCGGGCGGCGCCGCTGCCCGGCTCGCCCGTCAGGCCAGTCACGCCCGCCTGCTCCAGCAGCTGCTCTTCCGTGGTCATGACCGGAAGGCTACCTGGCCTCATCGGCGCGCGTGGTCGCGGAAGCCGCGGCCGGTCTTGCGGCCCAGGCAGCCCGCGGTCACCAGGTGCTCCAGCAGCGGCGCGGGGGAGAGTCCCGGCTCGCGGAACTCGGCGTGCAGCACCTTCTCGATCGTCAGCGAGACGTCCAGGCCGACCACGTCCAGCAGCTCGAACGGGCCCATCGGGTAGCCGCAGCCGAGCTTCATGGCGGTGTCGACGTCGTCGACCGAGGCGTAGTGCTCCTCGATCATCCGGACGGCGTCGTTGAGGTAGGGGAAGAGCAGCGCGTTGACGATGAAACCGGCCCGGTCGCCGCACTCCACCGGGTGCTTGCGGACCTTGGCGCACGCCTCCAGCACGGTGGCGGTGACGTCCTCGGCGGTGAGGACGGTGCTCACCACCTCGACCAGCTTCATGGCCGGGGCCGGGTTGAAGAAGTGCATGCCGATGACGTCCTGCGGGCGGCCGGTGGCCGTCGCGCACTGGATCACCGGGAGCGAGGAGGTGGTGGTGGCCAGCACCGCGCCGGGCTTGCAGATCTTGTCGAGGGTGGCGAACAGCTCGCGCTTGACCGCCAGGTCCTCGGCCACGGCCTCCAGGACCAGGTCGACGCCGTGCAGGTCCTCGTAGCCGCCGCTCGGGGTGACCCGGGCGAGGGTGGCGTCGCGGTCCTCCTCGGAGAGGCGTCCCTTGGCGACCATGCGGTCCAGCGAC
This sequence comes from Streptacidiphilus sp. MAP12-33, assembly GCF_041261265.1. NCBI lineage: Bacteria > Bacillati > Actinomycetota > Actinomycetes > Kitasatosporales > Streptomycetaceae > Streptacidiphilus > Streptacidiphilus sp. MAP12-33. The sequence goes on from NZ_JBGCCA010000013.1 coordinate 122,821, forward strand.
TTCGCGATGGCGGCCTTGGACCGGTCGGCCTTCTCCTGGCTGCGGGCGACCTGGATGACGGTGTACCCGGCCTTGGCGAAGACCTCGGCGATGCCGTTCGCCATCGTGCCGGAGCCGCAGACGCCGACGCTGCGCACCTCGCGGCCCGCGACGCGGACCTTGGCGGCCGCGCCCTCCTCGGCGACGACCTCCGAGGAGCCGGGGGCGGCGTAGGTGTAGAAGCCGCGGCCGGACTTCCGGCCCAGCAGGCCGGCGGCGGAGAGCTGCCCGAGGATCGGCGCGGGGGCGTGCAGGCGGTCGCGCGACTGCGCGTACATCGCCTCCAGCACGGTCTTGGCGGTGTCGATGCCGATCAGGTCCAGCAGCGCCAGCGGGCCCATCGGCAGGCCGCAGCCGAAGCGCATGGCGGCGTCGATGTCCTCGCGGCTGGCGTAGTGCGACTCGAACATCGCGGCGGCCTGGTTCAGGTAGGCGAAGAGCAGGCCGTTGACGATGAACCCGGCCCGGTCCCCGGCGGCGACCGGCGACTTGCCGAGCGAGCGGGCGAACTGGGCCGCGTCCTCGGCGGCCTGCGCGTCCGTCAGCACGGTCCTGACCACCTCGACCAGCTGCATCACCGGCGCGGGGTTGAAGAAGTGCAGGCCGAGCACGCGCTCCGGGCGGCCGGTCGCGGCGGCGATCCGGGTGACGGAGAGGGCGGTGGTGCCGGTCGCCAGGACGGTCTCCGGCGGGCAGATCTTGTCGAGCTCGGCGAAGATCTCGCGCTTGAGCTCCAGGTTCTCCGGCACCTCCTCGATCACCAGCTGCGCCTCGGCGGCGGCGGTGAGCTCGTCGGTGACCGTGATCCGGCCCAGCAGCGCGGCGCGCTCGTCCTCGGTGAGACGCTCGCGGCGCACGGAGTGGGCGGTGGCCTCCTCGATCCGCGTGCGCGCGGCGTGCGCGTCGGCGGCGGTGGCCTCGATGCCGATCACCCGGCGGCCGCTGCGGGCCACGATCTCGGCGATGCCGGCACCCATGGTGCCGAGGCCGACCACGGCGACGGTGGGGAAGACAGGACTGTTCTCAGTCATGGCGTGACTCCTGGGAAGCAGGGAGTACGCCGCGGTCGTTCCGCTCCGACGCGGCGGCGAGGGAAAAGGGATCCACGGGCGACTGAAGGCCGTGGAGAGAAAGAGAGATCGCCGAGGGCGCAGCTCAGCGTGAAGACTCAACCATGCGCTCCGTCGCGGCGGCTCCCAACGCGGGACGGAGGTGGTGCGCACACCATACCCCGGCTACCGTCCGGTAGGAAGACGCCACGGCTCGACCGCCCGGCGCCAGGCCTCCGGCAGGGTGCCGACGCCGGTCCGCGCCGCCACCACGCCCCCGGCGATCGCACAGGTGGTGTCCCGGTCGCCCCAGCCGCCGACGGTCTGCCACAGCGCCTCGGTCAGGTCGTCGAGATGCCCGGCGGCGGACCACAGGGCGAACGGGACCGTGTCCGGTGCCGAGATCAGCGTCCCCGAACCGAGGACCGACACGGCGTGGCGCACCGAGGTCCGTGGGCCGAACCCCGCCGCGACCTCGATCCGCGCCCGGACGTCGCTCTGCGGTACCTGGGCGGCGACCTCGCGCAGGAACGCGCTCCGGTCCGGCGCGGCACTCTCCCGCCCGGCGGCGGCCAGCGCGGCGGCGACCGCCACGGCCACGGTTCCGGCAACGGCCTCCGGGTGGGCGTGGGTGGCCAGCGCCGACAGCTCCGCGTGCGCGCGGGCGGCGGAGAGGTCGTCGTGGAACCACGCGCCCAGCGGGGCGACCCGCATCGCGGCCCCGTTGCCCCAGGAGCCCTGGCCCTCGAACTGACTCTCGGTGACGGCCCGCCAGTCCTCGCCCGCGGTGATGCGGCGCAGCACCGCGTGCATGGACGGCCCGTAGCCGCGGGCCGGGTCCCGCTCGTAGGCGGCGGCGAACTCCCGGGCCAGCTCGCCCGGCCGGACCTCGCCGTGCCGCACGAGGTGGGCGTGCAGGACGAACGCCATGGCGGAGTCGTCCGTCCACGGCCACGGCGCGGGCCGTGGCTCCCGCGCGGCCCACAGCGCCTCGGCGTCCTCGTCGGACCGCGTGAACCAGCTGTCCCCGAAGGCGTCGCCCATGACGAGCCCCGCCAGGGCGGCCTCGGCCCGGTGCGTCCGGTCGTCCGGCTGGAGCGGGTTCGGGATCACGGTGGTCCTCCTCGGCGTCGGTCAGCGCCAGGATATTCTCACAGTGAGACCGTCTCCGGTCGAGTGGATTGGCTGGAGGAGCCGGTGGAGCGCGCGGCGAGGGCCGCGCGGGCGAAGCCCTCGACGAACGGGTGCGGACGGGTGCCGTCGCCCGCGAGCTCCGGCTGGAACAGCGTGGCCAGGAAGAACGGGTGGGCCGACTCGGGGAGTTCGGCGATGCGCGGGTCACCCTCGGCGTCGTGACCGCTGAAGACGAGGCCGTGGGCGGCCAGCCGCGCCGGGAAGTCCGGGTGGAGGCCGTAGTTGCAGTGGTAGCGCTCGACGCTGCGCTCCGCGCCGAGGAGGCGTTCGGCGAGGGTGCCCGGCGTGAGGGTGATCGGGAGTTCGTGGCCGACCAGGCTGCAGGCGAGCGGGGCGATCAGCGGGTGCGCGGCGTCCGGGTCGTTCTCGGCGTGGGCGGCGTCGGCCAGGCCGCAGACGCCACGGGCGAACTCCAGCAGGGCGTGCTGGAACCCGGCGCAGGTGCCCAGGAAGGGGATGCCGTTCTCGCGCGCCGCGCGGGCGGCGGCCAGGGCCCCGGCCTCGGAGCGGTACGGGCTGCCCGGGAGCAGCCAGATCCCGTCGAAGCCGCGCAGGTCCTCGGGGGAGTCGACCTCGTCGGAACCGATCCAGTACAGGTCGAGCGCGAGGCCGTCGCGTTCCAGCAGCGCCGCGGCCAGCTGCGGGATGCGCTGGTGGGAGCGGACCTTGGGGTCGCGGTCGCCGACCAGGGCGACGCGGGGAGCGGTGATGGTCGTCGTGTTCGTCGTCATGCGTCCATCGTCGGGGCGGCCGTCGTTCAGGTCCAACGATGATCAGGCGTGTGTCGATAAGCGATACTGATCGGCGTGGATCCCCAGCAGCTGCGCACCTTCGTCACCGTCGCCCGGCTCGCCTCCTTCTCCGCCGCGGCGCGCGCCCTCGGCTACACGCAGTCGGCCGTCTCGCAGCAGATCGCCGCGCTGGAGCAGGAGCTGCGCGCGCCCCTGCTGCTGCGGCGACCCGTCGCGCCGACCGAGGCGGGCGAGCGGCTGCTGGAGCACGCGCCCGGCATCCTGCTGCGCCTGGACGCGGCCCGCGCCGACGTCGCCCGCGTCGGCGCCTCCCCGCGCGGCCGCCTGCGGCTGGGCGTGACGGCGCTGGCCGTCCCGGAGCGGATCGCCGTGGCGTTGGCTGTGACGCGGCGTGAACTGCCGTGGGCAGAGCTGGAGATGAGCGTCATCGGTCGCACTGCGGCGGTGGCCGCCGTCGCCGCGGGCGAGCTCGACCTGGCCGTCGTCGACGGGCTCGCCGCGCCGAGCGACCCGCTGGCCCTCCCGGCGGGCGCCCCCGTGCGGGCCCGGCGGGTGGCCGAACACCCGCTCTCCGTCCTGCTCCCGTCGGACCACCCGCTCGCGCGCCGACGGCGGTTGCGCATCGCCTCCCTCGCCGACGCCGGCTGGCTCGACGCCCCGGACGCCGCCGTCCCCCTCGCCGACCTCCGCGCCGCGACCGGCACCGACGCCTTCCCGTCCACCCTCACCCTCACCGGCCCCGACCGCCACGCGGTCCACTCCTGCGTCTCCGCCGGCCTCGGCCTCGCCCTGGTCCCCACCCCGGCCACCCCATGGCCGGACGTCGCGGCCGTCCCGCTGAGCGACCCGGGCCTGCTTCACCGCACCGAGGCGATCTGGTCGGGGACGCTCACGGACGCAGCGCGGGTCTTTGTCGGTGCGCTGGGCCGTGAGGCGGTCTGAGCTGCGGGTTTTCACCCCTGCGGGTGATGGTGTGGGGGGTGATGGGGTGTCATCATTGTTCTATGGACGCTCCTCTGTTCGGGGGCGGGTGTGAGGGCAGGGATGACGCGTCCAGGGGAGAGGCTGTGCCCTCCCTGGGGGATGTCTTCCGGGCCGACCCGTTGACCCCTTCCGCTTCTCGCCAGGCCGGTGGCCAGTCCCTCGGCCCGGTCGATCCGCTGCGCACGCTTCCGGCCTCGGCCGGTGAGCTGGTGCGCGCGCTGGCCGCGCGTGGGGACGACGACCTTCTGGTTTCCGGCTCCGCCGCGCAGGCGGAGGAGATCCTCGCGCTGGTCCGCCTCCAGGAGATGGTCGAGGCCGAACTGCTGCGCCGGGTGGCGGTGTTCGACCGCACCGGTGGCTTCAGCGCGGTGCGCTGCCGGTCGACGCACGGCTTCCTGCGGGTGCACGCGCAGTTGGCGGCCGGGCACGCCAGGCACATCGTCGGCCTGGCCGAGAAGCTGGACCGGTTGGAGACGGTGCGTGCCGCCCAGGCGGCGGGGGCGCTGTCCTCGGACCAGGTCGAGATCCTGGCCAAGGAGCTCGCGCCGATCGAGGACGCGCAGGCCCGTCGCGCGGCGGAGGAGCTGATGGTGGCCCAGGCCCCCGCGCTGCACCTCGCCCACCTGCGGCAGGCCGCGCAGCAGCTCCACGCCCACCTCGTTCCCGAGGCCGAGCCGCAGGTGGGCGAGGCGGCGCCTGCGTTCCAGTCCTGGATCAGGCTCTCCCGCACGGGCACCAGCGACAACCCGTTCTGGGTGCTGTCCGGTGAGCTCGCCCCGGTGGTCGGCGAGAAGCTCCGCACGGCGCTGGAGGCGGCCATGGGCGCACCGGCCGAGGGCGACCCGCGCTCCGCGTCGGAGCGCATGGGCGACGCCGTCGGGGTCGTGATCGATCTGGCCCTGGGCGCAGGCGAGTTGCCGACCACCGGTGGTCAGCGCCCGCACCTGACGATCACTGCCGACCTGGGCGCGCTGCGCGCCTCCTGCCCCACGCACCCGGCCCTGGCGGTCGTCGGCGGGGAGGGCGACGAGTTGGCGGGCCTGCTGCGGCCGAAGGCCGTGGCGACGACCGCCCGGGGCTACCAGCTCCCGCGCTGGGAGGCACGCAAGGAGTCATGCGACTGCGCCCTGCGCGTCATCCTGACCCGGGGGCAGAGCGACGTCGTCTCGATCGGCCGGACCACCCGCACCGTCCCGGCGCACCTGCGGGACGCGGTGATCGCGAGGGACCGCCACTGCGTCTGGCCCGGCTGCGACCGGCCGCCCAGCTGGTGCGAGGCACACCACCTGGTCCACTGGGCCGATGGCGGTGAGACCGCTCTCGCCAACCTCGCCCTGCTGTGCGGGGAACACCATCGCGATCTCCACACCATCACGTTCACTGGTGTTTGAGGCGACGGACCCGCTCTGACGGCTCAGACACCCAGCGCAGATGGGTGCAGAGCATGAGTCTCGCCACCGTAGGAAACGTCCCCGCCCCCAGTAGCTCCATGGAGACCATCGAGAGCGGCGCAGGGATCGCGCCGGAAAGCCTGGTGGAGATCTACCTCCGCCGCTCCCGGCACAAGGACGACCGCAACATGCTCGCCGAGGGTGAGCGGGACGTGAGGGCGTGGGCAGCGCGTGAGGGGCTGACCGTTCGCGCGGTGCACGTGGAGGAGGTCAGCGCCAGCAAGCGGCATGTGAAGCGCCCCAAGTACGAGCGGGCGTGCGCCAACGTCCTGGCGGGCAAGGCTCGGACCCTGGCCGTGTGGCGGGTGGATCGTCTCGACCGGCGCGGCGCTGGCGCCGTGGACTCCCTGATAGACGAGTTCAAGCAGGTCGGCGCGCGCATGGTCGCCACCGGGCAGGGGCTCGACTCCTCCCGCGACCGCATGCCGTTCGTGCTGCTGGCGGAGATGGCCCGTGCGGAGGCGGAGAACATCAGCGTCCGCACCACGGTCGGGCACCGGGCAGCCAAGAGGGCGGGCAAGTGGCCGGGCGGACGAGCGCCGTACGGGCTGCGCATCGACAAGGCCAGTCACCGGCTTGCACCGCACCCGGACACCTACGGCACGGCGCGGCGGATCGCGGACGCGCTGCTTGCCGGTCGCACCCCGTCTCTGATCGCCGGTGACCTGAACGCGGAGGGCATCGCGTCGCCGGGCGGCAAGTCGTGGCGGGCGGCGGCCATCGTCAATCTGGCGAAGAACCCGGCGTGGGCGGGATTGGTGCCTGCGACGGAGAAGGTGGAGAGGCCTGGCAAGGCTCCGCTTTGGCGTCCGGTCCCGGAGCCGTTCAAGGACGACGACGGGCAGCCGGTGAGCTGCGGGGAAGGCGTCGTCACGCCCGGCGAGTTCGCCCGCATCCGGGTGCTCGTCGGCGAGCGGACTCGTTCCGGCGCGGGCAAGCAGCGCGGTAAGCCGCACGCTCACTACCTGCTCACGGGTCTGCTGCATTGTGGGCGCTGCGGCGGGGGCATGGTCCACGCCGGGATTCAGTACCGATGCTGGCGCCGAGAGCAGCTCGGCAGCGAGGCATGCCAGGGCATCGCTACCCGCGCCGACCGGATCGAGGACGCCGTGATTGGTGCTTGGCTGGCGCAGGTGGACACCGTGGCTCAGGCCATGGTGACCCAGGGGGCTGACTCCCCGGCGCTGCTGGAGCTGGCCCGGCGCTGGATGCAGTTCGAGGACCCGGAGCAGGAGCGGCAGGCCAAGGACACGGCGGCAGCGCTGACGGCGGCACGGGCACGGCTGGCCAAGCTGGAGGATGACCACTACGTCCACGGCCGGATGACCTCCGCCCGGTTCGATGCCCTGTGGGCCGCCACGGACGAAGAGATCAAGCGCCTGGAGGCTCTCCAGGCCACCTACGACCCGGCATCCTCGCTGGCCGGGCTGGCGGATGCCGAGACGGTCCGTGAGGCGTTCCTGGCGGCTCCTGTGGCCGAGCAGCGGCGCTACCTGGCGGTCATGTTCGACGCCGTTTCGGTGAGCCCCGCCAAGCGCCCCGGAGACCCCACCCCCATGCGGGACCGGCTCAGCTACGCGCCAGCGGCGTAGCCCCAACTCCTCTGCGAATAGCCCCCATTGCCCTCTCGGTGGTGGGGGCTTTCGCATGCCCGGAAACGGTCCCACACCCAAGGGCTGTGTAGCGGGACGGGACGCCGGAGCGGGACGCAAAGCCGCAGATCAAGAGCGGTTGTCCTGGCGGTCCCCCTTGTCCCGCACACAGAGCGAGAGAGGTAGCGATGACGATTTCGAGAGCGGAGGCGGCCCGGCGGGCTGCTGAGCGGCTGGACATGGCCCGCAGCACCGGGGAGCAATGGTCTCCGGACTTCTTCCCCTACGGGCGTGACCGGCTGCTGGAGCACCTTGCTGGGACGGGCCGCCAGGGTGAGTACGGGGACGATTTCGAGGACCTTGCCGACCCGTGCGCCGTCCACGTCCCTGGGTGTTCGGAGCGCTCCGTTGCTGCGCTGCTGGCCGCGATTACGGACGTCGGCCTGACGGTCGTGCCAGACGTGCGGCCGGGCAAGCCCCCACTGTTCGCCCTGGGCGGCAAGCGGGCCACGGCGGGTCTGGTTGAGCTGCGCGGCGTTGCCCTGGCGCTGGTGGTGGACTACGTGGCCAGCGGGCGGCAGGTACCGGTTGAGCTGACCTACGCGGCCACCAGGATCAGCGCGTCCGGCACCCACTCGGCAGGCGTCGCCCATGCCCTTGCTGGGGCTCTCAGGCGCGCGGAGCGGGCCCGTGACTGAGGCCGAGCTACTGGGAGCCCTCCAGGCCCAGACGAGGGCTACGGCGGGCGGGGCGGAGGCACTGGAGGCCACCGAGCGCGCCATCCGCCGGTTCGTCTGGTTCCCGGAGCCCTGGCACCTGCACGTGGTCACGCTGTGGACGGCCTACACCCATCTTCTGACGTTCAGTCAATCACTACCCATCGCCCCACGATTGGGCTTCTTCTCCGGCTCGCCAGGCAGCGGCAAGACGCGCGCCCTGGAGATCACCAGCCGCCTGGCGGCCAACGGCCAGGACGTGGGCTCCCTGTCGGCGGCGGCCATGCTCCGGATCATCTCGTCAGCGGGGCGCAACGAGAAGCCTGGCGGGTATCCCGTGACGCTTTTCCCCGATGAATTGGACCGAACCTACAGCGCCAATTCGGCAGGCAATCAGGACGATCTCACCATCATCCTCAATGCCGGATACAAGCGCGGCGCAGTAGTCCTGCGAGCCCACAAAGACAAGCAGGACGAAGTTATCCGGTACGACTGTTTCGCGCCGGTCGCCTTTGCTGGCCTTGCCACGGCCAAGCTCCCGGACGCGCTCCTGACCCGCACGTTCGTGGTCCACATGAAGCGTGCTCGGCGCGAGGAACGACCGGATTCCTTCCTGCCTCTCGCCCACGCAGAGAATCTGGAGCACGTGCGTGCGGAACTTTCGGAATGGGCATCGGGGGCAGCGGTGGAGATTGCCGAGCCGACTGCCCTTTTGGGGCTATTGCTTGATGGGCGCATTACAAGCGTGACGGATGGCCGGGACCATGAGATCTGGAGCTGCCTATTTGCCGTTGCCGCTTTGGCCGGAGGGACGTGGCCTGAGCGCTGTCTAGCTGCTCTGGAATCCGCGAAAGCCGAAACAGCAGACCGGGCTGACGGCTCCAAATCCACACGCTTGCTCGCAGCGCTGCGGACTCATTACGCGTCACGTCCGGCGAACATCTGGCCGGTCGGTATCAGCAAGCAGGATGCGGCCACAGCGGCAATCAACCTTGACCCCCTGGCATTCGAGCGGTTTGACGGGCGAGACGAATTGCGACCGGACGATGTGGGCGCGCTGCTGCGGGAGCACGGGCTAAAGGCCGTCCGCGTTCGCGTCGCCAACGGCCGCGCCTACGGCTATCGCTGGGCCGATCTGCAAGACGCCTGGGAACGAGCGCTCCCACCGCTGCTGGAAATTGAGGACGAAGAGAACGAGCCGAATGCGCCCGGCTCCATCTTCGAAACCCAGTAGGGACCAGCGGGACAAGCAGGGCGTGAGCACATATGAGCAGGTCAAAGCCTTGAGAACTGTCCCACGAGCCCCACCGCATGTCCCGGGACACCCCCGGTGGCCAATCCAAACGAAAAGGAAGAAATGAGCAATCAGCAGCTAATCGCCGAAATTCAGGAACGCCGCGCCGGCCTCCGCGACTCCATGGAATCCATGGTGGAGCACGCAAAGGCAGAATCGCGCGGCCTCAGCAAGACCGAACAGGCCACGTTCGACGCGACCGAGGACCAAATCCGCGCGCTGGACGACCGAATCAACGAGCTTCAGGAGAACATAGTGCAGAACCGGAACGTCGCCGCCATGCGTGCCAAGTATGCGCCGGGTAATGCCGCCGCTGGCGGAGCTGATTACCGACCCCAGCTCCCCGGCCAGGCATACGAGCCCCGCGCCGTCGTCACCCGTGAGCCGGAGGTCTACACCCGATATAGCGAGCGGTCCTATTTCCTGGATCTCTTCCACGCGAACGAGAACCACGACCGCAACGCCAGCGAGCGCCTTGCCCGAAATAACTGCCTCGCGGCCGATCGTGCCCGCGCTGCCGGAGAAATCCGGGCGATCAGCACAACCACTGGAGCTGGCGGTGAATTCGTGCCTCCGCTGTGGCTTGAGCAGGAATTCGTGAGGCTCGCCCGTCCTGGACGTATCACCGTCGACCTGACCTCCATTGAGCCACTGCCCTCCGGCACGGATCAGATCAATATTCCCAAGGTCAACACCGGCACGGCTGTGGCCTCGCAGTCGGCGCAGAACACCGGCATTAATCAGCAGGATCTCACCAGCACGAGCATTTCTAGCCCGGTCGTCACAATTGCCGGTGGCCAGACGGTATCGCTCCAGCTCCTGGAGCAGAGCCCAGTTTCTGTGGACAAGCTCATCATGGCCGATCTTGCTGCTGACTACGCCGTGAAACTGAACACCCAGGTTCTCAGTGGCACGGGCGCGGGCGGAACGCTCAACGGAATTCTGGCCATGGCTGGCAGCAATGTCATTACCTGGACCCAGGCAACCCCGGCACTGTCCGGCAAGGGTGGGCTGTATTCGATCCTCGCCTCGGCAATCGCGGCTATCCACTCGGCTCGCTATGCCGCACCGGATGCCATCATCATGCACCCGCGCCGCTGGGCCTGGATCATTGCCCAGGCGGACGCCAATAACCGCCCCCTGGTCGTGCCGACCGCTAACGGCTCATTTGCCGCGATGGGCGTTTCCACTGAGGTGATTGCGCAGGGATCGGCAGGCACGCTGCTGGGCCTGCCCGTGTTCCTGGATGCGACCATTCCCACCAACCTGGGAACCAGTAGCACGGAGGACCGGATCGTCCTGGTCCGGCGCGATGACCTGCTGACTTTCGAGGGCAACGCCAAGCTGGAAGCCTTTCAGCAGACCTATGCCCAGAACCTGAGCGTGTTTATCCGCATGTACAACTACGTGGCATTTATCGCCACCCGATACCCGCAGAGCGTGGCCATTATCAGTGGCAGCGGCCTCGTGACCCCGGCGTTCTAGCACGTCCGCCTAGCCAACGCGCGACTGCCCGTATGAATATGCATGCCCCGGGGGCAGTCTATTCATTAGAGGGTGGCTGCCCCCGGACCCCGGCGCCATGGACTCGCGCACGAGCGCGAATGTCAGAGCAGTTTTTGGAATGCATGATTATGCAGAATTGAGGCAAAAACATGGCCGCAATGGGTCGACCCCCCAAACCCAGCGAGCAGAAGCGCCGCCTTGGCAACCCCGGCAAGCGGGCCCTCCCCGCGCTGGCCTCCGTGGCGCCTCTGAGCGCTGCCGTGGAGCCCGCGCCGGACCATCTTGAGCCGGATGGCCGGGAGCTCTGGGATCGCGTCTCACGCGGCGCCGTGTGGCTCGCCCCCAGCGACCTGTTCGCCCTCACGCTGCTCTGTGAGCTGGCCGACCGGCGAGCCCGCTACGCAGCGCTGTTGTCCGAGCAGGGGCCCACGCTCACCAACCCGTCCGGTCGGGTCGTGGCCAACCCACTGGTTGCCATGATGAGCGCCGCCGAGCGCCAAATGGTCGAACTGGCCTCCCTGCTTGGCCTCACGCCAGCCGACCGCTCACGTCTCGGCGTGGCCGAGGTCCGCGCTGGCAACGCGCTGGAGGACATGCTCCGCAAGCGAGCCGAGCGAGAGCACGAGCCTGAGTAACGAACCGTCAGCCCCGCTGACTGCCTGGCATCGCGCCGGGTGGTCGGCGGGGCTTCCGCATTTTCTTGATCAACTATTCCAAGACAGGAATAGGCCCGTTGCGGCATAGACGCTCGGTCGAGGGTCCGCCTACCTTCGTGCTCGGGGCACGTCGTGTGCCCAGCGGAAAGGGGGCTCCATCGTGGTGGAGAAGATCGGGCTTACGAGGCTCACTGGGAGCGGGGAAGGCTCCGGCGAGTGTGGGCAGGGGGACTGCCCGAACGTCTACCAGACGGATCGAGGAACGTTCGTTGTCCAGGGCGATCATTTCTCGGGTTTCCAACCACCGGATGGCGAGGGGCTCGTTGAGATTCCCGAAGCGGTCTTGAGGGAGGCTTTTCGTGCTCTTGGCTGGTGAGGAGTGGGCGGCGAAGTTTCGCGATTTCAAGCACGAAGCTTGGCGATTGGAGACGCTTCCTCAGTACCTCGTGCCTCAGGAAGCCGAAGAGTTGGCCCAATTTCGCGCCGGAGAGACGTTCGCCGAAGTCTCAGAGGACGACTGGACTGCTCAGATTCGACGACACAAGGCCGAGGGGCGCTCGATGGGGAGAGTTCACGTCCTGCGCCGCCCGCTGAGTGACTACTTGCGGTTTGAATTCGCCAGATATTACCGTCACAGTGCCCAGGCCGGCGAGGATATCCGCATTCTTGATGTGACGGACCGAGAAAACCCCGTCGAGGGATTCCAGGACTTCTGGATGTTCGACCGTTCGATGGTAGTCCTGATGAACTACGAGGCTGACGGCACCCAGATCAATCGAGTGCTCCATGGGGGCGATGTAACGCCCTTTCTTGAGGCCCAGCGGATCGCCGTTGCAGAGTCCATCCCCTTTGCGGAGTACGTGACCGCGTGACGCTCGACCCGGAACAGCTAGGGCAGAGCAAAGCCGACCTAGCAGAGACATTGAGAACGCTCAGACAGCGGGCCGGACTCTCAGGGGTTCGGCTCGCTCAGCGTTGCAACATGTCACAGTCAAAAATCTCGAAGATTGAAACCGGGAAGACCGTACCGACGCTGGTCGATGTTGAGCGCATCCTCCGGGCGCTCGATGCCCCACCTGCGCTGATCGCTGAAGTTGGCGCCCTTGCTCGGATTGCGAATACTGAGTGGCAAGACTTTCGCTCATTGCGGCGCAAGGGACTTGAGAAGAAGCAAAACGAGCTTGCTGACCTAGAGCAGCTGTCAACCGAGTTTCGATTCTTCTTGCCCACGATGATTACCTCGCTGCTCTCCACGCCAGACTACATTCGTGCGACTCTGGCCTATGTTCCTGGAGATCATTCAAAGGCGATTGCACGAAAGCTGGACCGGCAAGCTGTCCTCTATGACTCATCCAAAGAATTCGCGTTCCTACTCACGGAGCAGGCGGTTCGGTGGCCGCTGCTGGCTGGGCACGCGATGGCGATGCAGATCGACCGACTAGTTTCCGTGAGTCGCTTGCCGAGTGTACGCCTCGGGGTTCTTCCGCTGTCTGGCCATATTCCACTGACACCGTTGAATGTCTTCACGGTCTACGACCGCAGCATGGCTACGGTCGAGACATCTACTGGCGTCATGGTGTTCAAAGACTCCCGGGATGTTGAGAGTTACCTTGAGGAGTTCTCCGCGTATTCGGATCACGCCCTTTGGGGGGACGCAGCCCGTATTCTGCTTGAGGAATGGGCTCAGCTTTTCCGGTGATCTTTAGTCAACAACGGGAATGGGACTAGATCCACCTCACCGACTGGCCGAACATCGTGACCAGGACGATACGAACTGGCCACGGGGAGCGGCACTGTGACTATCACTCAGCGAGATATCAGCACTGACCCGTACCGGCTCGCCATTGTGGCGGCGGAACGGCTCCGGAACGCGCTCACGGCGCACGGCATCGCCATTCCTTCGCTGCGGGGTTCGCACCCCGTCAGAGAGACCCCGTTCGTGGAACTGGGTGGCTGCACGGCGGAGGTGGCGGAGGCACTGGCGACGGTGCTGGAGAAAATCCAGCCGGAGGACGCGTGAGCGCGCTGGCCGCTGCTGAACCGCCCCAGCACGAGGGACGCTCCGGCTGCTGCTACGAAGAGACCTACCCGCACATGCACCGCCTGTGCCGGGGCACGTACACCCACCTGGACGGCGTGTACGGCGTCAGCGAGATCCGGCGCTGCTCCTGCCGCTGCCACGTGGTCGGCGTGGAGGCGCTGAGGATGCCGAGCGGCCAGCATGCCCGACTCACCCGCCCTGGACGGTGGGGCACGTGAGCCCGTTCGTCCGGCAAGTCCTCGACCATCTCGCCTACGGCCCGGAGGGGGCTCCCATGGGCACCACGACTCGCTACCGCTTCCGGGACTACAAGGTCACCGCTGTGCCGGACGCGCTCGGCCTGCCGACGCTCGGCGCCGTGTGCGTGACCGGCGAGAGCGCCGACTGTGGAGCCCGCTCCGAGGACGTGACCGACCCCGGCGCGCTGGTCCGGTGGATCGCCGAGCACTGCGCAGCGACCGGCCACGAGACCTACGAGCACCACACCACGGTGACCGTCCAAGCCGAGCCTGGCGCCTGGCACTGATCCCCCTGAGCCGGGGTTCCTGGCGGGTGGCCTCTCGCAGGGCTGCCAGGAACCCCACCCCCGCGCCTGCCGGGTATGCGACCAATCGACCAATAGCCTCCCGACATGAGTGCCGAAGCGTTGGTGTACGTCGGTGTCGTCCTGCAGTTCGCTGGCACAGTCATCCTGCTGGTTGGGCTTGCCAAGACGGCGCAGGGCTTCAATACGCGCTTGACTGGCCTTATCAGGGGCGCACTGTCCGGCCTCTCGGTTCAGATCGGGCAGCCGCCCATCATTGAGGTGCACGCCAGCGATGACGCGGGCGCATTCGACACGGCGACAGTGTTGAAGCGGCGCGAGCCATACCACTGGCACTGGTGCCCCTGGGTGAAGCTTCATCAGCTTGGGCGAGAGGTCAACCGGATCCAAGCGGAAGTAGATCAGGACGCCAGCGCTCTGACTCAAGAAGCCAGCGCTCGGGAGACCGCCGACCACGAGATCAGCCAGTACATGAAGCGGCAGCACGAGGCATTGGCGGGGGCCGTCTCAAGCCTGGATGCGAAGCTGACAGAGACGGCAATCGGGACGATCCCCTGGCAGGTCGCGGGTCTGATCGTGTCACTCGGCGGGGCGATCCTCACGACGATCGCCGCCATGCACCTCGGCCAACCCGCAGAAGTGGAGACGGTCATCAGTGCTGTGGTGCACAAGCACCAGTGACCGCTAACCTCCACGCGACAGGCTGGGAGCTCCGGATGACCGACGGAGGGCCGAGGCCCGTCCTCCCGTCCGACGCACTCCTGGCCAACAGCCGCTACGCGGCCTGAGCCGCCCTCACCACGCGCCGCGCAGCCCCGTCAGGCAGGGGTCAGTCCCGTCCCTGCCACGTCGTCACGCACGCCTCGTTGCCCTCCGCGTCCGCCAGCACCCAGAACGCGGGGGCGGCCGTCTCGTCGAGAAGGGTGCCGCCGGCGGCCAGGGTCGCCGCGATCCGGTCCGCCGCCACGTCGTGAGGCACGCAGACGTCGAAGTGGATGCGGTTTCGCTGCGGGCGCGGGGCGTCCATCTGCTGGAACCAGACGGCCGGGCCGTGGCCGAGCGGGTCCACGAGGGCGTCGGTCGGACCCTCGTGACCGGGCTCGCCGACGTAGCCGAGCACGGCCTTCCAGAAGGGCCGGACCGCCGCGATGTCGAGCGCGTCGATGGCCAGTTCCACCAGTTGGAGTGAGAGCGGCCGCGTCGGCAGCTCCGCCGACAGCCGTCGCGCCAGCTCCAGATCGCGCTCCGTCACGTCGGCCTGCGCGGCGGACTGCAGGCTCAGGAGGGCCCGGTCCCGGCGCAGTTCGACGCCGAGGTGGCCGTCGGCGTCACGGCCGCACAGGGCGGCCGCGCGGACGGCGACGGCCGCCGCCTCCGCCAGCGAACCGGTCGGGACCGCCGTGCGCAGGGTGCCCAGCAGATAGCGCCAGCCCAGGTCGCTCACCGCCGCCGACGCCTCCGGCCGGGGGACCCGGCGCGCCGCCGACTCCTGCCACCGCGCCAGTCGCCGCCAGGCATCCAGGCCGTCCGGGACCACGTCCCAGCCCGGCAGGGCCGCCTCCAGCTCGGCCTCCGTCAGGAAGGCATGCCAGGCGACCTCCTCCGCCTGCGGGGCGACGTGCACTGGAGTTGTCGCGCGGTAGACCGCGGAGAACCACTCGTGGTCCGCCGAGGTGTAGAGAAAGGTGAAGAGGTGCTCCGGTTCGATGCCGGTGACTCCCAGCTCCTCCTCCGCCTCACGCTTGGCCGCCTCGTCGTAGGACTCGCCGGTGCCGACCACGCCGCCGACGAAGACGTCGTACATCGACGGGAAGACGATCTTCTGCGGAGTGCGCCGGTGCACGAAGATCCGGCCGTCGGTGTCCGTGGCGAGGATGAAGACGCAGCGGTGACGCAGTCGCTTCGCCATCACCTCGCCGCGCGGAGCCTGCCCGACCACGCGGTCCTCGGCGTCGACCACGTCCAGGATCTCGTCGGAGTTCAGAGGGTGGGTCACGACAGGGATGATGCCGTAACCTCGCGCAGGTGCGCGTGCATTCCCCGGTAGGGGTCGTGGCCGTGCGGCAGGTAGGCCTTCCGGACCTTGGCGACGGCGGTGTAGTTGGTGTCGCAGACGTTGGCCAGCGGCGACTCCACCGCCTGGGAGAGGAACTGGTAGGCGTCCATCGAGGAGAAGCCGTAGTCGCGGACGAGCCACTGCACCAGGTCGAGTTGGGCGATCCGGAAGGCGTCCTCCAGCGGGCGGGCCGAGCCGGTCGAGATCAGGTGGGTGTCGGACTCGATCCGGGGCCAGGGCGTGGGGACGCCCTTGAGCAGGTCCACGATGACCACCGTCTCCATCGCACACTCCACCGCGACCCCGCAGGTCTCGCCCTCGCCCTGCCGCGCGTGCCCGTCGCCGAGGGAGAAGAGCGCGCCCTCGACGTTGACGCCGAGGAAGCAGGTGACGCCGGCCCGCATCTCCGGGGTGTCCAGGTTGCCGCCGTGCGCGTCCGGGACCAGCGCCGAGCGGACCTCCAGGTTGGCCGGGGCGACGCCGACCGTGCCGTGCATCGGGTCCATGGGCAGGTCCAGCACCAGGTCGGGGTTGTCGTGCGCGGTGAACCGGCACAGCCGCGCGGCGCGGTCCAGCTCCCAGATCCAGACCCGTTCCGGCAGCGGCTCCTGGAGCGTCGCCGTGGTGTGGGTGGAGGTCAGCGCGCCGAAGAGCGGGACCGTCGTCGACGCCGCCCAGTCGCGCGCGGGCTCGACGGAGACGAAGTGCACGGCGAGGGTGTCGCCCGGCTCGGCGCCCTCGACCCAGAAGGGGCCGGTCTGCGGGTTGAGGAAGGGGAACTCGCAGACCTCCGAGACGAGGGTGCGCTCGGAGGTCACCCGTCCGGCGAAGCAGTCCTCGGTGGTCAGGTCGAGCACGGTCCCGGGCGCGATCCGCGCCACCGGCGCGGCGCCGCCGAAGGTCCAGGCGTACTCGTCGGGCTTGGGGCGTACGGTCAGCCGCGGTCGCTCTGTCGTCATGCCGTCACCTTGGCAGCGGAGGCGCCGAAGCCGCCAGAGGGCCGGTGTGGTTGGCTTGAGGCGGAACATCGCGGAACCACATCCTCCTCCTCTTCCCTTACGCAAGGAGCACGTCATGGGCCAGGTCTACGCCGTCAGCGAGCGGGTCATCGAGGCCTCCCCGGAGCGGGTCTTCGACGCCGTCGCCGACTACGAGAAAGTCCGCCCGACCCTGCTGCCCTCGCAGTACAGCGAGTACCAGGTGCGCGAGGGCGGCCGCGGCGCCGGCACGGTCGTGCACTGGAAGCTCCAGGCAACCGAGAAGCGGGTGCGCGACTGCCTCTTCACCGTCACCGAGCCGACGCCCGGCCGCCTGGTCGAGACGGACGCCAACTCCACGATGGTCATCACCTGGACGGTGACCCCGGCCGGTGAGGGCAAGGCCAAGGTCGTCGTCGAGACCACCTGGACCGGCGCGGGCGGCATCGGCGGCTTCTTCGAGCGCACCTTCGCCCCCAAGGGCCTCGGCCGCATCAACGACGAGGTGCTGGGCCGTCTGGCGTCCGCGGTCGCCTGAGGCGTCCGCCTCCGGACGGGTGAATCCGGAAACCGATCACCCGCGCGGCATTGTCGACATGACGTCACATCCCCGCAGGTGAACCCCGATCGGCCGGTTCGGTGCGATGATCGCACCGGTCCGGCTCGACGGATGCAGGCTGCAAGGATCGCGGCATGCCAGTGATCGACGACGCCGTGCGCGACGCAGTCGCGATCGAGTCCCTCCGCACACCGCTTGCCACACCGCTTGCCACACCGCCGGCGCCGACCGCACCGGAGCCGGCCGCGCCGCCGGTCCGGATCCGGCTGGTCTTCGTCGGGCTGATGCTGGCCCTGCTGCTGGCCGCGCTCGACCAGACCATCGTCGCCACCGCGCTCCCGCGCATCGTCGGCGAGCTGAACGGCCTCAGCCGGATGAGCTGGGTGGTCACCGCCTACCTGCTCGCCTCGACCGTCGGCCTGCCGGTCTACGGACGGCTCGGCGACATCATCGGGCGCAAGCCCGTCTTCCAGTTCGCCATCGTCGTCTTCCTCGTCGGCTCCGTCCTGTCGGGCCTGGCCCACAGCATGAACGAGCTGATCGCCTACCGGGCGATCCAGGGCATCGGCGGCGGCGGGCTGATGATCGGCGTGCAGGCGATCATCGCCGACGTGGTCTCGCCCCGGGAGCGCGGCCGCTACATGGGCCTGATCGGCGCCACCTTCGGGCTCTCCTCCGTGGCCGGGCCGCTGCTCGGCGGCTGGTTCACCGACGGTCCCGGCTGGCGCTGGTGCTTCTGGGTCAACCTGCCGGTCGGCATCGTCGCGCTGCTCGTCGTGAGCCTCGTCCTGCCGCGCGCCGCACGCCGCGCCCGGGGGGCGGTGGGACGGCTGGACTGGCTCGGCGCGCTGCTGCTCGCGGCCGTCGGCACCTGCCTGGTGCTGGCCACCAGCTGGGGCGGCAGCACGTACGCCTGGCACTCCCCGGTCATTCTCGCTCTGATCGGCGGCGCGGTGCTCGCCGTCGCGCTCTTCGTCCCCGCCGAGTTGCTGGCCGAGCGACACGGCCTCGCGCCCGCGATCCCGCTGCGGCTCTTCCGGGACGGCGTGTTCACCCTCTCCGGCCTGATCGGCCTCGTCGTCGGCGTCGCGCTCTTCGGCGCGGCCAGCTACCTGCCCAGCTTCCTGCAGATGGTCGACGGGGCGAGCGCCACCGGCTCCGGCCTGAAGATGCTGCCGCTCATGGGCGGCGTCGTGGTCGCCTCCATCGGCACCGGGCAGCTGATCAGCCGCACCGGCCGGTACAAGGTCTACCCGATCCTGGGCGGCGCCTTCGGCACCGCCGGGATGGTGCTGCTCGGCCTGCTGGACGCGCACAGCTCCTACGCCGTCCAGAGCGTGGCGATGGCCGTGCTCGGGCTCGGCGTCGGCCTGGTGCTGCCGGTACTGGTGCTCGCGGTGCAGAACTCCGTCGCCCCCGGCGACATCGGGGCGGCCACCTCCGCCAACAACTACATGCGGCAGATCGGCGGTTCGGTCGGCGCGGCGGTCTTCGGCACCGTCTTCTCCTCCCGCTTCGCGCACCAGCTGACGCAGCGCGGGCTGCGACCGGACAACTCGATCACCCCGGAGCTCGTCCACCACCTCCCCGCGCCGCTGCGCGACGCCTACGTCCAGGCCTTCGCCGCCGCGATGCCGCGGGTCTTCCTCTACCTGGCGCCGGTGCTGGCGCTGGGCTTCCTGCTCGGCTTCCTGATGAAGGAGAAACCGTTGGTGACCCACGCCGCGTCGGAGGACTTCACCGCCTCGGAGCCGGTCTCGGCGGTCCCCGCCCAGGCGGTTGCCGCCACGGGCACGCCCGTCACCGGGGCCGTGCTGCAGACGGACCGCACCGGGGTACCGCGCGCGGTGCTGACCCTGGTCGACCTCGACGGCCACCAGATCGCCCGGACCGGCAGCGGCGGCGACGGCCGCTGGGCGCTGGCGGCGCCGCGCAACGGCAACTACGTCCTGATCGCGGCCGCCCCCGGCCACCAGCCGCAGGCCGTCACCGTGACGGTGGGCGGGCGCCCGGTCGAGGTCGACGTCGTGCTCGGCGGCACCGGGCGCCTGGCCGGCGCGATCCGCAGCGCGGAGGGCGCGCCGATCGCGGGCGCGTCGGTCACCCTGACGGACCCGCACGGCGAGGTCGTGGCCAGCGCCCACGCGGACTCGGACGGCGCGTACGCGTTCCGCGATCTCGTCTCCGGCGTCTACACGCTGACGGTGAGCGCGCGGGCGTACCGCCCGTCCGCGCTCGCGGTGGACGTGGCACCGAACGTGGAGACCCGCCAGGACCTCACCCTCGCCGGCAGCGGCACCCTGCGCGGCACCGTCCGCACCACGGCGGGACGGCCGGTGGCCGACGCCCGGGTCACCCTCCTGGACGCGGCGGGCGCGGTGGTGGCGGCGTCGCTGACGGGCGAGGACGGCGCGTTCCGCTTCACCGACCTGGAGCCGGGCGAGTACACCGTCATCGCGGCGGGCTACCCGCCGGTCGCCACGGCGCTCCGCCTCGAGGACGGCCACACCGAGCGGGACCTCCACCTGTCGCACCGCCTGGACGACTGAGTGAGTCGCACGATCCAGGGGCGCGGGGCTCTGCCAGCTATGCGGCTCCTCCCGGCCGAAGGCTGGGGGAGGCGCCGCACATCAGCAGAGCCCCGCGCCCCTGAGCAGGTCTCCTACCGACCCACAACGACACAGTCCCCTCACAAGTGACGCCCACTCACCCGTCACGGTAGACATATCCACCGCCCGGGTGAGCGCGGAGCGCTCGTTCCCCGCCCACCGGCATAGGTTGCGCGACGTGCCCAGTTGTGAACCCTTGACCATCCTCCATGTCTCGCAGCCCGTCGACGGCGGCGTCGCCCAGGTCGTGGCCGATCTGGTGCGGGGTCAGGTCGCCGACGGGCATGCCGTGGTGGTGGCCTGCCCGTGCCCCGAGGGCGGGCGGCTGTCGCGTGACGCCACCGCGAGCGGCGCGCGGCTCGTGCCGTGGGGCGCGGAGCGCTCCCCGGGCGCGGGCCTGCCGCAGGAGCTCGCCGCGCTCCGGCGCATCGTCGCGGAGGTCCGGCCGGACCTGGTGCACCTGCACAGCAGCAAGGCGGGGCTGGTGGGTCGGCTCGCGATCCGTTCGCGGGTGGCGACGGTGTTCCAGCCGCACGCCTGGTCGTTCGAGGCGGTGACGGGGCCCACGGCCAAGCTCACCGCGCGGTGGGAGCGCTGGGCGACCCGCTGGAGCGACCGGCTGGTCTGCGTCAGCGAGTCGGAGCGGGCCCGCGGGCAGGCCGCGGGGCTGCACGCGCGCTGGGCGCTGGTGCCCAACGGCGTGGACCTCAAGCGCTACGACCCGGCCGGGCTGCCGTCCAAGCAGCGTGCCCGGCGGAGCCTCGGACTGTCGCAGCACGCGCCGCTCGCGGTGTGCGTGGCACGCCTGTGCCGCCAGAAGGGGCAGGACCTGCTGCTCCGCGCCTGGGGCGAGGTCCTGGCCGAGCTGCCGCACGCGCGGCTCGCCCTGGTCGGGGACGGGCCGGACCGCGGCGTGCTGGAGGAGCTCGCGGCGGGGCTGAGCGTGCCGGAGAGCGTGGTGTTCGCCGGACGGGTCGAAGATCCGCGGCCGTGGTACGCGGCGTCCGACCTGACGGTACTGCCGTCCCGCTGGGAGGGCATGGCGCTGGCGCCGCTGGAGGCGATGGCCTGTGCCCGGCCGGTGGTGCTGACGGACGTGGCGGGGGCCCGGGAGATCCTGGGCGACCAGCAGTTCCCGGTGCCGGTCGGCGACACCCGCACGCTCGCCACCTCACTCGTCCGGCTGATGTCGGATCTGGAGCTGGCGGCCGAGCTGGGCCGGCGCTCCCGTGCGCGTACGACGGAGCGTCACGACCTGCGATCCACGCGGATGTTGATGGGCCAGGTGTACGAGGCGGTGCTGCAGTCGCGGCGCGTTCCGGCGCCTGCCGCGCCCGGTTCGGCACCGCGTCAGCCGGTCAAAAAATCTGACTAATGGTCAACGGTGTGAAACCGTCCGCCCGCCCCCGGGAATCCGAGTAGAAATTCTGTAATGTCCTATTTGCCTGCTTCATTCCTTTCTCCGTGAGACGGCATCGGTGCCGACCGCGGCGGCAGGTGCTACCTCCGGCAGGGGAGTACGTGCGCGGATGACCACGATCGACAACGAGGAACTGCCCGCGGGCGTCGGGGCGGTGGGCCTCGCACACGCCCGGAGGCCCGGCTCCGGCCACTCCTCGGCAGCCGGTGCCCCCGCGGCGCGCGGCGGCACCGGTCTGCCGGTCGCCCTGCTGGTCGTCGACGCGCTGGCGGCCGTCGGCGCCCTCGCTCTCGTCCTCCAGAGCGGAGCCGCCGATACCCTGCGGGCCGCCTGCGGGCTGCTGCCCGCGCTGGTGCTGATGAACTCCTCCGGCGGGCAGTACCGGCTGCGGCTGGCGCCCTCGGTGCTGGACGAACTGCCGGGGCTGGCGGGCCGGGCCACGATCGCGCTCGCCTTCGCGCTCACCTTCGAGCGCTGCCTTCAGACGGTGCTGCTGCCGTTCGCGCTGCCGACCACCATTCCGGCCGACGCGCGCGTGCTGATCCTGCTGCTGCTGGCGCACCTGACCCTGGATGCCGTCGGCCGCGCCCTGGTCTACCGGGCCGTCCGCTCACGGCGCCGTCGCGCACCGCGGCCCACCCTGATCGCGGGCGCCGGCCACGTCGGACAGCGGATCGCCGCCGCGCTGCTGGAGCACCCCGAGTACGGGCTGAAGCCGATCGGCTTCATCGACGCCGACCCGATCTTCCTGCCCGCGGACTTTCCCGTCCCCGTGCTGGGCGGCCCGGACGTGCTGGTCCGCGAGGTGCCGCGGCGCGGCATCCGTGACGTGATCCTCACCGGCGGCGGCGCGGACGAGGACCGGGCCCCGCAGATGCTGCGGATCTCCAGCGACTTCGGCTGCGACGTCTGGTTCGTGCCGGGCTTCCCCGACTACGGCGCCTTCGAGCACGCCGGACGGCGCACCGCCGTGGGCGACCACCTGTGGGGCTTCCCCTGTCTGCGCCTGGGCAGCAACCCCATGCAACGGCCCAGCTGGGCGGTCAAGCGCGCGTTCGACGCGTGTTCCGCCGGGCTCGGGCTGCTGCTGCTCGCCCCGGTGCTCCTGGTCTGCGCGATCGCCGTGCGGATCGAGGGCGGCCCCGGGGTGATCTTCCGTCAGGAGCGGATCGGCCTGGACGGGCGGCCGTTCACGGTGCTGAAGTTCCGCACGCTGCGGCCGGTCGACGAGCACGAGTCGGCGACCCGCTGGAACATCTCCCACGACCACCGCCTCGGCCCGGCCGGACGCTTCCTGCGCCGCACCTCGCTGGACGAGCTGCCGCAGCTGTGGAACGTGGTCCGTGGCGAGATGAGCCTCGTCGGCCCGCGACCTGAGCGCCCCTACTTCGTTATGCGTTTCGCGCAGGCGTACCCGCGCTACCGCGAGCGTCACCGCGTGCCGGTCGGCCTGACCGGCTTCGCCCAGGTCAACGGCTTGCGCGGGGACACCTCGATCGAGGACAGGGCGCGGTTCGACAACTACTACATCGACAGCTGGAGCCTGTGGCAGGACGTCAAGATCCTGCTCCGCACGGTGCTCGCTGTACTGCGGACGGACGGGAGTTGACGGGGTGTCCCCACAACTGGGACAGCAGGCCCGGCCGGGAGGCGCGGGTCTGCGCGGCGGACCGGCGGCAGCACTGCTGCCGAGGGTCCGCGCGGCGCTGGGGCCGGCGCAGCTGGTCGCGCTGACGGTGCTGCTGGTGTGCGTGCCGCTGGGCAACCAGGACGTCACCGCCGCCGTGCACGTGACACCGGCGGACGTCGGCTCGCTGCTGCTGGTGGCGGTCACCCTGCCGCTCGCGCTGTGGCGGCGGACGCGGTTCCTGGCCCGGCCGACGGCGCTGCTCTTCGCGGGCGTGCTGCTGGCCGTCGGCATCGCCACGGCCGCCTCGCGCGACCCGCACGAGAGCCTCTCCGGCTTCGTGCGGTTCGTGCAGATCTTCGTGATCGTGCCGGCGGCCGTCCTCTGCGCCGTCCGGGACCGTCGCGACCTGCGCCTGGCGCTCACGGCCTTCGCGACCGCCGCGCTGATCGAGGGCGCGGTCGGCGTCGAGCAGTACCTCACCGGCACCGGCGCCTCCTTCGCGGGAGGGGACTCCCGCGCGGTCGGCACCTTCGGCGCCCAGGACGTGATGGCGATGTCCGTCGTCGTCAGCTTCGGCCTGCTCGCCGCGCTCGGACTGTCGCTGGAGGCGCGCCGCGAGCGGCGGCGCCGTCCGGCGGCGTGGTGGGGCCTCGCGGCGGCGTCGCTGGCCGTCCCGCTCGCGCTCTCGTTCAGCCGGGGCAGCTGGATCGCCACGGCCGTCGCGGCGACGCTGATGCTCGCGCTCACCGACATCCGGATGCTGCTGCGCGGCACGGTCGTGGTGACGGCGGCCGCGGTGGTGCTGCTGGGCGGTCTCACCGCCGCGGGCGTCGTCGGCAACGGCAGCGCGGGCGGCGAGGGTTCGGTGACCGCCCGGCTCACCAGTATCGGCCAGGTCACCGGCGCCGCCGACCACTCCGTCACCGACCGCTACGACCTGTGGACCACGGCCGGACGGATCTGGCGAGAGCACCCGCTGACCGGCGTCGGGCCCAAGGAGTTCCCGTTCTACCGTGACGCGCACGCGCCGCTGCGGCTCTCCTCGGGCAGCGACACCGGCGGTGCCGGAGCTGGCTACGCCAAGGAGCCGCTGCTGTCGCCGCACAACATGTACATGCTGGTACTGAGCGAGCAGGGCCTGATCGGCATCACCGCCTTCCTCGCGCTGCTGCTCGGCACCGCGCTCGGCGCCTGGCGCACGCCGGTCGTGGTGGGACTGCTGGTCTGGCAGCTGGTGGACTTCCTCTACGCCGACATCGGCGGTACGACCACCGTGCTGATCTCGGTGGTGCTGGGTCTGTGCGCGTCGGCCATCGCCCGGGGCGGCCTGCTGGCCATTCCGGGTCCCCGCTCCGCGCCGACGCTGCGGGAGGCGTCGCTGTGAGTGTCGCCACCACCGAGGGGGTGCCCCAGGGCGCTCCCGACGAGGCCCCCGCCCCCGCCCGGCACGGGCGGGGTTTCGTGGCCAAGGCCTTCGGGGTCACCGCGCTGTTCAGCGCGGCCGGCTCGATCCTCGGCCTGCTGCGCGACCTGCTGCTGGCCCGCTTCTACGGCGCGGGCTCGGCGACCGACGCGTTCCTGGTCTCCTGGACCGTCCCCGAGACGGCCGCGCCGCTGCTGATCGAGGACGGCATGGCCTTCCTCACCGTCCCGGCGTTCAGCGCCGCGCTGACCGCGCGCGGGCAGCTGGAGGAGGGCGGAGCCGACGCTCCCGACCCGGTGCGCGCGCTGGTCGCGGCGACGCTGCCGCCGCTCGCGCTGGCGCTGGCGCTGATGTCCGCGCTGGTCGCGGTCGGCGCGCCGGTCCTCGTGCGCGTCCTCGCGCCCGGTCTGGCCGACCCGCAGCTGGCGATCGTCTGCACCCGGCTCACCGCCGTCACCGTGCTGCCCTTCGGCCTCGTCGGCTACCTCGGCGCCGGCCTGCGCTCGCACCACCGCTTCACCCTCCCGGGCGCCGTCTACATCGCCTACAACGCCGGCATCCTGACGGTGATGCTGCTGCTCCACGCGAGCCTCGGCGTCCGCGCGGCGGCCGGTGGCGTGGCGCTCGGCAGCCTGCTGATGGTGGCCGTGCTGCTGCCCGCCTTCCTGCGGCAGGTGAGCAAGCTGACGGTGCGGCGGGTACGGGGCGCCTCGCTGGGCGAGCCGGTGCTGAACCCGATGGCGCTGCTGCCCGTGGTGCTGTTCACGCTGACGCGGCAGGCGCAGATCTTCGTCGAGCGCTTCATCGGCTCCTCCCTGCCACCGGGCACCATCTCGCAGCTGAACTACGCCGAGAAGGTCGCCCAGAACGTGATGATCATCGGGATCCTGGTCTGTACCGTCACCTTCCCGCTGATCGCCCGGGCGCTCGCCGAGGGTGACACCCAGGGTGCGCGGATCCGTGCCGAGAAGGACCTCGCGGTCGTCGGCACGGTCGTGCTGGCCGGGACGGTCGTGGTCTTCGCGTGTGCGCCGCAGCTGGTCGCGGTGCTCTTCGAGCGCGGTGCCTTCACGGCCGCCGACACCGCCGCGACGGCCCGGCTGATGCGCGTCTACAGCCTGGGGCTGCTGGCCCAGGGCCTGGTCGGCGCGTTGATCCGGCCCTACCTGGCGGCCCGTCCGGCCGTCGGCTTCGGCGGGGAGGGCCGGGCGCGGCCGCTGGACCGCACCGACTGGTACCCGATCTGGGCGATGGGCGCGGGCCTGCTCGTCACCGTCGCGGTCGCGGCCGGTCTCACCCCGTTCGTCGGCGCCGCGGGCCTCGCGGCGGGCAACGCGATGGGGATCAGTGTCACCGCGGTGCTGCTGTTGACGGCGCTGCGGGCGCGCGGCATCCCGGTGCGGCTGCACACCGTGCTGGCGGGTCAGCTGCGGCTGCTGCTCGCGGCCGCCGGGGCGACCGTCCCGGCGTGGCTGGCCGCCAACATCCCCGGCCTGGACGGCCTCGGGCCCGAGTTGCCGCTGCTGCTCGGCGCGCTCGTCGGGCTGCTGTCCTTCCTCGGCCTGGCCGGGGCGCTGCGGGCACCCGGAGCCGAGGCCGCGCTCGGCGCGGTGCGGGGGCGGCTGGCCGCGCGGCAGCCGGCCGTCGTGCGGCAGCGCAGCGGCGAGCCGGAAGCAGAGTTCGAAGGAGCAAGGGGAGAGGCTGATGGTCGCTGAACCGCATCGGGGCGGGTTGCGGGCGCCGGGTGAGCCGGAGGCGTCCCCGGCAAAGGCGTCCCCGGCAAAGGAGCGCCCGGCGCTCGTCGGGCGCCCGCCGTGGACGCTCATGTACCACTCCGTCGACAGCGGCCCCCAGGACCCGTACCTGCTGACCGTCTCCCCGCAGCGCTTCGCCGCCCAGCTGGCGTGGTTGCACCGGCACGGCCTGCGCGGGGTCTCCATGCGGGAGCTGGTCCTGGCCTACGAGCAGCGGGCCGCCGACGGCCTGGTGGGCCTGACCTTCGACGACGGTTACGCGGACTTCCCGCGCCAGGTGCTGCCGCTGCTGCGGGCCCACGGCTTCACCGCCACCCTTTACGTCGTGGCCGGGCGGATGGGCGGCCACAACGTCTGGGACGCGGACGCGCCGCGCAAGCCGTTGGTCACCATCGACCAGGTACGCCAACTGGCCTACGCCGGAGTGGAGATCGGTTCCCATGGGCTGAGCCACTGCCGGATGACCGGCCTGCCCGAGGACGAGCTCGCGGCCGAGACGCGGCGTAGCCGCGAAGTGCTGGAGAGCGTCGTGGGCGGTCCGGTCACCGGCTTCTGCTACCCCTACGGCGCCGTCGACGAGGCGGCCGAGCAGGCGGTCGCCGCCGCCGGGTACGACTACGGCGCCGGCATCTGCCACCAGCCGGCGACCAGCCGCTGGGCGCTGCCGCGCTGCTATGTCGGCGAGCGCGACGGCGGCCTGCGGCTGCGCGCCAAGCGCGTGCGCCACGCGCTGCGGGGGTGGTCGGCGTGACCGCCCCCGCCACCAGGGCTCCCGCGCTGAGGGTCCTGCACGTGGTCACCGGTCTGCACGCAGGGGGCGCCGAGCAGCAGTTGCGGCTGCTGCTGCGCCACCTGCCGGACGGGATCGAGTGCGAGGTCGTCGCCCTGTGCGAGGCCGGCACCGTCGCCGACGGCCTGCGCGCCGACGGCGTCACCGTGCACGAGCTGGACATGCGCGGCAACCGCGACCTGGCGGCGCTGCCGCGCCTGGTCCGGCTGATCCGCGAGGGCCGCTACGACCTGGTCCACTGCCACCTCTACCGGGCCTGCGTCTACGGCCGCCTCGCGGCCCGGCTGGCCGGGGTGCGGGCCGTCCTGGCTACCGAGCACTCGCTCCAGCCGGGCGTCCTGGAGGGCCGTCGCACGAGCGCGGCCGTCCGGCGCCTGTACCTGGCCACCGAGCGGCTCGGCCGGGTCACCATCGCCGTCTCCGAGGCGACGGCCCGTCAGCTGCGCACCTGGGACGTGCCGGACGAGCGGATCCGGGTCGTGCCCAACGGCATCGACCCCGCCGCGTACCGCGTCGACGCGGTGCCCCGCGCCGCCCTCGGGCTGCCCGCCGACGCCTTCGTCGTCGGCGCGGTGGGCCGCCTGGTGCCGGGCAAGCGCTTCGACGTCCTGGTCGAGGCGCTGACGCTGCTGCCGCCGGACGCGCACCTGCTGATCGTCGGCACCGGGCCCGAGCACGACCCGCTCCTCGCGCTGGCGCGCGAGCACAGGGTCGCCGACCGGGTCGTGCTGACCGGCGAGCGCGACGACGTGCCCGCGCTGCTGGCCACGATGGACGCGCTGGCCGCGCCCTCGGCGGGGGAGACCTTCGGGCTGGTCCTGGTCGAGGGGCTGGCGGCCGGGCTGCCCGTCTTCTGGTCCTCCGGACCGGCCCTGGCCGAGCTGCCGATGCAGGAGCAGCTCGCCCTCGGCCGCGGCGGCAGCGCCCGCACCGACCCCACCGCGTCCGCCTACGCGGCGGCGCTCGGCCCCCTGCTGGCCCGCCGCCCCCCGCGGGCGGTCGGCCCGGTCCCCTCCCGCTACGACATCACCCGCCTCGCCCCGCGCGTGGCGGCCGTCTACGCGGAGCTGGCCGGACTGCCGGACCCCACCCCGGCGCCCGCACCCGCACCCGCCCGCTCCGCCCCCGCGCCGCGCGCCGACACCGACGCCGACGCCGACGCCGACGCGGGCCCTCCGACCGTCACCGCATCGCACACCCGAAGGAGATGACCCGTGCCCGACAGCGAGAAGCAGGCCTCACCCGCACCGTCAGCCGTCGCCTCACCGTCCGCCGCGCCCGCGCACGCCGCCCACCGGTCGACCCTGCTGCGGGCGGCCCTGCGCACGTGGTGGCCGCTGCTGGTCGCGGTCCCCGCGGGGGCGGTCGCCGGCGGCGGCTACGCCCTCGTCGCGACGCCCCAGTACCAGGCCGACGCCTACGTCATGGCCGTCGCCGACCAGGGCGCGGACAACGCCGCCGCGGTGAGCTTCGCCCAGGCCTACGGCCGGGTCGTGGCCCAGCCGGAGGTCCTGGCGAGCGCCGCCGTCGAGACCGGGGTGCCGCTCCGGCAGCTCGCGCAGCAGGTCCAGGCGCAGACCTCGCCGGACGCGCCGATGATCCAGATCACCGGCAGCGCCACCTCGGCCCGGCTGGCCGCCAAGGAGGCGAACGCCGTCGCCCGGTCCATGGTCACCTTCGGCGACACCACCGCCAAGCAGACCAGGGTCAAGCTGATGGCCTTCGCCCAGGCCGCCGCGCCCGCGACCGCGTCCTCCCCGTCGCGCAGCCTCGACGTCGCCGTGGGCGGCGCGGCGGGCCTGCTGCTGGGCAGCCTCGCGCTGCTGGTCCGCCCGGGCGCGGGCGCGGGCGGCGGGACGCGCCTGGCGCGCGAGGGCGAGACCGTCGTCGCGGCGGGCGAGCCCCTCGACGCCACCGCGACGACCGTGCCCGAGCAGCAGCGGGAGACCGCCGGGACAGGAGCGGGGACGGGCGCATGACCACCGCCGTCCGTTCCGACGCCGCCGGTCCCGTGGCGGAGCAGCCCCGGTACGAGACCGTCGTGCTGCGCGACGCGCGGGCGCTGGAGGCGCTCGCGGGGGAGTGGAACGCGCTCCAGGAGCGCAGCCCCGGGGCGACGCCGTTCCAGTGCCACGCCTGGCTCACCTCCTGGTGGCACAGCTACGGCCGCCCGGGTCGGCTCCGCCTGGTGACGGTCCGTCGCGACGGACGGCTGATCGCTCTCGCCCCCTGCTACCGGGACGGCACGGTGCTGCGGCCGCTCGGCGCGGAGATCACCGACTTCCACGACGTCCTGCTGGACGACGCGGACCCCGACGAGGCCGCGGCCCGGCTGGCCCTCGCCCTGGCGGCGGAGCTGCGCGGGCCCCTCGCCCGCCTGGACCTGCCGGAGGTCCGCGCCGACGCCGCGATCCACCGGGTGCTGGCCCACTGGCCGCGCGCGGCGCGGAAGCTGCCCGCCTCGCTGGTGCAGCACCTGCCGGGCGTCCCGATGGACGAGCTGCTGACCCGCCTGCCGGGCCGCACGGCCCAACGCACCAAGGTCAAGCTGCGCAAGCTGGCCGTCGCGGGCATCGACGTCCGGCTGGTGCCCCCCTGGGAGGTCCCGGAGGCGGTGGACCGGATGCTCGCCCTGCACGCCCTCCAGTGGGCCGACCGCGGCGCCACCCCCGAGCACATGCGCGGACGCTTCGCCTCGCACCTGCGCGCGGCGGCCACCGGCATGGCCGCGACGGAGCGGGCGCAACTGCGCGAGTACCGCCTGGACGGCCGGCTCATCGCCTGCGACCTGATGCTTCAGGCCCGGTCGATGGTCGCGCTGTACGTCTACGGCGTCCATCCGGAGGCCCGCGAGCGCGTGGACATCGCCGGCATGCTGTTCGGCGAGTCCCTGGCCCACGCGGTGAGCACCGGCCGTACCGAGCTCAGCCTGCTGCGCGGCGACGAGCCCTACAAGCAGCGCTGGCGCCCGGATCCGGCGCACAACGAGCGCCTGCTCCTGGGCTCGGCACCGGCCGTCGTGGTCACCGCCGGCCTCGCGCGGGCGCAGGAGCGGGCGAAGGAGTTCGCGCGCGAGCGGATGCCGTGGCTGAGGCAGGCGCGCGGGCGGGTGCGGGTGCTGCGGAGCAGGTTGCGGCGCGCCGCCTAGGGTGAGCGTGTGGCTGTCACTCGCTCCGTCCTGCTCTTCGTCCTCGCCGCCTTCGCCGAGATCGGCGGCTGCTGGCTGATCTGGCAGGCGGTCCGCGAGCACCGCGGCTGGCTGCTGGCGCTCGGCGGCGTCCTCGCGCTGGGGGCCTACGGCTTCGTTGCCGCCGCCCAGCCGGACTCCCACTTCGGTCGCGTCCTCGCCGCCTACGGCGGCGTCTTCGTGGTGGGCTCGCTCGCCTGGGGCGTGATCGTCGACGGCTTCCGGCCGTCCCTGTGGGACCTGGTCGGCGCGGCGGTCTGCCTGGTCGGCGCGGGGATCATCATCTACCAGCCCAACGCGTAACGACACGCGCACGTACTGTCATCACCGCAGGGCCACCAGCCCTTACGGTGGCGTTCATGCGTTCCCGCACCGCTCTCCGGGTCCTGCTCACCGCCCTGCTGCTCGCGGGCCTCGCGCTGGTCGGGGCCGCGGCGAGGGCGGCGCGGCCGGCGCCGTTCGGGGACGAGGTGGCGGCGCAGGCGCGGCGCGTCGAGGCCGACGCGCTGCGGGTGGGCGCCGGCGGGGGCGTGGAGGCCTACGACGCCCGCACCGGGGTGGCCGGGTGGGACTACCGCAGGGCCGGGCACCGGCCGTTGCGGCTGGTCCGGGCCGGGGCGACGACGGTCGCGCTGTGGGACGACGGGGAGCTGACCGGCATGGAGCCGGAGCCCGCGGTCGTGCGGTGGCACCGGTACGTGCCCGGGGTGGGGGCGGCGACGCCCCTGACGCTGGTGCCGCTGGGCGCCGGAGAAACGTTCCTGGTGCTGACCAGGGATGTGGTGATGACGTACAACACCGGCGACGGCACGCTGCGCACCTCGACCCTCCCGCCCGTCGGCTGCGCCTTCCTCGACCACGGTCCGGCGGGGCCCGTCCACCTCGGGGCGTGGGTGCTGGCCCGGCGCGACTGCGCCGACGGGGCGGGCCGGACCGAGTTGGAGGGGTACAACCTGGACGGCCGCCGCTGGCAGCAGCCCGCCGTGGTGCCGGAGCGGATGGAGGCGTCCCCGGCCGGGGACGCCGAGGTGCTCGTCGTGCCGGTCCGGCGGCCCTTCGCGGTGGATCCGGCCACGGGCCGTCCGGCCCCGGAATGCGTTTGCGCAGCCCGTTAGACTGGAGGCTTGTCGCCTCCTGCTGCACAGGCCCGTTCGGACGGTCCTGGCCGCATTCGTCTGCCACCGCGTGCCCCCGGGCACCGTCCCCGGGAGTGGTTTCACCATGATCGTCGCCAACGACATCGAGCTGCGCGCGGGCGCGCGGATCCTGATCGAGTCGGCGACCTTCCGCGTCGCTCCAGGTGACCGGATCGGCCTGGTCGGCCGCAACGGCGCCGGCAAGACCACGCTGACCAAGGTGCTGGCCGGTGAGGGTCAGCCGGCCGGCGGTTCGGTGACCCGCGGCGGTGAGGTCGGCTACCTGCCGCAGGACCCGCGCACCGGTGACCTCGACGTGCTCGCCCGCGACCGCGTCCTGTCCGCCCGCGGCCTCGACGAGGTGCTCCGCAAGATGCGGATCAACGAGGAGAAGATGGCCAACGGCAAGGGCGCCACCCGCGAGCAGGCCATGAAGAAGTACTCGCGTCTGGAGACCGAGTTCCTCACCAAGGGCGGCTACGCCGCCGAGGCGGAGGCCGCGACCATCGCCGCCAGCCTGGGCCTGCCGGACCGCATCCTGGGCCAGGCGCTGCACACCCTCTCCGGCGGTCAGCGCCGTCGCGTCGAGCTCGCGCGGATCCTCTTCTCGGACTCCGACACCCTGCTGCTGGACGAGCCGACCAACCACCTCGACGCCGACTCGATCCTGTGGCTGCGCGACTACCTGAAGTCGTACAAGGGCGGCTTCATCGTCATCTCGCACGACGTCCACCTGGTCGACGAGGTCGTCAACAAGGTCTTCTACCTGGACGCCAACCGCACCTGCATCGACGTCTACAACATGGGCTGGAAGCTCTACCAGCAGCAGCGCGAGGCCGACGAGAAGCGGCGCAAGCGCGAGCGCGCCAACGCCGAGAAGAAGGCCTCGCAGCTCAACTCGCAGGCCGACAAGATGCGCGCCAAGGCCACCAAGACCGTCGCCGCGCAGAACATGGCCCGCCGCGCCGAGAAGCTGCTCTCGGGCCTGGAGGCGGTCCGCCAGAGCGACCGGGTCGCCAAGCTGCGCTTCCCGACCCCGGCGCCCTGTGGCAAGACCCCGCTGACCGCCGAGGGCCTGTCGAAGTCCTACGGTTCGCTGGAGATCTTCACCGACGTCGACCTGGCCATCGACAAGGGCTCCCGCGTCGTCGTGCTGGGCCTCAACGGCGCCGGCAAGACCACGCTGCTGCGCATGCTGGCGGGCGTCGAGCAGCCGGACACCGGCCAGGTCGTCCCCGGCCACGGCCTGAAGGTCGGCTACTACGCGCAGGAGCACGAGACCCTGGACGCGGACCGCACGATCCTGGAGAACATGCGCTCGGCCGCGCCGGACATGGACCTGGTCGAGATCCGCAAGATCCTCGGCTCCTTCCTCTTCACCGGCGACGACGTGGACAAGCCGGCCGGTGTGCTCTCCGGCGGCGAGAAGACCCGTCTCGCGCTCGCGACGCTCGTGGTCTCCAGCGCGAACGTGCTGCTGCTCGACGAGCCCACCAACAACCTCGACCCGGCCAGCCGCGAGGAGATCCTCGGCGCGCTGCACTCGTTCGAGGGCGCGGTCGTGCTCGTCACCCACGACGAGGGCGCCGTCGCGGCGCTCGAGCCGGAGCGGATCATTCTGCTGCCGGACGGTGTCGAGGACCTCTGGAACGAGAGTTACGGGGACCTCGTGTCGCTCGCGTGAATTATCAGCAGCAAAACGCCGGGTCGGCACTGTTCGACTAGGCGAGGGATCATGCATCTGGCCCAGAAGACCTCATATCGGCTCCTTCGTGTTCTGTTGCCGAGTGCGGCTCGGATTCCATGGAATCTGCAATCTTCGGCAATCCCCAATTACCGCTGCTGATCAGCAATTTCGGTGGCGAGGCCCGCTCCGGACGGGGGCGTGCGGGTAGATGCTGTGCGCTCCCCGTGCGCGCGGCGACACCAGTTCCGTGCGGGAATCCCGGTATCGACCTTGTCGAATGGGTGGCCATGAAGGCCCCCATGGGTGATCATGGGATTCCGACAGAGCACTTGCTACGAGGAGGCACGGGTGGCCGAGACTCTGAAAAAGGGCAGCCGGGTGACTGGTGCCGCGCGGGAGAAGCTCGCGACCGAGCTCAAGAAGAAGTACGACTCCGGTGCGAGTATCCGCGCGCTCGCGGAGGAGACGGGCCGTTCCTACGGCTTCGTCCACCGCATGCTCAGCGAGTCCGGAGTCAACCTGCGCGGTCGCGGTGGAGCCACGCGCGGCAAGGCAAAGGCCGCCGCGGCCGCCGGCTGACGGCGTTCCCGGCGCGACATCTGCTTCTGACTCTCCTGCACGCAACCGACACGACGGCGGTCCGGGTCTCCTCCCCCTGGCCGTCGTTCGTCGTGCTGCGGCTATGGATCGGCTCCGCCGACGTTGTTACTCTTCGGTAGCAACTGCTATCGCTGCCGGAGGAACCTGTGACTGATCACGCTGCGCGGACCGAGGAGTGGGCCGAGGCGGGCGTCCGTCTGGAGGTGGAGGGCGAGCTCGCCACCGTGACGCTGTGCCGTCCCGAGCGCCGCAACGCGCAGTCGCCCGCGCTGTGGCGGGCACTGGCCGCGATCGGCAGCGAGCTGCCGGGCACCGTGCGGGTCGTCGTGCTGCGCGCCGAGGGCGTCTCCTTCTCCGCCGGTCTCAACCGGCAGGCGTTCACCCCCGAGGGCATCCCCGGGGAGGTCTCCTTCGTCGAGATCGCCAAGGGCCCGAACGGCGACGCGGTCATCGCCGAGTACCAGGAGGGCTTCCTCTGGTGGCGGCGTCCCGACCTGGTCACCGTCGCGGCCGTCCAGGGCCACGCGGTCGGCGCCGGCTTCCAGCTGGCGCTCGCCTGCGACCTGCGCGTCGTCGCCGAGGACGTCCAGTTCGCCATGAAGGAGACCGCGCTCGGCCTGGTCCCCGACCTCACCGGCACCAAGCCGCTGGTCGACCTCGTCGGTCCGGCCCGCGCCCTGGAGATCTGCGCGACCGGCCGCTGGGTCCACGCGGAGGAGGCCGAGCGCATCGGCCTGGCCAACCTCGTCGTCCCCGCCGCCGAGCTGCACGCCGCCGCCACGGACCTCGCGACCGCCCTGCTGGCCTCCCCGCGCGACGCGGTCATCGAGACCAAGGCCCTCCTCCAGGGCGCGGGCGCCCGCACCCTGGACGAGCAGCGCGCCGCCGAGCGCGCCTCCCAGCTGCGCCGCCTGCGCGACCTGGCCGGCCTCGCCGAGTAACGCGCGAGGGCGCGGGGCTCCGCCTCGCGCCCCGTGGCCGTCGTCGGGTCAGAGCCCTCGTCGGGTCAGACGCCGTGCAGCGCGCCGCCGTCCACCGGGATCATGACGCCGGTGAGGTAGCTCGCCGCGGGCGACAGCGCGAAGGCCGCCACCTTGCCGAACTCCTCCGGGCGGCCGTAGCGGCGCAGCGGGATCGCGGCCTCGTTCGCGGTGCGGGCCGCGTCCGGGTCGGCGGAGAGCGAGTCCAGGTGCTGGACCCGCTCGGTGTCGATGCGGGCGGGCAGCAGCCCGAAGACCCGGATGCCCTCCGGTCCCAGCTCGTTCGCCAGGGTCTTGGCGGCCATCGCGAGGCCCGGGCGCAGGCCGTTGGAGACGGCCAGGCCCGCGATCGGCTCGCGAACGGAGCCGGAGAGCACGAAACCGATCGCGCCGCCCTCCTCCAGCACGTCCGCCGCCGCGCGGGCGATGCGCAGCGCGCCGAGGAAGACCGACTCGAACGCCTCCCGCCAGGCCGACTCCGGTGTGGCCAGCGCGCTGCCCGCCGCCGGGCCGCCGACGCTGATCAGGACGCCGTCGAGGCGTCCGAAACGGGACAGCGCCGCGCCCACCAGCCGTGCCGCGGTGTCCGGGTCGGCGTTGTCCGCGACGACGCCCTCGGCGGCCTCCGGGCCGCCCAGCTTTTCGACGGCCTCCTCGACGGACGACTTCTCCCGTCCGGTGACCACGACGCGCGCGCCGTCGGCCACCAGCTCCCGTGCGCTCGCGAAGCCGAGGCCGCGGGTCGCGGCGGTGACGAGGTAGACGCGTCCGGCCAGTCCAAGATCCATGTTCCGTGGTTCAGCTTTCTGCTTCGGTGCGGGCTTCGGCGGGTGCTTCGGTGCTCGCCAGGAGGAACGCCGTGTTGACGAGCGCGACGTGGGTGAACGCCTGTGGGGTGTTGCCGAGCTGACGGCCGGCCAGCGGGTCCCACTCCTCGGAGATCAGCCCGAGGTCGTTGGCCAGGCCCCGCAGCCGGTCGAAGAGGGCGCGGGCCTCGTCGACCCGGCCGATGGCGACGAGCGCGTCGCACAGCCAGTACGAGCAGGCCAGGAACGCGCCCTCGGAGCCGGCCAGGCCGTCGACCGCGTCGGTGGCCGTGTCGGTGTCGGGCGTGGAGTAACGCAGGATGTAGCCCTCGTGGTTGAGCTCACGCTGCACCGCCTCGACGGTGGCGATCGCGCGCGGGTCGTCGGGGGCCAGGAAGCCGGTCTTGACCGCGAAGAGCGTGGACGCGTCCAGCGCGCCGCCGCCGTAGTACTGGGTGAGGACGCCGCGCTTCTTGTCGACGCCGCGGGCGCAGACGTCCGCGTGGATGTTGTCGCGCAGCTCGCGCCAGCGCTCGACGGGGCCGGGCATGCCCGTCTCCACGGCGAGCTTGACCGCGCGGTCGAAGGCGACCCAGCACATGATCTTGGAGTGGACGAAGTGGCGGCGCGGGCCGCGCACCTCCCACAGGCCCTCGTCCGGGTCGGACCAGTGCTCCTCCAGGAACTCCAGCAGCTTGGTCAGCAGGCTCCAGACGTGGCGCTCTATCTTGATGCCGTGCCGGTGACCGAGGTAGAGGGTGTCCACCACCTCGCCGTAGACGTCCAGCTGGAGCTGGTCGACGGCGGCGTTGCCGAACCGGACCGGGTGGGAGCCCTCGTAGCCGGGGAGCCAGTCGGCGACCTCCTCCGGCAGCCGGCGCTCGCCGCCGACCCCGTACATGGTCTGGAGGTCGGCCGGGTCGCCCGCGATGGCGCGCAGCAGCCACTGGTACCAGGCCTCGGCCTCCCGGCGGTAGCCGGCGTTGAGCAGCGCGGACAGGGTCATGGTCGAGTCGCGCAGCCAGCAGAACCGGTAGTCCCAGTTGCGGGCGCCGCCGATCTGCTCGGGCAGGCCCGCCGTCGCGGCGGCGACGATGCCGCCGGTCGGCTGGTAGGTGAGCGCCTTGAGGGTGATCAGCGAGCGGCGCACCGCCGGCAGGTGCTCCTCGCTCACGCCGGAGGCGCAGCGCGAGGCCCAGTCGGTCCAGTCGTCCAGGGTGGCCTGCAGCGACTTATCCGGGTCCTGCCGGGGACCGGCCCGGTGGAAGGAGGGGGTCCAGCTCAGCACGAACGGGATCCGCTCGCCGGCGTGGACGGTGAACTCCGACCAGGTGGCGAAGTCGCGGCCGTAGGTGTGGACCTTCTCGTCGCAGCGCAGCCAGACCGCGTCCGGGCCGGCGATCGCGATGCGGTGGTGGTCGGTGCGGCGCACCCACGGGATGATCCGCGCGTAGTCGAAGCGCAACCGCAGCTCGCCGAGCATCTTCACCGAGCCGCTGATGCCCTCCACGATCCGCATCACGTCCGGCGTGCGGTCGCGCTGCGGCATGAAGTCGATCACCCGGACGCTGCCGGTGCTGGTGGTCCACTCGGTCTGAAGCACCAGGCTGTCGCCGATGTACGAGCGGAACGGCGCCTCGCCGTCGGAGGCGGGGGCGAGCCGCCAGTGGCCGTGCTCGTCGCCGCCGAGCAGCGCGGCGAAGCAGCTGGGGGAGTCGAACCGTGGCAGACAGAGCCAGTCGATCGAACCGTCCCTGCCGACGAGTGCGGCCGTCTGCAGGTCA
Source organism: Streptacidiphilus sp. MAP12-33 (assembly GCF_041261265.1). Taxonomy (NCBI): domain Bacteria; kingdom Bacillati; phylum Actinomycetota; class Actinomycetes; order Kitasatosporales; family Streptomycetaceae; genus Streptacidiphilus; species Streptacidiphilus sp. MAP12-33. The sequence continues at coordinate 160,037 of NZ_JBGCCA010000013.1, forward strand.
CCGATGAGCGCGTAGTCCTCGATGCGTCCGGGCATGGTGCCATCCTGCCTGCCCGGACGGTGGAAATCAGGCCTTTCGGGCCGCCAGCCTCGCGTCGCGTCGGAGCAGGAACCACCAGGCGAGGGGGATCAGCGCCGCGAAGACCCACCACTGGATCGCGTAGGGCAGGTGCACGCCCTTGCCGACGACGGCCATGCTGTCGGACTGGTTGTCGTTCGGGTTCGGCACCTGCTCGGCCTGGGCGGAGGAGGGCAGCCCGGGTGAGCTGCCGGTCAGCTCCAGGTAGCCGGCCAGCAGCGGCTCGCCGAGCCGCTGGCGCTGCTCACCGCTGTTGATCAGCATGAACTGCCGGTCGGGCATGCCGCCGGGGTTGCGGATGCCGGTCAGCGCGGTGGTCTCGTCGGGGCGCAGCCGCCCGGTGACGGTGATCTCACCGGTCGGAGTGGACGGCACGGCCGGGAACTGGGCGCCCATGGTGTTGCCCGGGGTGATCCAGCCGCGGTTGACCAGCACGGCCTTGCCGTCGTCCTGGATCAGCGGGGTGACCAGGTAGAAGCCGATGTTGTCGCCGGAGGCGTCGGTGCGGTGCCGCACCACGAACTCGTGGGCCGGGTCGAAGTGCCCGCGCGCGGTGACGGTCCGGTACATCTGGTCGATCGGGATCGTCGCGCCCGGCTGTGACAGCCGCTCCATGGGCACCGCCGCCGCCGCGAGGTTGGCGTTGATCATGGCGTTGTTGCGGTTGGTCTGCTGGTAGCGGTGGTACTGCCACTGGCCCAGCCAGATCATCACCGGGATGACCGCCAGGAAGACCAGGGTGAGCACCACCCAGCGCCGGGTGAGCAGGATGCGGAACACCGAAGAACCGTACCTCCGCGGGGTCAGCCGTCCTGCCGGGGGGGTACGTGCTGTGCGTCTCCCTGGGCCTGCACACGCTGCAGCAACTGCAGGAACGCCGCCTCGTCCACGGTGGGGGTGCCCACCTCGCGGGCCTTGCGCGCCTTGGTGGACCAGCCGCCGGGGTCGTTGGTGACCAGCAGACTGGTGAGCCTGCTCACAGAGGAGGCGACGTGCAGCCCCGCCTCGGTCAGCCGGTCCTCCAGCACCTCGCGGTCGATCCCGGTGTCGCCGGTGATCGCCACCCGCATGCCCTGCACCAGCGGGCCGTCCGCCTGCCAGCGCCCCGGGTTCGGGTACGGGCAGGCGGGCCGCCGTCTGGCCGGGCGGTAGCCCCCCCAGGTGCCCGGCCGGCGCACGGTCTGCGCGGGGATGCGCGACTGCGCCCGCGCCTCCTCCGCCAGGCCCAGATCGCTTATCGGCACGCAGGGCACGAGCGGCAGCCGCAGCCCGGCCTCGGCGGCCAGCCGCAGGCTCGGCCGGAAGACCTCCGCGAGCACCCGGGCGTCGTCCAGCGCGTGGTGGGCCTGACGGGTCTCCACCCCGAAGTGCGCGGCCAGGGTGCCGAGCTTGTGGTTGGAGAGCGGCAGCCCGAGGTCCCGGGAGAGCACGATCGTGCACAGCCGCTGCTCGATCGGGGCCCGGTCACTCATCCGGGCGTACTCACGCGAGATCATCGACCAGTCGAACAGGGCGTTGTGCGCCACCAGCACCCGCCCGTCGAGGCGGCGGCTCAGCTCCTCGGCCACGCCGGGGAAGGTCGGCGCGCCCTCCAGCACGTCGCTGGTCAGCCCGTGGATCCAGACCGGGCCCGGATCGCGCTCCGGGTTGACGGTGGTGTACCAGTGGTCCTGCACCGTTCCGTGCGGATCCAGCTGGTAGACACCGACGGAGACCACGCGGTCCGTCCGGCCGAGGCCGGTGGTCTCCACGTCGACCACGGCCCACCCGGCGTCCGGGTAGTCCACAGGCCAGGTCTCGATGTCAGATCCAGGAAGCACGGTGGAACACAATACGGTGGAAGGCTGACAGCCCCTGACAGAGAGACCCATCATGCGCGCCACAGTGATCCACGGACCGAACGACATCCGGGTGGAGGAGGTCCCCGATCCAGTCGTCCGCAAGTCCACCGACGCCGTGGTCCGCACGGTCCTCGCCTGCATCTGCGGCAGCGACCTGTGGGCCTACCGAGGCGTCGCCGCCCGCGAGAAGGGCCAGCGGATCGGGCACGAGTTCCTGGGCGTGGTCGAGTCCGTCGGTGCTGACGTCCACTCGGTCAAGCCCGGCGACCTGGTCGTCGCGCCGTTCGTCTGGTCGGACGGCGTCTGCGAGTTCTGCGTTGAGGGACTGCAGACCTCCTGCCCGCACGGCGGCTTCTGGGGCGAGCCCGGCTCCGACGGCGGCCAGGGCGAGGCGGTCCGGGTCCCCTTCGCCGACGGCACCCTGGTCAGGCTCCCCGCCGATGCCCAGTCGGACCCACGGCTGCTGACGGCGATGCTGGCCCTGTCCGACGTCATGTCGACCGGTCACCACGCGGCCGTCGCCGCGGGCGTGCGCCCCGGCGCGACGGTCGCCGTGGTCGGCGACGGCGCGGTCGGCCTGTGCGGCGTCCTGGCCGCCAAGCGGCTGGGCGCGGAGCGGATCATCGCCATGGGCCGCCACGACGCCCGCACCGCGATCGCCCGCACCTTCGGCGCGACCGACGTGGTCGCCGCCCGCGGCGACGAGGCGGTCGACGCGGTGCGCGAGCTGACGGGCGGTCTGGGCGCGCACGCGGTCCTGGAGGCCGTGGGCACCGAGCAGTCCATGAAGACGGCGATCTCCATCACCCGCGACGGCGGCGCGGTCGGCTACGTCGGCGTCCCGCACGGCGGCAGCGCCGGCGTCGACATCGGCCAGATGTTCAACCGCAACGTCGCGCTGCGCGGCGGCGTGGCCCCGGCCCGCGCCTACATCCCCGAGCTGCTGGCGGACGTGCTGGCCGGTGTCATCGACCCCTCGCCGGTCTTCGACGCCGACGTGACGCTGGACGGCGTGCCGGACGGCTACCAGGCGATGGACGAGCGCACCGCGCTCAAGGTCAAGATCACCTTCTGAACACGGGCACCAGGAGCGGGTCGTTGAAGGACGCGATCCGGGCGACCCGACCCTGGCGCAGCGTCAGCACCTGGGCACCGTACGGTCGGTACGTGCCGTTCTCGGCGCGCCGGTCGATGACCAGGGCCGGTTGCCCGTTGGCCGCGCTCGGCTCCAGCCGCCACAGCCCCGGGTGCAGGACGTGGGAGGCGAGGAAGCCGACGACGGCCTCGCGGCCGGTGAACCAGGTGGGGATCGGGGGCATCTCCAGCTCGACGTCGGTGCGCAGCAGCCGCACCAGCGCGGTCGCGTCGGCGCGGGTGAACGCGTCGACGTAGCCGTCGAGAAGACGGCGCCGGTCCGCCGCGTCCGGTTCGGCGAGGTCGTCGGGGAGCGGACCCGCCTCGGCCATCGCCGTGCGGGCCCGGCGCAGGGTCGAGTCGACCGCCGCCTCCGTCGTGTCCAGCATCGCGGCGACCTCGGCGGTGCGGAAGGCCAGCACGTCACGCAGCGTCAGCACCGCGCGCTGGCGGGCGGTGAGGAACTGCAGCGCCGCGATGAAGGCCAGCCGCACCCCCGCCCGGGAGGCGGCCACCGTCGCCGGGTCCCCCAGCAGCCGGTCCGGGACCGGCTCCAGCCACGGGACGCCCGGCTCGCGCTCCGCGACCGGGGCGCGCGCGTCGTCCGACGGCGCGCCGAGGCCGGAGGGCAGAGGACGGCGGGCACGGGTCTCCAGGGCGGTCAGGCAGGCCATGGTCGCGATCCTGTAGAGCCAGCGCCGGACCGAGGACCGGCCCTCGAACCGGTCGAAGCCGCGCCAGGCCCGCAGGTAGGTCTCCTGCACCAGGTCCTCGGCATCGTGGACCGAGCCGAGCATCCGGTAGCAGTGCGCGAGCAGCTCCCGCCGGAACGGCTCGGTGAGGGTGGCGAACTCGGCGTCCGGGACCATGGTCCTCACGGTAGCGGCAGCCTCAGCCCAGCGGCTTGAGGCCGGCGCCGGTCACCACGTACTCGGCGGCGCTGTCCGGATCCGCCGCCACCTGCAGGACCGCCTTCGCGACCAGCTCCGGCGTGAGCAGCGGCTGCATGCCGGCGAGGTAGGCCTCCCGGTCCAGTCCCGCCCGCGCGGCGTAGCCGTCGACGGCCTCCGCGCCGACGCCCGTCGGGGTGAGCTGCGGCAGCAGGGTGACGAACCGGATCCCGAGCCCCGCCCGTGCCGACTCCTGGGCGGCGTAGTCGCCGATGGTGCGGATCGCCGCGTTGGCGCCCGCGTAGCCACCGCTGAGCGGCGAGCCCTTCAGTGCGGCTCCGCTCGACATCTCCACGACGACGCTCCCGGGCACCAGCGGCGCGCGCAGCGCCGCGCGGGTCCAGGCGAAGGCCTGACGGGTGTCGGTGTTCCAGTTGACGGCGAAGCTCTCCCAGCTCTGCTCGTGCAGCGCCGCGAGGAGCGGCCGGGCTCCGGCGTTGAGCACGAGCAGGGCGGGACGTTCCTCGCGCACGAGCCGCTCGGCGAGCGCCTCGTCGGTGGCGTCCCCGACGACGGGCACGAAGCCGGCGCCGAGCTCGTCCCGGACGGCCTCCAGATCGGCCCGGGTCCGGGCGATGCCGAGGACGCGATGCCCCTCGGCGACGAGCGCGGCGGCGACGGCGCGGCCGAAGCCGCGTCCCGCTCCGGTGACGACGGCGGTGGCGGGTGCGGGGGTGGCGGGTGCGGGGGTGGCGGTCATGGTCTGCTCCTACGGCTGGACGGGTCTGTCGGTATCCAGACCAGCCGCAGGGCGGGAATCCGTCGCGCAGGCCCGGATCAGTACGCCCGTCGCCGGGACCGCCAGGCCGCGATGATGTCGTCGGCCGTCTGCTGGAAGGTGTCGTCAGCGAGGCCGTCGGTCGAGTAGGGCACCGCCAGGCGCCGCTTGCGGCCCCCGGTCGTCCGGACGGCCACGTGGGAGATGGGTGCGCCCTTGCTGTAGGTGGCGACGTCCACCTCGACCGAGGCGATCTCGTTCCACCTCCAGGACCTCCTGGCCAGCGGCCGCAGGGACGCGATGCCGTGCGCGGAGACGAGGGTCCGGCCGAGCGCGATGTTCAGGTAGGTGAGGTCCACGACCAGTGCGAGGACGACGAAGAAGGCCAAGCCCACCCGGCCGATCGGCCAGTGCACGGCGGCGAGGCAGGCGAGGGCGGGCAGCCAGAGACCCAGCCCCCACCGCAGGAACTTCCGGCGCTGGGCACGGGGGATGCGATAGGTCGTCGTGTCCACGCGGCGATGGTAGGGCCCCTCCTCCGGCCTGGGGAGAGGAGGGGCCGACACCGGTTACCGGAAGGCGTCCTGGCCGGTCAGCACCTTGCCGATGACGAGCTGGTGCATCTCCACGGTGCCCTCGTAGGTGAGCACCGACTCCAGGTTGTTGGCGTGCCGCATGATCGGGTACTCGAAGCTGATGCCGTTGGCGCCCAGGATGGTCCGGGACTTCCGGGCGATCTCGATGGACTCGCGGACGTTGTTGAGCTTGCCGTAGCTGACCTGCTCCGGGCGCAGCGTCCCGTTGTCCATCCGGTTGCCCAGGTGCCAGGCGAGCAGCAGGCCCTTGTTGAGCTCCAGCGACATGTCGGCGAGCTTGGCCTGGGTGAGCTGGAAGCCGCCGAGCGGCTTGCCGAACTGCTCGCGGGTGATGCTGTACTCGCGGGCGGTCTCCAGGCAGGAGCGGGCCGCGCCGAGCGCGCCCCAGACGATCCCGTAGCGGGCCTGGTTCAGGCAGGACAGCGGGCCCTTCAGGCCGCGGACCTCGGGGAGGACGGCGTCGGCGGGCAGCCGCACGTCGTCCAGGACCAGCTCGGACGTGACCGAGGCGCGCAGCGAACCCTTGTGCTTGATCTCCGGCGCCGAGAAGCCGGGGGCGTCGGTCGGGACGACGAAGCCCCGGATGCCCTCCTCGGTCTGCGCCCAGACCACGGCGACCCCGGCCACGGAGCCGTTGGTGATCCACATCTTGCGGCCGTTGAGGATCCAGTCGTCCCCGTCGCGCTTGGCGTTGGTGCGCATCGAGGCCGGGTCGGAGCCGTGGTCGGGCTCGGTCAGGCCGAAGCAGCCGATGATCTCGCCCGCCGCCATGCCCGGCAGCCACTGCTGCTTCTGCTCCTCCGAGCCCCAGCGGTAGATGGCGTACATCGCCAGGGAGCCCTGGACGGAGACCAGGGAGCGCAGGCCGGAGTCGGCGGCCTCCAGCTCCAGACAGGCCAGGCCGTACTGGACGGCGGTCGCGCCGGCGCAGCCGTAGCCGTGCAGGTGCATGCCCAGCGCGCCGATCGAGCCGAGTTCGCGCGCCAGCTCGCGGACGGTCGGCAGCTCGCCCGCCTCGTACCAGTCGGCGATGTGCGGCAGGACCCGGTCCGCGCACCAGGCGCGCACGGTGTCGCGGACCGCGAGGTCCTCCTCGCTCAGCAGGTCGTCGAAACCGAGCGGGTCACGGGGGTCGAGTGCGGGGCTCATGGTCATTCCTTCTCAGGCTCGGTCGCGGAGGCTGCGGTGTCGGGGAGAGCTGCGGTGTCGGGGACAGGCGTGTCGGCGGGCGCGGCCAGCCAGGCGCGCACGGCGTCATTGTGCTCGCCCAGACGCGGCGGGGCGACGGGCGGCCGGACCGGCGTGGCGGTGAGCGTCAGCGGGCTGCGCACCTGCGGCACCCGGTCCTGGCCCACCTGCGCCACCGGGTCCAGGCCCAGCTCGGCGGCGAGCGCGAAGGCGCCCGCCAGATCGTTGACCGGCCCGCACGGGACGCCCGCCTCGGTCAGCCGGGCCTGCCACTCGGCCGCGCCGTGCGCGGCGAGCGCCGCCTCCAGCACGACCACGAGCTCGGCGCGGTTGCGCACCCGCTCGCCGTTGGTGGCCCAGCGCGGGTCCTCGGCCAGGCCGGGCACGCCGAGGGTCTTGGCCAGCGCGCGGAACTGCCCGTCGTTGCCGCAGGCCACGGCGAGGAGCTCGGCCGCGCCGCCGACGTCCGAACCGCAGTGCAGCGTCTCGTAGGGGGCGATGCTGGGGTGCTGGTTGCCCATCCGGCCCGGGGCGCGGCCGGTGGCCAGGTAGGAGGAGGCCTGGTTGGCGAGCGAGCCGAGCAGGCTGGCGAAGAGGTTCACCTCGACGTGCTGGCCCTGACCGGTGCGGTCACGGTGGCGCAGCGCGGCGAGGATCGCGGCCACCGCGTCCTTGGCCGTCAGCACGTCCACCAGCGCGACGCCGACCTTGTGCGGCTCGCCGTCGCGCTCGCCGGTGATGCTCATCAGGCCGCCCATGGCCTGGATCACGAAGTCGTAGCCCGGCAGCGGGCTGCCGGTGCCGAAGCCGGTGATCGAGCAGTAGACCAGGCCCGGGTTGGCCGCCAGCGCCGCGGCCTGGTCCAGGCCGTAGCGGGCGAGCGAGCCGGGCCTGAAGTTCTCGATCAGGATGTCGGCGCGGGCGGCGAGCTCGCGGGCCAGCGCGGCGTCGGCCGGATCGCCCAGGTCGAGAGTGATCCCCTGCTTGGAACGGTTGGCGCAGTCGAAGTAGGCGGCGGTCCCGTCGACGAACGGCGGCCCCCAGGAGCGAGTGTCGTCGCCGGCGCCGGGCCGTTCGACCTTGACCACGGTCGCGCCCAGGTCGGCGAGGGTCGCCGCGGCGAGAGGACCGGCCAGCACGCGGCTGAAGTCGGCCACGAGCACGCCGTCGAGTGGGGCAGGTGTGGTTGCCATGGGTCCCATGCTTGCAAGATCCAAACAAAGCCCGGAATAGGCCCCGCTGGTGAGAAGCACGACATGGACACTCCGGAACGTCCATGGCGTGGTCGCCGGGCCCGGACTGTCCGGGCGGCGCACTAGGCTGGTGCGGAGAGGCAACCGGAAGGCGGAGCGCAACGTGACCACGGCGGAGACAGGCCTGCTCGACACCTTCGGGCGTCGCGCGGTGGACCTGCGCGTCTCGCTGACCGACCGGTGCAACCTGCGCTGCACGTACTGCATGCCCGAGGAGGGTATGCAGTGGCTGGCCAAGGACTCCCTGCTCAGCGACGAGGAGATCGTCCGGCTGGTCCGGATCGCGGTCACCGACCTGGGCGTGCGCGAGGTCCGCTTCACCGGCGGCGAGCCGCTGCTGCGGCCCGGCCTGGTGGGCATCGTCGCGCAGTGCGCGGCGCTCACCCCGCGGCCCGAGCTGTCCCTCACGACGAACGGCATCGGCCTCGCGCGGACGGCGTCCGCGCTGGCCGGGGCCGGGCTGGACCGGGTCAACGTCTCCCTCGACACGCTCGATCCGGAGACCTTCCGCACGCTGAGCCGCCGCGACCGGTTCGCCGACGTGCTGGCCGGGATCGAGGCCGCGCACGCGGCCGGGCTGCGGCCGGTCAAGCTGAACACGGTGCTGATGCGCGGCGTCAACGACCACGAGGCGGCGGACCTGCTGGCCTGGTCGCTGGAGCGGGGCTACGAGCTGCGCTTCATCGAGCAGATGCCGCTGGACGCCCAGCACGGCTGGGTCCGCGCCAACATGGTCACCGCCGAGGAGATCCTCGCGCGCCTGGGCGAGCGGTTCACCCTCACCCCCGAGCCCGGCGCGGCGCGCGGCGCGGCTCCGGCCGAACGCTGGCTCGTCGACGGCGGCCCGGCGCGGGTCGGCGTCATCGCCTCGGTCACCCGCCCGTTCTGCCGCGCCTGCGACCGTACCCGGCTCACCGCCGACGGCCAGATCCGCGACTGCCTCTTCGCGACGCAGGAGACGGACCTGCGCGGCGCGCTGCGCGGCGGCGGCAGCGACGCGGAGATCGCGGAGCTGTGGCGCAAGGCGATGTGGGGCAAGAAGGCCGCCGCCGGCACGGACGCGCCCGCGGGCATCGACGCCCCGGCCTTCCACCAGCCCGCCCGCCCGATGTCCGCCATCGGCGGGTAGGCGGCGCAGCCTTCAGAGCCTCGTGCCCCCGGGTGGTGCAACCTGGCCCGTGCGCAGAAGTGAACGGTCGTGCGATTTCGCGAAGGGGCAGGGCATAGAGTGGCCGGTGCCATTCGAGCCCAGGGGGAAGCCCGTATGCCGCACGAGAGCCGGAACGTGCTGGTTCGCCGTCCCGCCGCCACCGCCTCGGTGCTGCTCGCGGTGACCGCGGTCACCGGCTGGGTGCTGGGGTGGCCGATGGGGTTCGACGACGCGGTGTACCGGGCCGGGGCCTGGGCCGTGCTGCACGGCAAGCCGCTGTACGAGCCGCTGGCGACGCTCCCGGACTGGTCGCAGGTGCGGCAGCTGCCCTTCACCTACCCGCCCGTGGCGGCCCTGCTCTTCACGCCGCTGACGCTCTTTCCGCTGCAGCTCGCCTGGGGCGTGATGGCGGTGGCGTCCGCGCTGACCCTCGGGTTCGTCGTCAGGACCGGCGTGCAGGGGACCTACCGGCCCGGAGGCCGGACCGTCGCCTGGACGCCCGCCGCCGCGCTGACCTTCCTCGGCGCGTTCGCGCTGGAGCCCGTGTGGCGCACCTTCTCGCTCGGGCAGGTCAACCTGCTGCTGCTCGCGCTGGTGATGGTCGATGTCCTGCTGCTGCCGCGGACCCGCTGGGGCGGGACCCTGATCGGGCTCGCCGCGGCGGTCAAGCTGACGCCGCTGCTGTTCGTCGCGCACCTGCTCGTCACCGGCCGCAGGGCCGACGCGCTGCGGGCGGTCGGCACGTTCGTGGGGCTCAACCTCGTCGGTGCGCTGCTGCTTCCGGCCGACACCGTCAGCTACCTCACCGGCGGCATGCTGGGCGGTGACGACGCCACCGGGAACGCCTGGGGCGGCAACCAGTCGCTGAACGGTCTGCTCCAGCGCCTGTCCGGTCAGGCGGGCTGGGCCTTCGGCGTGGCCGCCGTGGCGGGGGCCGTCTGCGTGGTGGCCGCGCTGCTCGTCGCCCGCCGGCTGCACGCGCGGGGCGAGGCGCTGGGCGCGCTGCTGGTGACGGCGTGTGCGGCGGCGCTGGCGAGCCCCATATCGTGGAGTCACCACTGGGTCCTCGTGGTGCCGCTGGCTGCCCTGCTGGTCCGTCAGGTGCTGCGTACCCCCGCGCGCGAGCCGAGGCTGCTGCTCGCCGGGCTGGCCGTGGTCTTCACCGGCTGGTCGCTGTTCGTGGTCCCCATGGGCGAGCGGCGCGAGCTGAGCTGGAACCCGGTACAGATGCTGCTCGGCAACGCGTACGTGCTCGTCGGGACGGCCACGCTCGGGCTGCTGGCGTGGCGGCTGCTGCGCCGGCGGCCGGAGCGGCTCACGCCGGCGGTCGCCGTCAGCCTGCCCGCGCCTCGCCCTCACGCTGATCGGCAGACTGCCAGCTCTCGAGCGTCACGACGTCCTTGAGGAAACCGCGCAGGTCCAGGAACTGGGCCAGGTGCTCCTTGTGCTCGTCGCAGGCGAGCCAGGTCTTGCGGCGCTCGGGGGTGTGCAGCTTGGGGTTGTTCCAGGCCAGTACCCAGACGGCGGCGGCGCGGCAGCCCTTGGCCGAGCAGATGGCGGTTTCGGGTGCTTCGGTGTTCATGAGCAGCAGCCTATGCCGCCTCATGGCGATGCCGGGCAGCCACGGGGGGAGCCGCCCGGCATCGGTCCGTCGCTCCGACGGGGGATGCGGAGCGCGTGAGCAGTATGGCACGAAGGCATGTGCCGGTGGCCACCGATCCGGCGAAAGTACTTGAGGCTGCCTTGAGGCTCTCTTAGGACTGCTGCTCCCGCGTCGCGTCCGCCCTGGCGTCCGCTCCGGGACCGAGCGCGGGCGGCGGCACGTAGTCGATGGAGAACGACTCCGGGACCTTCGGCGCGCCCTCGCGGCCGGCGTTGGCGAAGACGACGGCGAAGTAGGGGATGAGCGTGCCGCCGACGAGGGCGACGATCGCCGCGATCCGCGACTCCTGCCACAGCACGACGGCGAGTATCACGCAGACGGTGCGCACCACCATGGCGAACATGTAGCGGCGCTGCCGCCCCCGCACGTCCTCGGTCAGGCCGGTCCGCGCGCCGGTGATCCGGACCGCCTTCGCCTTGCCCATCCTGCCGCACCGCCCCTGTGTCCCTGGTGGGGCCCGTCCCCTGGGACCACCGTACGCCGCGGGCACCCGCCCGAGGAGAGGGGGGTGCCCGCGACACGACTCACTTCTACGACGCCTGGCTCACGGAGCTCATGTGGAAGTCCCGCACCCGCACCGGCGGCATCGCGGCCCGGGTGAACCAGTCGCCCCACTCGCGCGGCAGGCACCGCTCGGTCCGGCCGACCTCGGTGATCCGGCCGAGCAGGTCGACGGGGGACTCGTTGAACCGGAAGTTGTTCACCGCGCCCTTCACCTCGCCGTTCTCGACGAGGTAGACCCCGTCCCGGGTGAGGCCGGTCAACAGCAGTGTCGCCGGATCCACCTCGCGGATGTACCACAGGCACGTCAACAGCAGGCCGCGTTCCGTCCGGGCCACCATCTCCTCCAGCGTCGCGCCGCTCTGCGGCTCGGCGCCCTCGAAGATCAGGTTGTCGATGGCCGGGCGCACCGGCAGGCCGGTCAGGCCCGCCGAGTGACGGGTGGTCAGCAGGTTGGTCAGCTCGCCCTCGCGGAGCAGGTCCGTCGGGGCCAGCGGCAGGCCGTTGTCGAAGACGGAGCTGTCGCCGCCGGAGGCGTGCGCGACGGCGAAGGGCGCGGCCTCCAGGCCCGGGTAGGCCGGGTCGCTGCGCAGCGTCAGCGGCAGCTGCGCCAGCTTCTCGCCGAGGCGGGTCTGTCCGCCCGGCCTGGAGAAGACCGTGCGGCCCTCCTTGGCGTCGCGGCCACCCGCCGACCAGGTCATGTAGATCATCAGGTCGGCCAGCGCGGAGGGCGGCAGCAGCGTCTCGTAGCGGCCGGCCGGCAGGTCGATCCTGCGCTCGGCCCAGGCCAGGCGCTGGGTGAGCTGCGCCTCCAGCACCTCCACGTCCACGTCCCGGAAGTCGCGGGTGGCCGCGCCCGCCCAGGCGGAGGCGGAGAGGTCGGCGGTCTTGGCGTTCAGTTCCAGCGTGCCGGTCGGCTGGTCGTGGCGGAGCCGGACGCCGGTGGAGGTGCCCAGATAGGTCGAGGTGACCATGTGGTTGGCGAAGCCGTAGAGCAGCCGGCCGCTCTTGCGGGCGCGCGCGAGGGCCTCGCCGAGTGCCGGGGCGAACGCCGCGTAGACCTCGGCGGTGGTCTCCGCCGGGGCCTCGGTGAAGTCGGCGGAGGCCGGACCGGTGGGCGCGAGCAGCGGCTGCGCGTCCTCCGCCGGACCCGCCGCCCGGGCGGCCTCCTCGGCGGCGCGGACCAGCTCCGCCAGGTCGTCGCGGGTCACCGCCTCGCGGGAGACCACGCCCGAGGCGGTTCCCTCCTGGCCGTCGACGGTGGCGACGACGGTCAGGGTGCGGCCGCGGGTGACACCGTTGGTGGTGAGGCTGTTGCCGGCCCAGCGCAGGTTGGCCGTCGACTCCTCGTCGGCGATGACGACGCAGCCGTCCGCGCGGGACAGTTCCAGGGCGCGCTCGACCAGCTCGTGGGGCTTGACGCTGTTCACAGCTGGACCATTCTCCCTGTCGATTCCGGTGCATTTCGGACTGTACGTGGTGTCGTGACAGCCTGCTGACGGCCTGAGTCTTCTGAGGTCGGTCGGCTTTCGTCAAGGCGCGGGCCGGTGCGACGGCATCGGATCGGGTCCACGCTGTCCGCCTGAGCGGCGGCCTTGCGCGGGCATGATCACTGCCTCTCGAGCAGAGCCGCACCCGTCTGATTTTGTCAGCCCCGCTCGGCTGCTGATCAATTCCCCGCTTCGCTTGAATTCCCCGACCGAGCGGCGGAAGTGTCGTAGGCCGGCGGTGACATCAGCCACCGACCCACCGCCCCGATGGCCTGATCCACCGTCCCCGCCGTGACAGGAAGGAGGAGACGAGGGCCCAGGAGTACGTCTGCCACCGTCGCCCCGAGCTGTGACCGACGTAGTCCCGGACCGAAGCCTCAACCTGGCCCCATAAGCGGTGGATGAAGAGATTGTGCAGCGTGCAGGCGAGAAGATCCAGGGCAGGCATGACAGTCTGTCAGCCACTATGATGGGCGCTCTTCAGCGTGACCTGCGAGGAGAACGATGACAGCTCAATACGAGGATCTGATCAGCCGCCTCGAACAAGGACCGAGCTTCCTCCTCCTGGGCCAGAAGTACCTGCGTCTGGAGAGCGGTGAGGATCCGCTGGTCGGACCGGTCTCGCGGTCAGTGGAGAACCTTGCCTACGCACCGGATCTGTACTCGCTCTTGAGTAAGGTTCGCGATGACACGCGCGAGGCGGTGCTCGCCACTCTGGCCAGGGCTGCCGCCGAACTGACTGCACCAGCCTGGCTCAATGTAGTGCTCGACCTGCCGTGGAACGGGGTGTTCGGTACCGCGGTCGATTCCCTGTTCCTCCGGGCACTTCGAAACGACTGGCGACAGGTCCAGCCGGTAGCGGCCTCGAGCTTCCGGCCCTCCACGCCGAGGAGTACGAATCAGGTCCAGGCCGTTCTTCTCTTCGGGGGCGCCGACCAACCTCCAGAGAACCAGCCGCCGACCGGTCGGCTTGGGCTCGGCGCGCGCAAGGTGGAGGCCAGGGCTCTCGCGCAGCGCCTCCCGGACGAGCTCATCACGCCGCGGGGCGTTCTGGTCATCGAGGCGTGGGGGGCCGACGACTGGTTCGACTCTGAGGACCTGTACGGAGTCCTCTCTCGTCTGGGGCATGGTCAGGCGCATCTGTTCTCAGTTGGCTCCGCCGAGCTCGATGACGAATTCCTCGCCGCAGCGATCGCCGAGGGCACGCTGGTCGCTCACGCGGAAGACTTTGCAAGCTACGTCGAGGAGGCCCGGCGACGCGGGCGGCTGACGGACCTTCAGCGCTTCGATTCCGGCGGTCACCGGATCAGGCACGGCCGTGAATTCCACGAGGTCCCCCGGGGTATTTGGGATGCTGTCACCCCATTCGGACAACCGATCGATGCGAACTTGCTCGCGGCTCCGCCTGTCCAGTCGCAGGAGCTGCGATACCTCCGGTTCCGGGAGTTCCTTGGAGCGACGGAGTCTTCCAATATCTGGTCAGCGATCAGCAGCGGACTGGCGTTTCGTAGGGACTACGAGGCGGACCTGCGCGACCGTGTGGACACAGCGTTGACAAGTCGTGGTCTGCTAGAACGTCCATTGCTGCTCGAAGGGCAGACGGGCAGTGGAAAAACGATTGCCTTGGCCTCGCTCGCCTACTCGGTCGCGCGTGAGGGCCAGCATGCGGTCCTGCACGTACCTCGGCGGGCTATCCGGCCATCTTTTGAGGCGATCGACTCATTCTGCGAATGGGTTGAGAACACGTCCATCAAAACCACCTTGCTGGTGTGGGACGGGATGGTTGATCCAGACGAGTACTTCCGGCTGGCGAAATACCTCGACGCTCGTGGCCGTAAGGCCGTGCTGGTCGGAAGTTGCTATCGCAGCAACGAGCGCAGGACCCGACAGGTTGTTGAGGCGCCCGCGTCGCTGGTTAGCGGGGAAATGGCGCGCTTCGCCCAGCACCTCGAATCCCTGGGGATCACCATTTCGGACAGGGACCGGCCCCTGATCCAGAAGGACAATACCTTTCTCTCCGCCCTCTATCGTCTCCTTCCGGAGAGCAGAGGGGCGGTTAGCGGGGGCCTGGTGCTTGAGCTGAGGCACACTGAAACGGCGTTGGCTGCTGCGGTACGTACGTCGTCCACTTACTCTCCGCCGAGCGCGATGGCCGCAGCACTTGCGAGGGCCGGCCTGGTCGACAGCCTGACTTCGGCCCTGCGGGACATAGGGGAGAGCGCTGGCGCGTCTCCATACCAGGGGCCATACGAGCGTCTGGTCAATGTGGTGCTTGTGGCATCGCGGCACGGACAGTCCGTTCCCCTCGAACTCGCTCTGCGCGTCGTGGGACGCGACGGTGTCCGTAACCTGCCCCAGTTGCTGGGCAAGGTCGATCTCATCCGCTGGCAGGAGGACCGCGGTGGCAATTACCTGCTATCTGCGCGCAACGAGCTCGAAGCGCAGATCCTGGTCACAGCCGAGCGGACCAGCGAGGAGTCCGAGATCAAGGCACTCGCAGAACTACTCTCGGAGGTAAGGCCGGACAGTACGCTCTCCGGCGGGGGCGAGGTGCAGTTTGCGGTGGACCTTCTCAATCGCATTGGTCCACAAGGAGAACAGGAAGGCCGCTTCGCGCCGCATTTCCTTCGAATCGCAGACGCGATCTCCCACGCCAACCGTGCGAGCGTCGTACCGAACCAGCGACTTGCACTGTTGGAAACGAACCTGTGCCGCAAATGGGTCAAGTACGCTCAGCGTAGGCAACTTTCCGATGCGAACGAACGAGCTCAGATCCTGGAACGCGCCGAGCAAGTAGTCGAGGAGGCGCTGGCCACGTTGCCGCCATCGCCCCGCCCTGGACTGCGCGCCAACCTGCTGGTGGAGCAGGCGAGCGTCGCGGGCTCGAAGCTGTACGAGCTGCTGCGCAGCGGACCGGACGGTTCGGTTCCATCGCCGCTGCCGGTGGATCTTGTCAACGGGCTCGTTGATCGCGTACAGCGCGTCACCTCGGACACGATGCGAGTATCAGCGGATAAGTACTACCCAATGGACGTACTTTGCTGGGTCACCATCGATGTGCTCGAGAAGAATGTGCTTCCCGAACATGAAGCCACCGTAATGCTCTCTGAGTGCATCTCCAGGCTGTTGCTATTCGATGTGGCTGACCTCAGCGAGAAGCAGGAAGCCAAATATAATGCGCGCTTCGCCGACCTTGCTGCCCTCGCGCGTGATGACAAGGTTGCCGACGAACGGCTTCAG
Organism: Streptacidiphilus sp. MAP12-33; assembly: GCF_041261265.1. Classification (NCBI taxonomy): domain Bacteria; kingdom Bacillati; phylum Actinomycetota; class Actinomycetes; order Kitasatosporales; family Streptomycetaceae; genus Streptacidiphilus; species Streptacidiphilus sp. MAP12-33. Next base: position 175,839 of record NZ_JBGCCA010000013.1, read on the forward strand.
GAGTTGGCGAAACATGATGAGCCACTCGCTGCCTATCTATACGCGCTCCGGATGAGCGGGCTGCTGCGTAACGCACCAGTACTGGCAGGCGTCCAAGCGGCGTTGACGCACTTGAAGTCACATGATGCCGCGATGAACGATCGACGCTGCCTGCGATTGCTGGTGGATCTGTTCTGGCTCGCGAAGACGGGACACCGGTTCATGGGCGGAGAACGGCTCACGCTGCCGCTCACTCGCGAGGACTGGCTTGAGTGCCGGGATCTCGCCGACCGGCTGAGGGCTGCGGACGAGCTGTCCCTTATGCGGGTTGAGTTCATGCGAGCTCTTTCGCTCTTTCATCTCGGGCTTGTCAATGCTGCTTATGATGCGTTCCGAACGGCTGAGCAGCAGTCGCTCACGTTTCGTCGAAGGGTCGTATCCATGTACATGGCCAGCGATTCTTCGGGTAGCCCGCTGAAGTTCCACCCGGTCATCCGCCAGTTGGACGCGGACCAGCGCAAGGGCAGGTGTTGGGTGGAAGAGCTCGGGCGAGAAGTGGCTTTTCAGACGCATGATTTTGCGATCTCCGACCCTGGGGTTGGGTTGGCTTTGCCGGATTCCCATGTGGCCTTCAATCTTCGCGGGCCGATCCTTGAGCCCGCGCGCAGCCCAGGAGGACGGAGGGGGCCCACCGTCACCTCGAGTCTCGGCGTTCCGCTTCCTTCGACCATGGCACGACGGGGGCGGAAATGATTGCCTCTGCACGACCGGTACTGCTTGCCACCCTCTCCGAACTCGACCGGCGAAAAAACGAGTTGGAGATGTTGTGTGACGCTCTGACTTCATGTCCCGTGGGGGACCCGGTCACAGCGCCGCGCCCGGTTCTGTCCAGCCCGCAGCACGGTTTCGTTACCACCACAATCTGGCTCAGCTCATGGCTGGAAGAGGCGTGGAAGGCGAGCATGAAGTACCTGCTTGGCCAGGCACTCAGGGTGCAGGTGGACCCCGTTGAGGCGGAGCAGTTCAGGCACGTTCTCGGCCGGCTGCGGACGTTTTTCGCCCATAACCTTGACCCCAGTAACACGCGCGACCGCAGTACCCGTGATACCTGCTACGCATGGTTCAAGGATGCCTGTGGTTCTCGCGTCCCTGGCGACGACCAATGGGAGCGCTGCCTGGAGGCACTGCTCGAGTCGGCCTTGCGTTGCCTGCAACTGGCCATCGACGTTGCCCGGGCTATCGAAGGCCACCCGGACAGCGGGACCTTGTCGAACATGTGGAGAGACCGGCTCAGCCGCACCGATGTCGTGGTCAACTATCTTGGCGAACTGCAGAGGGCAGCTGGCGATTTGGGATGCGAAGGTCTGAATCTCAATCAGATTCGTGATCGCTACAGCAAACGCTGGGCAGAGGCTCTCTCCCTCATCCCCGCGAATACCGACCTTGATGCGGCCACTACCCGCCACATGGAGCAGGCTCTTCTTGCAGAGACCGGTCGGTTGCTTCCAGTCACAGCGCAAGATGTCATGGAGCGACTTGTGCTAGCACCGGGTGAATCTGTGGAAGTGGCGCTTAGGCTGGCGCAGGTTCTCCACAGTTTGAAGCCCGCCATGGATAGTGCCTCGCTACTGGAGAGCCTGGTCGGGAACTGGGGTCAGCTGCAGGGTCAGTTGGGCTTGATCCGCTTTGACGGACACTCCTGATCAGGGCTTCGGCCCCGGAAGGATGATGTCCATCATGGGGAAGAAGAAGCCGAGGCCCAGGCGCTCGTTCACACCGGAGTTCAAGGCCGAGATCGTCGACCTGTGCCAGCGCGGCGACCGGTCCGTCGGACAGGTCGCGAAGGACTTCGACCTGACCGAGACCGCGGTGCGCGACTGGATCCGTCAGGCCGAAGCCAACGCCGGCGAACGGGACGGCCTGACCAGCGACGAACGCGAAGAACTGGCCCGGCTGCGGCGGGAGAACCGCCGCCTGCGCGAGGACGTGGACATCCTCAAGCGGGCCACGGCTTTCTTCGCGCAGGAGACCCGGTGACGGTCCACCCGTTCATCGAGGCGGAGAAGCAGGCAGGTCACAACGTCAAACGCGCGTGTGAACTGCTCCAGGTCTCCCGTGCCGCCTTCTACACCCGCCGCAACGGCCAGCCCGGTCCCCGCGCCGCCCGCGACACCGAGCTGACCTCGAAGATCACCGAGATCCACGCGAACTCCAGGGGAAGCTACGGAGCCCCACGCGTCCACGCCCAGCTCCAGCAGAGCGGCGACCGGTGCGGACGACGCCGGGTCGCCGGCTTGATGCGCCAGGCAGGCCTTGAGGGGCGGCACCGCCGCCGGCGCCACCGCACCACGATCCCGGACCCGCAAGCGGCCACCCGGCCGGACCTGGTCCTGCGCGACTTCCGGCCCGATCCGACCGCCCTCGACGCGCGCTGGTGCGGCGACATCACATACATCCCGACCGAGGAGGGCTGGCTCTACCTGGCCACGGTCATCGACATCGCCTCGCGTCGCGTCGTCGGCTGGGCCACCGCCGACCATCTGCGGACCGAACTGGTCGCCGATGCCCTGCGAGCAGCCTGCCGGACCCGCCGCCCATCGGGCCCGGTGATCTTCCATACGGATCGCGGCTGCCAGTACACCAGTCGTGAATTCGCCTCTCTGGCACGCGACTTCGGCGTCAGCCTGCCGGTCGGCCGGACTGGGCAGTGCTGGGACAACGCGCTCGCCGAGTCGTTCTTCGCCACCCTGAAACGGGAGCTGATCGGCGACCGAACGTGGCCGAGCCGGGCGGCTGTCCACTCCGCGATCTTCGAGTGGATCGAGGGCTGGTACAACATACGCAGGCTGCACAGCAGCCTCGGCTACCGCAGTCCCGCCAGCTACGAGAACGTCCTCGCGGCCTGACCACCACACCAAGGGTGTCCGTCAAAGCGGAGCAAGCTCAAGTTAGGACAAGTCGGTGTCGGGCTGGTGGCCAGGGCTGTGAACCGCGTCAGCTTCCCTGGAGAGAAGACGCCAGACTGCATTACGCGTGTTCACACTTCAATGGGTCATCGACAATTGCATGCTGGGCCTTCGCCCTGATGGTGGACACTCCGCCTGCCGAGAATGTCATCGCCCTGCTCAGGGACTGGTGGGAGTTGCGGCAAGATGATCACCTGTGCTGATGCGCCTTGCCTATCTGGCTGTCTCCCATGCCTTCGCCGCTGTGCGGTTGCTGCCGATGAGCGACCGCGAGAAGGACGCGGAGGTCCTCGTTCTGCGCCACCAGATCGCCGTCCTGGAGCGGCAGCTCGGTGGGGACAGAGTGACGTTGGCTCCGGAGGACCGTGCGTTCCTCGCCGTTCTGATGGTGCCGCTGCCCCGGGAGTTCCTGAGCCGGCTGCGGCTGCTGGTTCGCCCGGATACGGTGCTTCGCTGGCACCGTGATCTCATGCGGCAGAGCCACGCGCGTACCTGTCGGCCGAAGCGGCCTGGGCGCCCGCCTACAGTCCGCTCGATCCGGCTCTTGATCCTGCGTCTCGTGCGAGAGAACCCGTCCTGGGGCTAGCGAAGAGTCCACGGCGAACTCGCCGCCCTCGGCATCAAGGTCGCCGCTTCGACGGTGTGGGAGATCCTCAGGGGCGAGGGCATCGACCCCGCGCCGGACTGCCGGGCGACTACCTGGGCCGACTTCCTGCGCACTCAGGCCGACGCTCTGCTGGCCTGCGACTTCATCGAGACCGTCACCCTGACCGGCCAACGCCAGTGCATCCTCGCAGTCATCGAGCACGCCACGCGGCGCGTCCGGATCCTCGGCACCACCGCGCACCCCACCGCGACCTGGGTTACCCAGGTCGCCAGGAACCTCGTCATGGATCTGGAGGACGCCGGAGCCACCGTCAGGTACCTGATCCGGGATCGCGACTCGAAGTACCCAGCTCTGTTCGACAAGATCATTGCCGTCGCCGGCATCCAGTTTGTGCTCACCGGAGTTCGGATGCCGCGCATGAACTCCATCATGGAGCGCTGGGGTGCAGACTTGTCGCCATGAACTCCTGGACCGGACGCTGGGGTCATCCACGAGTACCGACATGCCGCCTGAACTGCTCGGATGGGATTGTCGGCAGCCACAATGACGCCGGACTTCGCAGGGGCGGGCTCGTCCTCAAGGGCTCCCGAGGGCACGGCGGCATGACCTGAACCGTTTCAGGTTCGGTAGAGGCAACCGAACCTGAAACGCTTTCCGCACTCGGGCCTGGGGCGGCGGGACGCGACGAACGGTCGCTGGTGCCCCCAAGTCGTAAACAGGGCAACCTGAAACGCTCCGGATGCCGTCTACTCGCTCGGGTCGATTGCCTGCGGCTGCGGTTACGGCTCAAACGGCGTGCAGTGGTGCCGGTCCGGTGACGGTTTCGAGGGTCCGGCCGCTCCCGGTCGTGGGCGGCCGGACCCTAGTGCGAACTGGCCTGCAAGGGTTTCCGGCCGGATCCGCTATGCCGTCTGTTCGGTGAACATCTTGCAGACCTGAACAGCCGGCACTTCTGCCTGATCTTGCCTCAGGAGCGGTCGGACTCCTGGGCGGTGTTGAGGACGTTGACGTCGCGGAACAGCGCCGACGGGCAGCCGTGGGAGACCGCCGCTACCTGCCCCGGTTGGGCCTTTCCGCAGTTGAAAGCCCCTCCGAGGACATAGGTCTGGGGTCCGCCCAGCGCGACCAGGGAGCCCCAGAAGTCGGTGGTGGTGCCCTGGTAGGCCATGTCCTTGACCTGTCCGGCGAGCCGGCCGTTCCGGATTCGGTACGCCCGTTGTTGTGTGAACTGGAAGTTCACTGATCACCTCCGGCGGGCAGGGCCGAGAAGTAGCGTTTGCGCAGGTCATGGGGCACTTTCACAGCTGGACCATTCTCCCTGTTGATACCGGTACATACCGGTACATACCGGACTGTACGTGGTGCCGTGACGGCCTGGTGACGGCCTGAGTCTTCTGAGGCCGGCCGACTGCCGTCAAGGTGGGGCGCGGGTCGCCGGGCTTGGGTCGGTGGCGGGACCGGATGCCGGGCGGGGATCTCGCGGGCATGGTGGCATGAGGCTCGTGGTGCGGGGCGGGTTGCCTGAAAAGGGCGCGGAGCCGTTCGGTGGGGGTGTCTGCTGCTGGGTATGCATCGTTGGGATCCGTTGAATGAGATCCAGTTGGTACTGCTCCGTCGTATTGCTGCGGGTGGGGCCGGTGAGGTGCAGGCGCGGGAGCGGACCACAGGGTACGCGCTGCGGAATCGTGGCTTGATCACGGTGGACCGGCGCGGTGGCCGGTGGGTGCCGGAGATGACTGATGCCGGGCGTTTCTATCTCGAACACGGCCGGCATCCTGACCATCCCTCTCCGGAGGCCAGCGGGGGCGCCGATCCGGTCGCAGCCACGCCGAACGAGATGAGCACGCAGGTGCCGACAGCGGCGGCACCGGGAAGACGGCAGCCGAAGGCAATCCGGGCCGCGGCGCGGCCTCGCGTGGCGTCTGCGGGAGCATTGGTTCCCAAGTCTTCCGCGGCGCGGCTCGCGGAGGCCAAGGCCCTTGTCGCGCGGCTCGTCGAGGAGCGGCAGATCGTGATTCACGACGTCACCGACGAGGTCGTCAAGGATCGGCGGCGGGTGATCGAGTACGCCAAGCGGCACGAACTTGTCCCCGAGGGCCGGCATATCGAGACGCAGCGGATGTGGCATCCTGAACCGCACCGGTTCGAATGGAGACTCGATTCTCTGAGAGGATTGAGTCATGGCACGTCCCTCCCCTTACCCCGCTGAGCTGCGGCGT
>NZ_JBGCCA010000014.1:0-179485 GCF_041261265.1 Streptacidiphilus sp. MAP12-33
AAGTTCTCGGAGGCGATCATCTCCAGGGTCGACTGCTGGCGGTGCAGCTCGGCGTCCACCGCGGCGGCGACCTCGGGGTCGAGGCTGTGCAGGGACTGGTTCAGGACAGTCATGGCGTTGGGGAATCCCTCGGGTCGGAGGTCGGTCGTCAGCCGCCGAACTGGGCGGAGTACTCGTCGGCGGAGAGCAGGCCCTCGGGCTCGCCCGCCAGACGCAGCTTGAACAGCCACCCGTCCTCGAACGGAGAGGAGTTGACCAGGGCCGGGTCGTCGATGACCGCCTGGTTGACCTCGACGACCTCGCCGGAGGCGGGGGTGTAGAGGTCGCTCACGGACTTGGTCGACTCCAGCTCACCGACGGTCTCGCCCGCGGTGATGGTCCGGCCGACCTCGGGGAGGTCCACGTAGACGACGTCACCCAGCGCGTCGGCCGCGAAGGCGGTGATGCCGATGGTGGCCACGCCGTCCTCGACGGCCGTCAGCCACTCGTGCTCCTTGCTGTACGTGAGGTTCTGGGGGTTGCTCATGACGCGATTCTCCCGGAGAGGTGTGGGTACGGCGAAACGGGGGTCGTTGACCCCACGGCAAGTCTTACGAGGTGAGACACCCGCTGCTGCGGGGGCGCGCTCGGAGAGCGGTCAGCGGGCGCGCTTGTAGAACGGCAGTGCGACGACCTCGACCGGCTCGTGCGTGCCGCGCACGTCCACGGCGACGCTCGCGCCCGGCGTGGCGTAGGTGGCGTCGACGTAGGCCATCGCGATCGGCTTGCCCAGCGTCGGAGAGGGAGCGCCGGAGGTGATCGAGCCGATCACGGTGCCCTCGGCGTCGACCACGTTCATCTCCGCACGCGGCACGCGGCGGCCGGGGGAGACCAGGCCGACCAGCACGCGCGGCGGGGTGGCGGCGGCCTGCTCGGCGGCCTTCTCCAGCGCGGTACGGCCGACGAACTCGCCGCCGTTGGTGGTCTTGTCGAACCGGACCACGCGGCCGAGGCCCGCGTCGAACGGGGTCAGCGAGGTGTTCAGCTCGTGCCCGTACAGCGGCATGCCCGCCTCCAGGCGCAGCGTGTCGCGGCAGGAGAGACCGCAGGGGATCAGGCCGTAGGACGTGCCGGCCTCGGTCAGCGCCTGCCAGATCGCCTCGGCGTCGGCCGGCGCGACGAACAGCTCGAAGCCGTCCTCGCCGGTGTAGCCCGTCCGGGCGAGCAGCGCCGGGCGGCCGGCGACGGTGGCGGGCAGACAGGTGTAGTACTTCAGGCCCGGCAGGTCGGCGTCGGTCAGCGAGCCGAGGATCGCGGGGGAGTCGGGGCCCTGCACGGCGATCAGCGCGTAGGCGTCGCGGTCGTCGCGCACGGTGGCGTCGAAGCCCTCGACCCGGGCGGTCAGCTCGTCGAGCACCAGCTGCGCGTTGGAGGCGTTGGCGACGACCATGAACTCGTCCTCGCCGACCCGGTAGACGATCAGGTCGTCCAGGATGCCGCCGTCGGCGGCGCAGATCATCGTGTAGCGGGCCTTGTGCACGGCCAGCGCGGAGACGAAGCCGACCAGCGCGTGGTCCAGCATCTCGCCCGCCTGCGGGCCGGTGACGGTGATCTCGCCCATGTGCGAGAGGTCGAACAGGCCCGCCTTGGTGCGGACGGCGTTGTGCTCCTCGCGCTCGCTGCCGTAGCGGAGCGGCATGTCCCAGCCGGCGAAGTCGGTCATGGTGGCGCCGAGGGCGCGGTGGACGGTGTCCAGCGCGGTGAGGCGGAGAGACATCGGTGATCTCCTAGCGATCAGGGCATGCTGCGGCAGGGAGCCTCCCCGTCTGTCGCTGCAACCTGAGAGCTTCACCGCGGCGGCGCGCGTGAGCGCGGAGCGCGGCTTGCACCGTGGGTGGACCTGGTCTCGAACCAAGAGACCGGTCGCTTTCCAGAGATGCCTCGCCCGTGCGGTGTGGTGCCTGAGAGATTCGGGGGAGGACTTGCTCCTTCGGCGCCGGTGGACACCCGTGAGGGTGTCTCCGAGCTCTCCCGCGCGGGTTCGATCGGCCGATATGCGATTGTGGTCGGGCTCATCATGGCATGGCGCCGTGGCTGTGGCGAACAGGAGGGACCGTGCAGCAGCACTGGCCGGCGGGGGGCTGGCCCGAGAACGAGCTGGAGCTGGCGCTGGCGGCGTCCGTCGGCGACCCGGGCGCGACGCCCCGGGTGATGGAGGTACTCGGCCGCAGCCACGTCTGGGTGCCGATGCCGGCCGGTCCGACGCGGGACGGGGTCACCCTCGACCTGCCCACCACGGAGCTGGCGGGCCAGCCGTTCGTGCCGGTCTTCAGCTCCGAGACGCAGCTGCGCGCCGTCGCCGGTCCGCAGATGCCGTACGCGATCGCCCCGGTCAAGGAGCTGGCCCGTGGTCTCCCGCAGGGCGTCGGCCTCGCGGTCAACCCCGAGGGCGCGGTCGGCATGCCGGTACCGGCGGCCGGCATCCCCGACCTGTGCGGGGACCCCGCGGAGGAGGGCGTCCGGACGACGGCCTGGGAGCCGGAGCCGCACGAGGAGCCCTTCGAGTACCTGGCCGCGGCGGCGGGCGAGCTCGCCGCGCTGCCGGTGGTGCTGACGGCCCGGCGGGCGTTCGTGCAGGTGGAGAGCGATCCGGTCAAGCTCTTCGTGGGTGTGCAGCTGGCCCGCTACGAGGCCGTGGACCACCAGGCCGTCGGCCTGGCGCTCGGGCGCGCGCTGGGCGCGGTCCCGCAGGCGTTCGAGGTCTCCCTGGTCCTCCTCGACGCCGTCTCGGACGACCCCACGGCCCGCTGGATGCTCACCACGGTGGCCCCCTTCTTCGCACGCTGAGGCGGCGCAGCCGCCTTCAGGGGCGCGAGGAACTGCGCGAGCAACCCACCCCAGGCGGATGGCCCTGTCCGCTCGGGACCTGACCGCACCGGGTGGCTTGTCGCGCACGCAGTTCATCGAGCAGAGCCTCGCGCCCCTGGCGGCTACGCCGCCTGAGCGCCTACCGGCGCTGGGTCGAGCCGGCCGCGCGGGCGCGGGAGACGACGGGGGCGATGGCGTCGGCGAGGGCCTTGACGTCCGCCTCGGTGGAGGTGTGGCCCAGGGAGAAGCGGAGGGAGGCGCGCGCCAGCGCGGGCTCCGCGCCCATCGCGAGCAGGACGTGGCTCGGCTGCGGCACGCCCGCCGAGCACGCGGAGCCGGTCGAGCACTCGATGCCCCGGGCATCGAGCAGCATCAGCAGCGCGTCGCCCTCGCAGCCCGGGAAGGAGAAGTGCGCGTTCGCGGCCAGGCGTCCGGCCGGATCCGGGTCGCCGTTGAGGATCGCGTCCGGGACCGCCGCGCGGACGGTCGCGACGAGTTGGTCCCGCAGCGCGCCGAGCTCGGCGGCGTAGCGCGGGCGTCGCTCGTCGGCCACCGCGGCGGCCGCCGCGAAGCCGGCCGTCGCCGGGACGTCCAGCGTCCCGGAGCGGACGTCCCGCTCCTGCCCGCCGCCGTGCAGCAGCGGGACGGGGGCCGCGGAACGCGAGAGGACCAGCGCGCCGACGCCGTAGGGGCCGCCGATCTTGTGGCCGGTCACCGTCATCGCGTCGAGGCCGGACTCCTCGAAGGAGAGCGGCAGCTGCCCGAAGGCCTGGACCGCGTCGGCGTGCATGGGGATGCCGAACTCATGCGCCACCGCCGCGAGTTCGTGGATCGGCTGGATCGTGCCGACCTCGTTGTTGGCCCACATCACGGTGACCAGGGCGACGTCCGACGGGTTCGTCGTGACGGCCGCGCGCAGCGCCTCGGGGTGGACCCGGCCGAGCGCGTCGACCGGCAGCCACTCGACGACCGCGCCCTCGTGCCGCTCCAGCCAGAGCACCGCGTCGAGGACGGCGTGGTGCTCCACGGGGCTGCACAGGATGCGGCGGCGCGCCGGGTCCGCGTCGCGGCGGGCCCAGAACAGGCCCTTGACGGCGAGGTTGTCCGACTCGGTGCCGCCGCCGGTCAACACGATCTCGCTGGGGCGTGCGCCGAGGACGGCGGCCAGCTGCTCGCGTGACTCCTCCACCACGCGGCGGGCGCGCCGGCCCGCGGAGTGCAGGGAGGAGGCGTTGCCGACGAGGCTCAGCTGCGTGGTCATCGCCTGGACCGCCTCCGGCAGCATCGGAGTCGTGGCGGCGTGGTCGAGATACGGCATGGCGGGGCAAGTCTAGTCGGGTGGGCGTGGACAGCCGTTGCGGGCCCCGCCGCCGCTCCTTATGATCCCGGCATCCTGCGATCGCAGGATGCCGGGATCGCCGGACCGCAGCGGATCGGGGCTGGTGGGACATGTCGCAGTCGGTGGACCGGGCACTCACCGTGCTCGCCTCGCTGGCCGACGGACCCGTCTCGCTGGAACAGGCCGCGGCGCTGCTCGGGGTCCACAAGTCCACCGCGCTGCGGCTGCTGCGCACGCTGGAGCAGCACGGCTTCGTGCACCGGCAGGCGGACTACCGCTACCGGCTCGGGGGACGTCTCTTCTCCCTCGCCCAGCTGGCCCTGGAGAGCATCGACGTGCGCGGGGTCGCCGCCCCCCATCTCGCCGCGCTCAACGACGCCTGCGGACACACCGTCCACCTCGCCGTCTATGAGGACGGCGAGGCCACGTATGTGGACAAGTTGGAAAGCCGCTATCCCGTGCGGATGTACTCGCGCATCGGCAAGCGCGCGCCGCTCGGGGCGACGGCGGTGGGCAAGGTGCTGCTGGCCGGGCTGTCCGCGCCGCACCGCGCGGAGCTGGTGCGGCGCCTGGAGCTGCCGGGGTACACCCCGCGCACGCTGCGCACGCCGGAGGCGCTGCTGGCCGAGGTGGAGTCGGTGCGCGAGCAGGGCTGGGCGATGGACCGGGGCGAGTACGAGGAGAGCGTGAACTGCGTGGCCGTGCCGATCCACGGCATCGACGGCCGGGTGATCGCGGCCTGCTCGATCTCGACCGCGACGGTGGTGGCCCCGCTCAGCGCGCTGCGGCGGCTGCTGCCCGACCTGCGCGCCACCGCCGAGGCCATCTCCCGCGAGTACGGCGGCGGCGCGACCGCCTGACCGCGAGGCGCGCCGGTCGGCCCGGGCCGCCGGTCAGTGCTCGCCGGCGTTCGAGCTGCCGCGGTGCCAGGCCCGCGGCGCCTGCCAGTTGTAGTGGATCGCGAGCATCCGGAAGCCGAAGGCGAACAGCGCGGCGGCGCTGCCGGTGACCGCGCCGAGCCCGTTCACCGCGATCAGGATCGCCGTGAGGGTCGCGCCCACCAGGGCCGGGACGGCGTAGAGCGAGCGGTCCCAGCGCAGCAGGGACGGCGTTTCCATGGCCAGCACGTCGCGGATCACGCCGCCGCCGACGGCGGTGAGCATGCCGAGGGCGATCGAGGGGATCACCGCCAGCCCGTAGTCGTGGGCCTTGGCCGTGCCGGTCACGCAGAACAGGCCGAGGCCCAGCGCGTCCAGGGCCTGCACGGTGCGGTTGATCCTGGCCACCTCGGGGTGGAGGAAGAAGACGACGGCGGTCGCCACCAGTGGGGTGAGGAAGTAGCCGAGGTTGGTGAAGGCGGCCGGGGGGATCGCGCCGATCAGCACGTCGCGCAGGACACCGCCGCCCAGGGCCGTCGCCTCGGCCAGCACCGCGATGCCGAAGACGTCGAAGTTCTTCCGGATGGCCAGGAGGCCGCCGGAGAGAGCGAAGACGAAGATGCCGGCGAGGTCGAGCACCTGCTCGACGCCGGGACTGAAGATCTGCGAGGTCACGCACCTTTTCTACCGGGTATTGCCTGGTTTGCGGTGCGGAGGGTCGCCTCTCAGAGTGCGCGAGTCTGCATAGACCTCTTCAACAGCACCCGTGCCAGGTGCGCCAACCGCCCATGCGGCCCCATGTCTCGCATTTCAGACAGCAGGTCAAGGAAAGGCAAAATGCACCCCCGGGCAGGGTGGCGGATATCCCGGTCAATTCGGGCTGATGAATGATCAAATACGGCTCGGGGCGCGACCCTACACATGCCCCTATCAGATCAATTCGGACATAAGGGTCGCTTTATGGATCTTGCATGATCTCATTCTGGTCTCATGTGAAGGTGAAGCCTTGAGCCCTGAAAAACGGTTTGCATAGAGTCCCCTCACCGCGCAGCGACATGAACACATGAACCAACTTCCGGGGATGTCCGCACGATGACTCAGCAACCCCACTCGACCGGGACCACCGGTGACTCGACTGTCTTGGAGGCCGAGGTGACCACTGCAACCGCAGACACCGCCGCGACCCCGGCCGCCACGGAGATCGTCGGACGGTCCCCCTCGAGGATGGCGTTCCTGCGCCTCCGGCGAGACCGGGCGTCCATGGTTGCCCTGGTGGTCGCGATCCTTTTCATCCTCACGGCCGCTCTGGCCCCGGTGCTCTCGGGCATCGAGGGGTGGGGCCCGGCGACCCCGGACCTCAAGGGGATCAACCCGGACAACGGCAACTTCCCGCTCGGCTCGTTCGGCGGGATCAGCGGCAGCCACTGGCTCGGTGTCGAGCCCGGCACCGGTTACGACGTCTTCTCGCGTCTGGTGTACGGCCTGCGGACCTCGCTGATCGTGGCCCTGATCGCCGCCTCGCTGTCGACGCTGCTCGGCGTCGTCGTGGGTCTGGCCTCGGGCTACTTCGGTGGCAAGATCGACACCGCCCTCAACTGGGTCATGAACGTCATGCTGGCCTTCCCGCAGCTGCTCTTCATCATCGCGCTCACCCCGGTGCTGACGAACGCGTTCTCGACCGACACGCACGGCGGCACCAGCGAGACGCTCCAGCTCGGCTCGATCATCGTGATCATCGCGCTGTTCGCCTGGGCCTACACCGCGCGCCTCGTCCGCGGTCAGGTGCTCTCCCTGCGTGAGCGCGAGTTCGTCGACGCCGCCCGGATCATGGGCGCCGGCTGGAAGCACATGCTCTTCAAGCAGCTGCTGCCGAACCTCTGGGCGCCGATCCTGATCTCCTTCGCCCTCGCGGTGCCGACCAACATCGCCACCGAGGCCGCGCTCTCCTACCTGGGCGTGGGTGTCGTCCCGCCGAACCCGGACCTCGGTTCGATGCTCGACGCCGCGACCCAGTACTACCTCTACGACCCGACCTACATGGTCGTGCCGGGTGTGGCACTGCTGCTGGCCGTCCTCTCGCTGAACCTGTTGGGTGACGGCGTGCGCGACGCTCTGGACCCGCGGGCCAACCGCGCCTGAACCACCACGAGTTGCTCCCCGCCCTCGGGCGGGGGCAGGTCGCTGGCTGATCCATCAGTTCTCTCAAGGAGACTAGAAAACAATGATGCGCAACAAGCGCGCGATAGGCCTCACGGCCATCGCCATCTCCGTCGCGATGGGCGCCACGGCTTGCGGCGGCTCCAAGGGCGGCTCCTCTGCCGGCTCCGCCGACCAGGTGAGCAAGGGCGGCACGCTGGTCTACTACGCGCCCAGCGACTTCGACCACATCGACCCGCAGCGCACGTACACCACGCAGGGTCAGAACATCGGTCGCGAGATCTACCGCTCGCTGACCGGTTGGCAGCAGGACGCCAGCAACCCGACCGGTGCTCCGAAGCTCGTCGGTGACCTCGCCACCGACACCGGCACCTCGAGCAACGGCGCCAAGACCTGGACGTTCCACATCCGCCCGGGTGTCAAGTGGCAGGACGGCACCGCCGTCACCGCCCAGGACGTCAAGTACGGTGTCGAGCGCTCCTTCGACCCGGACCTGTCCGGTGGCCCGCAGTACGCCTCGCAGTGGCTCGTCGGCGGCAAGGGCTACAAGGGCCCGACCAAGTCCGGCGACCTGGCCTCCATCCAGACCCCGGACGCCAGCACCGTCGTCTTCAACCTGAGCGTGCCGGTCTCGGACTTCAACGAGGCCACCGCCATGGAGACGTTCTCCGCGGTGCCGAAGGCGCACGACACCGGTGCCACCTACGACACCAACGTCTGGTCGGACGGCCCGTACGAGCTCAAGTCCTACACCAAGAACAAGGAGCTCATCCTCGTTCGCAACCCGCAGTGGACCAAGGCGGTCGACCCGCTGCGTGACCAGAACGTCGACGAGATCGACGTCAAGATGGGCCAGGACATGGCCGCCATCGACCAGCTGATGAAGGCCGACGTCGGCGACGCGCAGCACGCGATCATCGAGGACCCGATCGCGGGCACCGACCTGACGCCGTTCTCGCAGGACCCGACCCTGAAGTCGCGTTGGCACGCCATCGCCGCGCCGGGCACCAACTACCTGGCCCTCAACACCACCACGGTGAAGAGCCTCCAGGTCCGCCAGGCCATCGAGTGGGCGATCAACAAGCAGACCGTCCGTGGCGCCTTCGGTGGTTCCGCCTACGGTCAGTACGCCACCGTCTTCCTGCCCCCGGGCACCGACGGCCGCCAGGCGTCCGCCGCCCCGTACGGCACGGACCCGGCCGGTGACGTCGCCAAGGCCAAGGCCCTCATGGCCCAGGCCGGCGTCTCCAAGCTGACCCTGTCGCTGGCGATCGAGGCCACGCCGACCCAGGTCAAGGTGGGCGACGCGATCCGCGACTCGCTCGCGCAGATCGGCATCACGGTCAACATCCAGCAGATCGACCGTGGCTCGTACTTCAACAACGTGGGCAACACGTCCAACAAGTACGACATGATCTGGGCCGACTGGATCGCCGACTGGCCGAACGCCTCGACCATCATCCCGCCGCTGTTCGACGGTCGCCAGATCATCCCCCAGGGCAACCAGGTCTTCTCGCAGCTGAACGACAAGACGGCCGAGGCCGCCATGGACAAGGCCGCGCAGGAGCCGGACGCCTCGACGGCCAACCAGGAGTGGGGCGCCCTCGACGTCTCGCTGCTGCAGAACGACGCGGCCGTCGTCCCGCTGGTCTACATGACCTTCAACGAGCTCCAGGGCTCGAAGGTCGGTGGCCTCACCGATGACACCGTGCTGGCCGAGATGAACCTGGCCCACGTCTACATCAAGAAGTAATCTCCACCATCCGGCTAGGGCAGGCGGCCACAAACCGCCTGCCCTAGCCGGGGGTACACCGTCCGTATCGTCACCCCGCGCGCAGGTCCACACCCGCCGGCCCACAGCGAGAGGGAGGCGGACCAGGTTCGTCCCGGTCCCAGCACCACATGACTCGTTATCTGATTCGACGCCTGCTGAGCGCCCTCACCGTTATCGCGGTGGTCAGCCTCGTCACCTTCCTCATCTTCTTCGCCCTGCCGAGCGACCCCGCGGTCCTCGCCTGTGGCAAGGCCTGTACGCCGGACCGCATCGCGGCGATCCACCACTCGCTCGGCCTGGACCAGAACATCTTCGTCCAGTACGGCAACTACGTGTGGGGCTTCTTCCACGGCCGGACCTTCGGCGACGGCGGCAACGCGGTCCACTGCCCGGCGCCGTGCCTGGGCATCTCGTTCCACGACGACTCCAACGTCTGGGACACGATCTGGGGCCGCTTCCCGGCCGACCTGTCGCTGGCGCTCGGCGCCGCCCTGGTCTTCCTGGTCGTCGGTGTGGCCCTCGGCCTGACCGCCGCGGTCCGCAAGGGCAAGCTGGTCGACAAGGTGGCCGTGGGCTTCGCGCTCTTCGGCATCTCCCTGCCGATCTACTTCAGCGCCCTGATCCTCCAGTTCTTCGTCGTCGACAAGTGGCAGTGGCTGCCGGCTCCCGGCTACACCAACATCACCGACGACCCGGTCGCCTGGTTCCAGGGCCTGATCCTGCCGTGGACCGCGCTGGTCATCGGCTCGATGGCCTACTACACGCGACTGACCCGCTCGACCTCGCTGGAGGTCATGGGTGAGGACTACATCCGCACCGCCCGGGCCAAGGGCCTCGGCCGGCGCACGGTCATCCTCAAGCACACCCTGCGCTCCGCGATCACGCCGATCGTCACCATCTTCGGGATGGACTTCGGCACCCTGATCGGTGGCTCCGCGATCATCACCGAGACCGCGTTCGGCATCCCCGGCATCGGCCAGCTGGCCGTGCAGTCGGTGCAGGACGTCGACCTGCCGGTGATCATGGCCACCAGCCTCTTCGCCGCCACCGCCGTGGTTCTCGCCAACGTCGTCGTCGACGTCCTCTACGGCATCATCGACCCCCGCGTCCGCTACGCCTGATCCCCGCTCAGGTCCAGAACCATCCGGCGCGGGTCGGTGATCCCGACCCCCCGTCGACTTAGGAAGTACCCGTGGCCATCGAACTCTCGCCGCAGCCCGTGGGCGTCAATCCGCCGTCCTCCTTCCTGGAGGTCCGGGACCTGCGTGTCCACTTCCCCACCGAGGACGGCCTCGTCAAGTCGGTCGACGGCGTCTCCTTCTCCCTGGAGAAGGGCCAGACGCTGGGCATCGTCGGCGAGTCCGGCTCGGGCAAGTCCGTCACCTCGCTCTCGCTGCTCGGTCTCCACAAGGGCACCCGGGCGAAGGTGTCCGGTGAGGTCTGGCTGGACGGCGAGGAACTCGTCGGCATGTCCGAGGCGCAGATGCGCGCCCTGCGCGGCCAGAAGGTCTCCATGATCTTCCAGGACCCGCTGTCGGCCCTGCACCCCTTCTTCAGCGTCGGTGCCCAGATCGCCGAGGCGTACCGGGTGCACCACAAGGCGTCGAAGAAGGAGGCGAACGAGCGCGCGGTCGAGATGCTCAAGCGTGTCGGCATCCCGCAGCCCGAGCGTCGTGCCAAGGACTACCCGCACCAGTTCTCCGGCGGTATGCGCCAGCGCGCCATGATCGCCATGTCGCTGGTGTGCGACCCCGAGCTGCTGATCGCCGACGAGCCGACCACCGCGCTCGACGTGACCGTGCAGGCCCAGATCCTGGACCTGATCCGGGACCTTCAGGAGGAGTTCGGCTCCGCGGTCATCATCATCACCCACGACCTGGGCGTCGTCGCGGAGATCTCCGACGACATCCTGGTCATGTACGGTGGCCGGCGCATCGAGTACGGCTCGGTGCACGACGTGCTCAAGTCCCCCGAGCACCCGTACACCTGGGGCCTGCTGCAGTCGATGCCGCACCTGGGCGGCGATGTCAACGAGCGGCTCAACCCGATCCAGGGCGCGCCGCCGAGCCTGATCAACCTGCCCTCGGGCTGCGCGTTCAACCCGCGTTGCTCGTTCAAGGACCAGGTCCCGGACGGCCGTTGCACGGTCGACCGGCCGGAGCTGCTGCCGGTCCTGGGCAGCGACAAGCACATTGCGGCCTGCCACCTGACCGGTGACGCCAAGGCCGGGATCCGCAGCGCCACCGCGCGAGGCACCAAGTGACGGCCCGCGCGGGAGCGGCGGACGAAACGGAGAAGGGCATGAGCACCACCAAGAGCATCCCGGCCCAGCAGACCGAGGAGCAGCCGACCTCGGGCGAGAACCTGCTCGAGGTCCAGGACCTGCAGGTCCACTTCCCGATCCGTCAGGGCATCGTCTTCCAGCGTCAGATCGGCGCGGTCCGGGCCGTCGACGGCGTCAGCTTCGGCGTCAAGCCGGGCGAGTCGCTCGGCCTGGTCGGCGAGTCGGGCTGTGGCAAGTCGACCACCGGCCGCGCGGTCACCCGCCTGCTGGAGCCGACCGGCGGCACCGTCCGCTTCGACGGCGAGGACATCACGCACAAGAAGGTCTCCTCGATGAGGACGGCCCGGCAGAACCTGCAGATGATCTTCCAGGACCCGTACTCCTCGCTGAACCCGAGGCACACGGTCGGCACGATCATCGAGACCCCGATGAAGCTCAACGGGATCAACCCGGAGCAGGGCCACAAGAAGCGGGCCCAGGAGCTGCTGGAGATCGTCGGTCTCAACCCCGAGCACTACAACCGCTACCCGAACGAGTTCTCCGGCGGTCAGCGTCAGCGCATCGGCATCGCCCGGGCCCTCGCGCTCAAGCCGAAGCTGATCGTCGCCGACGAGCCCGTCTCGGCCCTCGACGTGTCGATCCAGGCGCAGGTCGTCAACCTGCTCCAGGACCTGCAGCGCGAGTTCGGTCTGGCGTTCCTCTTCATCGCCCACGACCTCGCCGTCGTGCGGCACTTCTCCGAGCGCGTCGCGGTCATGTACCTCGGCAAGATCGTGGAGATCGCGGACCGCGAGACGCTGTACTCCCGCCCGCAGCACCCCTACACCCACGCGCTGCTCTCCGCGGTGCCGGAGGTGGACCCGGACGGTGCGTCGAACCGCGAGCGGATCCGCCTGACCGGCGACGTCCCGAGCCCGATCAACCCGCCGTCGGGTTGCCGGTTCCGGACCCGCTGCTGGAAGGCGCAGGACATCTGCGCCTCGGAGGAGCCGCCGCTGGTCCAGCTGCTCGGCTCGGCCGCCGGCCACCAGGCTGCCTGCCACTTCCCCGAGGTGAAGCAGGTCGTCGCTCCGGAGGAGACTCCGTCGGCGCCGGCTTCGGCCAAGTGACCCGGCCGTAGCCTCCGCGAGGAGAAGCCCGAAGGGCCGTCCCACCGTGCCGTGGGACGGCCCTTCGGGCTTTCGCGTGTCCGCGTTCAGGCGGGCTGGTGCTCGCGGCTGTAGAACGCCGGGACCCGGGACCAGAGCCACATCGCGACGGGGTCGTACGGGTCGGCCATGGTGACGCTGGAGACGGCCAGGCCGTCCGGAGCGGAGGCAACGGCCTCGAACATCATCTGCTGGGTCGCGACGACGGACGCGTCCGAGGTGTCGTCCAGATCCAGGCCTATGGTCAGCCGCGGCTCCCCGTAGGCCGGGGCGACCCAGGCCCGCCGCAGCGAACGGACCGCCTGGTTCTCCCTGGCCCCCCGCACGAGCGCGCGGTAGAACGCCGCCGACGCCGCGGGCTCGCCCACGTACCCGGGAACGGACGCCGGAGGCTGGTCCACCGGCGAGATGCCCAGCGGCCCCGCCGGGAGGCGGTCCAGGCCCCCGGCGATCCGGCGCAGGTCCGCCCAGGGGATGCCGACGCCGCCACCGGGCTGGTGCGGGTTGAGCCACAGCCCCCAGCGCTCGCGGTACAGCGCCGCGGCCACCTCCGCGCCGGTGACGACCTGGTGCTGCCGGGCCCACCCGCTGGCGGCCAGCTGCTCCTCGGAGGTCACACAGGGCGCGTACCCGTAGCCGCCGACCTCCAGGTTCCCGTACTGGGCGTCCGGGTCGCCGGCCACGCCGTGCCACAGCAGCATCCAGAGCCGGCCCTGGGCGACGGCGTGCAGCAACTCCTCGTACCGGTCGTACCGGCCCGGGGCGATCTCCCTCAGCGCCGCTTCGATCACCGCGTCCGTCCTCACTCGTCCACCACAGGCCACCCGTGAGCCTAGTGAGATCCACGCCCGCGCACTATCGGGAAAGTTACTCACGGGATCGGCGGGGAAACTGAGCGGAACGACTCAGGCGGCCTTCCGCGCCCGGAACCCTACGAGCCCGAGACCCTACGAGCCCGGAACCCTACGAGCCCGGGGCCCGCCGAGGCCGACGGGGGCGGCCCGTATTCTGGTAGGCACTATGTCTGACTTCCCCGGCGCCCCCGCTCCCGACTCCTCCGTGCTGCCCGGCGGCCGGCTGCGCGTGCTCGCGGCCATGTCCGGCGGCGTGGACTCCGCCGTCGCCGCCGCGCGGGCGGTGGAACAAGGGCACGAGGTCACCGGTGTGCACCTCGCGCTGGCGAGCAACCCGCAGAGCTTCCGCACCGGCGCCCGCGGCTGCTGCACGCTGGAGGACTCCCGGGACGCGCGCCGCGCGGCGGACGTGCTGGGGATCCCCTTCTACGTCTGGGACCTCGCCGAGCGGTTCCGTGAGGACGTGATCGACGACTTCGTCGCCGAGTACGCGGCCGGACGGACGCCCAACCCGTGCCTGCGCTGCAACGAGAAGATCAAGTTCGCCGCGCTGCTCGACAAGGCCGTGGCCCTCGGCTTCGACGCCGTCTGCACCGGCCACTACGCCCGGATCGTCGACCACCCCACCCGCGGCCGCGAGCTGCACCGGGCCGTGGACCCGGCCAAGGACCAGTCCTACGTGCTCGGGGTCCTGGACGCCGAGCAGCTCGCGCACGCGATGTTCCCGCTCGGGGACACCGCCAAGGAGCAGGTCCGGGTCGAGGCCGAGCGCCGGGGCCTGGCGGTGGCCAAGAAGCCGGACAGCCACGACATCTGCTTCATCGCCGACGGCGACACCCAGGGTTTCCTGGCGCAGCGCCTGGGCGCCGCGCCCGGCGAGATCGTGGACGCCCACGGCACCGTCCTCGGCGAGCACACGGGCGCCTACGGCTTCACCATCGGGCAGCGCAAGGGCCTGCGCATCGGGCACCCGGCCGCGGACGGCAAGCCGCGCTACGTGCTGGACATCTCGCCGGTCGACAACCGCGTCACCGTCGGCCCCGCCGAGGCGCTGGACGTGACCGCGCTGACCGGCGTCAAGCCGCGCTGGTGCGGCGCCGAGCCGCCCGTCGGTACGGGGCGCTACCTCGCGCAGATCCGCGCGCACGGCGAGCAGGTGCCGGTCACGGCGGAGGTCGCCGCGGACGGCGGGCTGCGCGTCGTCCTGGACGAGCCGCTGCGCGGCATCGCGCCGGGGCAGGCCGTCGTGCTGTACGACGACACCCGCGTCGTCGGCTCGGCGACCATCGCGCAGACCGAACGAGCCGGGGCCGAGCGCGCCGGGGCCGAACGAACCGGGGCCGAGCGCGCCACCAGCCACGCCTGACCGACCGGGGGGACCCACCGCATGAACATCACCGTCTTCTGCTCCGCCTTCGCCCTCGACGAGCGCTACCAGGCTCCCGCCCGGGAGTTCGCCCGGCAGTTGGGCGAGCGCGGCCACACCCTGGTCTGGGGCGGCTCCGACGCCGGACTGATGGGCGTCGTCGCCGACGAGGCCAAGGCGGCGGGCGCGAAGCTGGTCGGCATCTCCGTCGAGCTGCTGCGCCACAAGGCGTACTCCGGCGCGGACGAGCTGGTCACCACCGCGGACCTCGCCGAGCGCAAGGCGCAGCTGCTGGCCCGCGCGGATGCGATCGTCGTCCTGGTCGGCGGGCTGGGCACGCTGGACGAGGTCACCGAGGTGCTGGAGCTGAAGAAGCACGGCCTGCACGACAAGCCCGTCGTGCTGCTCGACACCGAGGGCTTCTACGACGGCATGCGCACCCAGCTGCGCCGGATGGAGCGGGAGGGCTTCCTGCCCCGCCCCCTGGACGAGCTGGTGCGCTTCGCCCCCGACGGCGCCACGGCGCTGCGCTACGCGGAGGGCGCGGACGAGGCCGGCACCCCGGCCGACGCGGCCGCGCCGGCCTGACCGTCCCGGCCGGTGCCACCGGTTCTGCCGGGCCGCCTGCGTGGGGGGCGTCACCGGTTCTGCCGGGCCGCCTGCGTGGGGCGGTGCCACCGGTTCTGGCGGGCCGCCTGCGTGGGGCGGTGCCACCGGTTCTGCCGGGCCGCCTGCGTGGGGCGGTGCCACCGGCTCCGCCGGGATCGGCCCGGAGGGTGGGCGGCGGTGGCCCGGGAGACGGCCGCTCGCCGTGCCGGCTCAGCCGGGCAGCTCCGACGGGCTCGCCTCGGGGTGCGGGCCGCTCTGGGCCGGTAGTCGCCCGGCGGCCTGCGGGGCGTCCGCGCGGCGGAGGAGGCGGCCGAGGCCGGCGCGGGTGGCCACGACGATCACCCGGTCGTCGTCGCGCAGGTGCCGGGTGGGTGCGGGGTTCCAGTCCGCGTGCTGGCCGCGCTGCCGCACCGCGACGACCCGCCAGTCGCCGGGCCGGAAAGCGTCCTTGACGGTGCGTCCGGCCAGCTCGTCGCCCTCGGCCACGGTCACCTCGGCCAGCAGCAGGATCTCCCGGCGGGCCGGGATCGCCGCCAGCACCCGGCGGCCCAGCATCGCCGCGGCGAACGCGGGCGCGGCCAGGTAGGAGACGCTGCGGCTGCGGGTCCGCGAGTTCGGGTGCGCCTCACGCAGGGCCTTGAAGACCGTCCTGGCGAAGGCCTCGTCGAACAGCCGCAGCACGACCGGCACGTCCGGCCGCCGCTCGCGCGCGAACAGGACCGCCTGGAGGTTGGCGCTGTCGTTGTTGGTCAGCGCCATCACCGCGGAGGCCCGGTCGCCGCGGGCCGCGCGCCAGACCGTGTCGCGGGTGAACTCGCCCAGTACGACCGGGACGCCGCGCGCCCGCACCGCCGCCAGGTTCCGCGCCTCGGGGTTGCGCTCCACGACGACCACCGGGCGCCGCATGTCCACCAGCCGCGAGACCACGGCCGTGCCCGCGCTGCCGATGCCGATCAGCACGACGTGGTTGTTCATCGTCCGCCGCACCCGGCGCGGGTTCTCGCTGGGCCGGACCGCCCCGACGCTGTCCAGCACGATCGCCGCGACCAGACCCAGGATCAGCATCCCGGTGAACATGGTGATGATCTGCAGGACCTGCCGCGCCACCGGCTGGCCGAAGGCGGGATTGCCCGCCGAGGAGAGGTCCAGCAGCACCAGGTAGAGCGAGAGGCCGAGGTTGGTACCGGTCAACTGCCAGGTCAGCACCGTCAGCAGGGCCACCACGGCGGAGAGCCCCGCGGCGGCCACCTGGAGCTTGCGGGAGAAGAACGACCGCAGCACCGTGCCCATCCGGCTCCAGGCGCGGGTGGCCTCCGGCGTCGGCGGCTCCTGGTGGTGCCGCAGGCTCACCAGGGTGATCGGTTCGTCCGCCGGTGCCACCCAGTGTTCCGGATCGGGCAGCAGCAGGCCGCCGTTCTCGGTCAGCACCGCTATCGGCACGTCCGGTCCGGGCGGCAGCTCCGTCGTCCCCGCGGGCAGCACCGTGGAGACCACCGTGCAGGTGCCGCTGTTGACCGCGATGACCTGGTCCTGGTCGGGCAGCGCCGAGGAGACGAGCGCGGGCGCGGCCGTCTGCGAGGCGGAGGCCACCGTCGTCGGCGCGTCCGGACGGTCCAGGAGGCGGCGCAGCCGCTTGCCGAGGGCGGTGTTGTGGACCCGCAGCGCCAGGCGCACATGCGGGTTGATACTGCGCGCGGTCAACGCGGCGGCGGTGACGGCCTGGTCGTCGTCGAGCACGATGGCGAGCGCGTCCGCCTCGGCGACGCCCGCCTGGCGCAGCGCCGGCTCGTCCGGACGGCGCCCCGCGAGGACGGTGATCGGGCCCGCGTCCCGGTGCAGGGCCAGCAGTTGGGGCCCGTGCTCGTGCTGCGGATCGGGGACCACCACCACGACCCGCTCCCGGTAGAGCTTGGCCAGGTCGCCGACCAGGCGCTGGGTCAGCGCGTCGTTGCCGACCACGACCATGTGGCCGCGGCCCTCCTCGACGAGGCCTGTGCCCGTCACGCCGTTGCCCGGTCCGGTCTGTGTGGATCCGGCCTCGTCCGGCACTGTTTCCCGCCCCTCGCCCGCCCCCGCCCTGATGATCACCATGGTGGCGCACGGAACGGGGCTCCGGGCGTGGTACTGATGAACCCATGGGAACGCATGTGATCACCGGAGCAGGTTCCGGCATCGGCGCGGCCGTCGCCGCGAAGCTCGACGAGCGCGGCGAGGAGCTGTGGCTGCTGGCCCGGGACGCGCGCCGCGCGGCGGAGCTGCGCGAGCGCTTTCCGCGCGCCCAGACGCTGGTCGGCGATCTGGCTCAGCCCGCGCGGCTCAGCTGGGCGTTCGGCCACCAGCCGCAGCCCGACCGGATCGACTCGCTGCTGCACGTCGCCGGCGTGGTGGAGCTGGGCGCGATCGGGGACATGACGCCGAAGGTCTGGCAGGAGACGCTCGACGTCAACCTGCTCGCCCCGGCCGAGCTGACCCGTCTCCTGCTGCCGACGCTCCGGGTCTCGCAGGGCCACGTCGTCTTCGTCAACTCCGGTGCGGGCCTGCGGGCGGGCGCCGAGTGGGGCGTCTACGCGGCGTCCAAGTTCGGCCTGAAGGCGCTCGCGGACTCGCTGCGCGAGGAGGAGCACGGCCACGGCGTGCGCGTCACGACCGTCTACCCCGGCCGGACCGCCACCCCGATGCAGGCCAAGGTGCACGCCCAGGAGGGCCGGACGTACGAGGCCGACGCCTGGATCGCGCCGGAGTCGGTCGCGACGGCCGTGCTCACCGCGATCGACCTGCCGCGCGACGCCGAGATCACCGACGTGACGGTGCGGCCGGGCCGGTGAGCGCGTTCCCGACCCTCCCCGCGCCGGGCGCGACCGGCGTCGGCTCCATGCCCGGCACCGACGCCCGCGAGGCGGCCAAGACCGTCACCGGCTCGCTGGAGGCCCTCCCGCACCTGCCCGAGCTGCCCGCGCGCGGTCCGGGCGCCGACATGATCGGCCGCAGCCTGGGCCTGCTGGTCGAGCTCTACGCCCGCGTCGAGCCCTCCGGCTGGCGTCTGGGCGACCACCCCGGCCGCGACACCCGCCGCGCGCACTCCTGGCTCGGCGAGGACCTGGACGCGCTGGAGGAGTTCACCCAGGAGTGGACCGGCCCGCTCAAGATCCAGGCGGTGGGCCCGTGGACGCTGGCCGCGTCCGTGGAGCTCCAGCGCGGCGAGAAGGCCCTGGCCGATCCCGGCGCGGTGCGCGACGTCGCCGCCTCCCTGACCGAGGGGCTGCGGCTCCACCTCGCCGAGGTCCGCCGCCGCATCCCGGGCGCCGAGGTGCTGCTCCAGCTCGACGAGCCGTCCCTGCCGGCGGTGCTGGCCGGCCAGGTGAAGACCGCCAGCGGCTGGCAGCGGCTGCGGGCCGTGGACCGCGGGGTGGGGGAGGAGGTGCTGCGCGGCGTGATCGACGCCGTCGACGCACCGGTCGCCGTCCACAGCTGTGCGCCCTCCGTCCCCCTCGCCCTGCTGCGCCGCGCGGGCGCGGCGGCGGTGTCTCTGGACGCATCCCTGCTGACGGAACGTGACGACGACGCGATCGGCGAGGCGGTCGAGAGCGGCACGGTCCTCATGCTCGGTGTCGTGCCCTCCACGGACCGGAAATTGTCAGACCCGGCCGGTAGTGTCAGCGGTGTGAGGACGTTGTGGCGTCGCCTGGGCCTGGCCCCCGCGCTGCTGCCGCGTTCCGTCGTGGTCACCCCCACCTGCGGCCTGGCGGGGGCGTCCCCGGCCTTCGCCCGCACGGCGCTGTCACACAGCGTCATCGCGGCGCAGAGCCTGGCCGACAATCCGGAATAGCTCCGGAGCCGTTCGAGCGGCGTCGGTGAGGCTGGTCGCATCCAGTGGATTTCAGGTCTCATAGGGGGTAGTTCCCGTGGCGTTGGACGACGACCGCGTTCGGCATGCGCAGCTTGCCCAGGAGATCGAGGAACACCGCTACCGGTACTACAACCAGGACGCGCCGACCATCACCGACGGCGAGTTCGACCTCCTCATGCGCGAGCTGGAGGGGATCGAGGAGCGGTTCCCCGAGCTGCGCACCTCGGACTCGCCGACGCAGATGGTCGGCGGGGACGTCACGGCCGACTTCTCCAAGGTCGAGCACCTGGAGCGGATGCTCAGCCTGGACAACGCCTTCAACGACGAGGAGCTGGACGCCTGGGCCGAGCGGGTCGAACGCGACCTGGCCGGCCTGGAGTTCCACTACCTGTGCGAGCTGAAGATCGACGGGCTCGCGGTCAACCTCACCTACGAGAACGGCGTGCTGGTCCGCGCCGCGACGCGCGGCACCGGCCGCGTCGGCGACGACATCACCGCCAACGTGCGGACCATCAAGGAGATCCCGCACCGGCTCGCGGGCGACAACCCGCCGGAGCTGGTGGAGATCCGCGGCGAGGTCTACTTCCCGATCGAGGACTTCGACGCCCTCAACATCGCCAGGGTTGCGGCCGGCGAGGACCCGTACATGAACCCGCGGAACTCCGCCGCCGGTTCGCTGCGCCAGAAGGACCCGGCCGTCACCGCACAGCGGCCGCTGCACATGATCGTGCACGGCATCGGCGCCCGCCGGGGCTTCGACATCGACTGCCAGTCGCACGCCTACGAGCTGCTTCGGGCCTGGGGGCTGCCGACGGCCAAGCACAACGCCGTGGTGAGCACTCTCGCCGAGGTCAAGGAGTTCATCAAGCGCTTCGGCGAGCAGCGCCACAGCGTCGAGCACGAGATCGACGGCGTCGTGATCAAGGTGGACGAGATCGCCCTCCAGGGCCGCCTCGGCTCCACCTCCCGGGCGCCGCGCTGGGCCATCGCCTGGAAGTACCCGCCGGAGGAGGTCAACGGCAAGCTGGACCGGATCCTGGTCGGGATCGGGCGCACCGGCCGGGCCACGCCCTACGCGGTCCTGGAGAAGCCGGTCAAGGTCGCCGGCTCGATGGTGCAGTACGCCACGCTCCACAACCAGGACGTGGTCAAGGCCAAGGGCGTGCTGCTCGGCGACACCATCGTCATCCGCAAGGCGGGCGACGTGATCCCGGAGATCCTCGGGCCCGTGGTCGCCCTGCGCGACGGCACCGAGCGTCCGTTCGTGATGCCGACCCACTGCCACGAGTGCGGCACCGAACTGCGCCCGATGACGGAGGGCGACAAGGACCTGCGCTGCCCGAACGCCCGCCACTGCCCGGCGCAGCTGCGCGAGCGCGTCGCCTTCCTCGGCAGCCGCGGCGGGCTGGACGTCGAGCACCTCGGCTACGTCGCGGCGGTCGCGCTGACCCAGCCGCTCGAACCGGCCACCCCGCCGATCGAGAACGAGGGCGATCTGTTCAACCTGACGGTCGAGGACCTGCTGCCGATCAGGGCGCTCGTCCGCGACCCCAAGACGGGCATGCCGAAGCTCGACGACGAGACGGGCGAGCAGAAGGTCGTCTCCTTCTTCGCCAACCTCAGGGGCGAGCCGAAGAAGACCACGACGCAGCTGCTGGAGCACCTGGAGGCGGCCAAGCAGCAGCCGCTCTGGCGCGTGCTGAACAGCCTGTCGATCCGCAGGGTGGGCCCGGTCGCGGCGCAGGCCCTGGCCCGGGAGTTCCGCGACCTCGACCGGATCGCCTCGGCCGGCGAGGAGGAGCTCGCGGTGGTCGAGGGCGTCGGCCCCGGCATCGCGAAGGCCGTCGTCGACTGGTTCGCCGAGGACTGGCACCGGGAGATCATCGAGAAGTGGCGCGCGGCAGGCGTCCGCTTCGTCGACGAGGCCGCCGAGGAGGAGTCCGGCCCGCGTCCGCTGGAGGGGCTGACGGTCGTGGTCACCGGCACGCTCGCGGACCACACCCGCGACGGCGCGAAGGACGCGCTCCAGGTGCGCGGGGCCAAGGTCACCGGCTCGGTGTCGAAGAAGACCGACTTCGTCGTCGTCGGCGACAACCCGGGTTCCAAGTACGACAAGGCGGTCCAGCTCAAGCTCGCGATCCTCGACGACGCCGGCTTCGCCGTCCTGCTCAGCGAGGGGCCGGACGCGGCGCGGGCCGCCGCGCTGCCGGTCGAGGAGTAGCGGGGCGTCAGGCGAGCGTCAGGGGAGCGGGGGCTGCATGCCGTGGGGGCTGATGAAGGCCCCCTCGGTGGCGGCCCCGGCCAGCTGTTCGTCCGTCAGGACGCAGTAGAGCAGCGTGGCGGAGCGGAGGTCGGCACCCTCCAGGGCGGCCCCGTCGAAGTCGCAGCCCTGGAGCTCCGAGGCACGCAGCCGCGCGCCCTCCAGCCGGGCGCCCGCGAAGGACGCGCGGCCCCAGCTGCGGGAGAGGTCCGCGTCGCGCAGGTCGGCGCGGCTGAAGTCCGCGTCCAGGAAGTGGGCCCCGGTCAGCTCGGCTCCGGTGAGCACCGCCCCGACGGCCGAGGCGCCGTCGAGCAGTGCGCCACGCAGGTGGGCCCCGGTGAGGTCGCGGCCGTCCAGGGGAGCGCCCCGCAGGTCGGGGCCGTCTTCCGCCGCCAGCAGGTCGAGACCGGCCAGGGCCGCCGCCACGTCCCGCGCGGTGCGGGCCGGGTGCGTGGCGGCGTGGAGGGCGGCGTCGAGGGAACGGCGGCCGTCGGTGGTCAGCCAGCGCGCCCGCAGCACCGCGCGGGCCGCGGCCGGGAAGTCGAGGCCGTGACGCGCCACCGCCGCGAGATCCGGGGCAGACCCTGCCGCACCGACGGGCGGTCGGGTGGGGAGCCGCGCGCCGTCGAGCGCGGCATCGGTGAGGTCCGCCCCGCCGAGATCCGCTTCGAAGAGGTTGACCCCGCTCAGGTCCGTGCGGGAGAGGTCCGCGTCCCGGAGGTCGCTGCCGCGGAGCATGGCGTCGACGAACCTGGCCTCCTGGCACCGGCAGCCGCGGAAGACCGCCGTGCCGGTGGCGCCGGTCAGGTCGGCCCGGCGCAGGTCGGCGCCGCTGAAGTCGGCGTCGTCCACCTGCGCGGTCCGCAGGTCGGCACCCCGCAGGTCCGTCCCGCGCAGCGAGGCGCCGAACAGGTCGGCACCCCGCAGGTCCGCGCCCGCCAGCGGCTCGCCGTCCAACGGGGCTCCCCGCAGATCGCGGCCGGACAGGGCCTCGTCCTCGTGGAAGACCTCGTCCAGGTGCGGCAGACCCGACAGCTGGTCCTGCCACCGCCCGCCGCGCCGGGCCGCCTCGAGGGCGGCCGCCAGCAGCTCCCGGGCCGTCGGGCTCAGCCAGCGTTCCCGCAGCTGCTCCGACGACGCGAAGGGGGCGAAGACCCCGTGGAGTTCGGGGAGGCTGTCGAAGTCGTCGTCCGTACTCATCCCGGCGTCTCCGGTGTCGCGTTGCCACTCGGAGCCGTCATGACCCGGGCGGCCACTCGTGGTAGGGGGGCGTCTCACCGTGGCCGATCTGCTTGAGGAAGCTGGTCAGCCGGCCCGCTGCGATGTTACTCCGGCGTGCGTAGCCGGACAGCAGGTCGCGGGTCTCCTGGCTCATGCCCTCACCGCCTCGCATGAGCTGCCGCGTCAGGGTCTTGTGGACGCCCAGCATGCCGTCCCGCGCCTGCTGGAGGTCGGAGATGTGCGAGAAGGGCCTGCCGTCGGCCCGGCGGGCCACCACCTCACCGTTCGCCTCCCGGCGGGCCGCGGAGTAGTGGTTGTGGCCCGGTACGGAGTTGGCCTCGCCGATCGGGTCCTTCATCAGGTTGTGGTACTTGGTGATGGCTTGCCGGGCCTCGTCGGAGAGTTCGCTCGGCGTCTCCTCGTGCGGCGAGAGGCCCAGCGGGTCGGTCCAGGTGTGGGGGTTGCCGACGTAGCTGTTCGGGTTGGGGCCGGGGAGCAGGCCGAGCGGGTCGGGCGAGGTGTACCGGGCGGTCTCGGGGTCGTAGTAGCGGTTGAGGTTGTAGTGGAGGCGGCTCTCGGGGTCGAAGTACTGGCCGGGAAAACGCAGCGGGGTGTAGCCGGCGCTTCCGGCCGGCCAGGTGGTGTTGCCCCACAGGGTGCTGGTGGCCCGCCACGCGACGGCCTGCGTGACCGGGTCGACCAGCTCGGTCGGCGTGCCCACCAGGTCCGTGACGATGGCGAAGAAGCGGCGGTCGGTGCGTTCCTGCGCCGTGATCGTCTCGGTCTGGGCGAGCGGGGTGAAGCCGTCGTGGTCCCAGGCGAGCGAGTGGGGGCCCGGGAGGTAGCCGGCCTCGGTGGTCTGCTCGCACAGGACGGCGCCGTCCCAGGTGAACTCGGTCCGCTCGGCGACGCTCGCGCCGTCGTCGGCGAGACGCAGCTTCGCGCTGCGTCGGCCGAGCGGGTCGTAGCGGTACTGCCAGACCGTCCCGTCCGGCGTGGTGACCTCGGTGAGCTGGTCCTCCGCGTTCCAGCGGTAGCGCCAGGTGTCCGGCGTGCGGGACAGCCGGGTGACCTGGCGCAGAGTCACCCGTCCCGCCGTGTCGTGTTCGTAGCGGACCCGGCCGGCGGTGAGGAGTTCCGTCCCCGCGTAGGCGCGCGGACCCTCGGCCGCCCGGGTGGCGTCGGTGGTGGGCCAGCTGGCCTCGGTGAGGTCGCCCGCGCCGTTGTAGGCGTAGCGCTCGTTCCAGCCCTCGGCGCGGACGGCGGTGACCCGGCCCGCCGGGTCCAGATCGAACTCCCTGGCACCGCCTGTCTGGTCGGTGACGCCGACGAGTCTGTCGTCCGCCCGCCAGGCCCACCGGCGTCGCTGCAGCGGACGGTCGCTCTCCGCGGCGGTCAGCGTCCGGGCGGTGAGCCGGTGGCGCGCGTCCCAGTCGCTGGTGAGGGTGAGGGTTCCGCCGAGGACGCGTCGCAGTTCGCGCCCGGCCGCGTCGTAGGCGAAGTCGAGGGAGCCGCCGGTGCAGTCGACGCGGACGGGCCGGTCCGCGGCGTCGTAGGACCAGGTGGTGACGTGCCCGCGCGGCGTGACGCGCCGGGCCGGGCGGCCCAGGGCGTCGTAGTCGTGGACCAGCGTGCGCCCGTCGGTCGTCTCGGTCAGCAGGCGGCCGGCCGCGTCGAAGGTGCGCGACAGGCGGCCGGAGGACGGTGACGCCGCCTCCCGCAGGCGGCCGGCCCGGTCGTAGGCGTAGACGGTGGTGACGCCCTCCACCTCCTTGGCCGTGACCTGCCCGAGCGCGTCGTAGCGGTAGTGGAGGACCCGGCCGTCCGGTCGGGCGATCCGGGTGCCCTGGCCCGCCGCGTCCAGGACGTAGCCGATCTCCCGTCCGTCGAAGTCGCTCTCCCCGACCAGCCGTCCGGCCTCGTCGTACCGGTAGGACCAGGTGCGGCCGAGCGCGTCAGTGACGCCGACGAGCTGCATGTGGGCGTCGTGGGTGAAGGTCACCCGGGCGCCGTCGGGGGTGGTGCGGGCGGCGAGCGTCTCGAAGTGGGTGTACTCGTAGCGGGTGGTCCGCCCGAGGGCGTCGGTGTGACCGGTCCGGTTGCCCTCCCCGTCGTAGGTCCACCCCTCGTGGCTGCCGTCGGCGGCCGTCCGGCGGGCGAGGTAGCCCTCGACGGTCCATTCGAGCCCGATGGTGCCTCCCAGCGGGTCGGTCACCTCGACCACGCGCCCGAAGGCGTCGCGCCGCATCGAGGTCACCGCGCCCAGGGGGTCGGCGACCTCCACCGGTAGCCCGGCGGCGTCGCAGACCACACGGGTGGTCCGGCCCAGGGTGTCGGTGACGCCGGCGAGGTGCCCGCGCTCGTCGTACGTGTACGCGGTCGTCGCGCCGAGCGGATCGGTCAGCGCCGTGCGCAGTCCCGTCTCGTCGTAGCGCTGTCGCCAGACCGCGCCGTCCGCGTCGACCAGCTCCGTCGGCTGCGGGAGCGCGGTCCCGTAGGCCGCGGTGGAGCGCGTCCCGTCGGCCTGCTCCACCCAGAGCAGATCGCCCGCGGCGTCGTAACCGCGGCTGGTGCGGCGGCCGAGAGGGTCGGTGCGGCTCAGCAGCCGGTCGTGGGCGTCGCGTTCGAAGCGGGTGACGTGGCCCAGCGGGTCGGTGATCGCAGTGATCTGGAGCCGCTCGTTCACCTCGTACGTGGTGGTGTGGCCGAGCGCGTTGGTCTCGGTGTGCAGCCGGAGCCCGGTGGCCGGGTCGGGCGCGCCGTAGCGGAAGGTGAAGCGGAGCGCCCCGGTCGCGCCGCCCTCGTCCACGACCCGTCCGAGGACGTCGTAGACGTAGTGGTAGCTGCTGTCGTTGCGGTCGGTCCACGAGGTGATCCGGTCCCAGGCGTCGTACGCGAAGCGCATCGGGAGGCCCGAGGAGTTGCGGACCTCCGTCAGGTTGCCCCCGGCGTAGGCGTAGCGCACCAGTGGCTGGTCCCCGCCGTCGGCGGCCGCTCCGGCGAGCGAGAGGGCGGTGATCCGTCCCGACGCCACCTCCACCAGCAGCCGGTAGCCGCCCGAGTGGGCGATCGCGGCAGGAGCGCCTTCGTGGTCGTACTCCAGCGTGTAGCTGTCGCCCGAGCGGTTGCGTACCCGGGTGAGCAGCGCGGTCGTCCCGTCCGGTTGCAGGGTGAACTCACGCGTCAGACCGCTCGCGCGTTCGGAGAGGGTGTAGGCGCGGCCGCGCGCGTCCACGCCGAGCTGGTGCTGCTCGCCGGCGGTCGGCAGCACGGCCGGCCGGCCGGGCTCGGGGTGCGGGTAGGCCTGGGTGACGCGGTCCGCCCGCAGGTGCACGACACCCTCGCCGTCGATCTCCAGCCGCTCGTCGAAGGTGCTGGTCCACCGGGGTCCGAACCACCGTCCGGCCCGGTAGCCGGACTCGTAGCCACGGGTGAAGGCCAGTGGGAGCGTTCCGGGGAGGGCGGCGTCCGTCTGGTCGATGTACATGCGGCCGGTGGCCATGTCGACCGGCTCGCCACCGCCGCACCGCGACTCGGGCGGCCGGCCGGGGTCGTGCGGGTCGTGCACCTGCTCGCGGCCGGGGCCGCCGGCGCCGTCACCTTGGTGTCCACCCTCGTGGCCGCCGCCCGCGTGCGGCTCGTGCAGGCCTCCGTCGCCGCGCTCGGCCGCCTTCCCCAGGCCCTCGACCGTCCTGGCCTCGTTCTCCGCCGCGTGCTCGGCGACCTTGGCGGTCTTCTCCTCGGTGTCCTTGAGGATGCGGTGGTAGGCGGCGGAGAAGTCGTGGGCCAGGCCCTGCCCGGCCTTGCGGGCCGTCTCCGCCACGGCATGTGCGATCTGACCGCTCACCGAACGACCCCCGAGACGTTGGTTCTGGCGGCACGCTATCAGGCGCGTGTCACCGCGCTGCCGGTCGAGGAGTGACACGTCCGGCCCGAGGTGACGGCTTGTCAAGTCACCTAACGCAAAGTCGGAGGGGGACATTGGCCGATAATCTGGACAATATTCCGCCCGTCAGGACACCGCTCGGTTACGGCGTGTCGGATTGCCACTCCTGCCCGGGGCACGCGTCCTACGCTGGGCTGAGGCCCGGTCCTGTCGGACCGCGTGGTCCACACGGGCGAGTGGGGAAGCAAGAGGAACACCGATGGAGCGCACGTCCCGGTCAGGGGTGGGTTCTGACCGTGCCGGGTTCGCCGCGCGGGCGGCGGTCTTCCTCGGCGTGGGCTTCGCCGGTGCGGCGCCGTTGGTGCCGCTGGCCGAGGTGGTGGCGCGGCACGCGCCCGCCCTGCTGCCGCTCTTCGGGGTCCCCATCGCCGTGCTCTTCGCCGCCTGGTGGTTCGGGCGCCAGCGGCTGCGCGAGGGTGTGACCGACGCCCTGACCGGGCTGCCCAACCGCGCCGCCCTGCATCTGGCCGCCGTCCACGCCGCCACCGCGCGGGCCCGCCACGCGCTGGTCCTGATCGACCTGGACCGGTTCCGCTCGCTCAACGACACCCTCGGCCACCTCGCCGGCGACCGTCTGCTGGTGCAGGTCGCCCAGCGCCTGCAGACGCTCGCGAGCGACACCGGCGCGCTGGTGGCGCGGCTCGGCGGGGACGAGTTCGCGGTGCTGGTGCCCGAGCCGCCGGAGGAGTCCGCCGCGCTGCTGCGGCTCGCCCGCGGCTTCGCCGCGGAGGTCGCCGCGCCGATCCAGTTCGGCGGCCTCCAGCTGATCCTGGAGTCCAGCACCGGCGTGGCCGTCCTGCCCGACCACGCCCCGGACGCCGAGTCGCTGCTGCGCCGCGCCGACATCGCCATGGCCCACGCCCAGCGCAGCCGCTCCGGGGTGACGCTCTACCAGCCGGGCCAGGAGGAGGACACCCCGCTCCGCCTCGGTCTCCTCGGCGAGCTGCGCCACGCGCTGGACCTGGGTGAGGTGCAGGTGCACTACCAGCCCAAGGTCGCCTTCGACGGCAGCGTCGTCGGCCTGGAGGCGCTGGTGCGCTGGTCCCGCGCGGGGCGCGGGCCGGTCAGCCCCGAGGAGTTCGTCGGTCTCGCCGAGTCCAGCGGGCTGATGCCGCAACTGACCGACTACGTGCTGGAGGCCGCCGTCTCCCAGCTCGCGCGCTGGCGCGCGGAGGGCATCGAGGTGCCCGTCGCGGTCAACATCTCCCCGCGCGACGTGCTCCGCCCCGGCTTCGCGACCGGCGTCGCCGACCGCCTGGAGCGCCATGGGGTCCCCGCGGGCGCGCTCCAGCTGGAGATCACCGAGCGGCTGCTGCTGGAGGACGGCCAGCGGGCCGCCGAGACGCTGGAGGAACTGCGCGGCCACGGCGTCGGCATGTCGCTCGACGACTTCGGTACCGGGTACTCCTCGCTGGTCCGGCTGCGCCGCCTCCCGGTCGGCGAGCTGAAGATCGACCGCTCCTTCGTCAGCCGCATGGTCGCCGACGACCACGACGCGGCCGTGGTGCGTTGCAGCGTGCAGCTCGCGCACTCGCTCGGACTGACCGTCGTCGCCGAGGGTGTCGAGGACGACGAGACCTGGAAGCGCCTCCAGGTCATGGGCTGCGACGCCGTCCAGGGCTGGCTGGTCTCCAAGGCCATGCCCGCCGACCAGGCCACCGCCTGGCTCCGGAGCCGGGTCACCGCCCCGCACCAGCGCTGAGGCCTCCGTGCCCGGGCCAAACCCTCCGGCCGGAAAATGACCTGAATCCGTGGCCGAAAATCGCGTGACGTGGATCACTTAACCGTTGAGCATGTACATGCTAGATTCGGGGCCCGCCCGGGAATTCCCAGGCAATGCACAGGCGGATTCGAATCCAGGAGGTTCCCATGGCGGAGACCACCGAGCAGTCGAACGAGTACATGGCACCGGCCCTCGTCGAGGTCGGTGAGTTCAACGAGGACACCCTCGGTGGCTGGGGAACTGTTCCCGACTGGTTCTTCAACATGAACTGGTAATTCGCCGAGGCGAATCGCCTCACGAACAGCACCGCGGACCGGGCCCGACGACGGGCCCGGTCCGCCGCCGATCCGGGAACGGTGGTCACAGCAGCAGATGAGCTCCGGATTCCTGGTCCTTCCGGACCGGCCGCAGGCCGAACAGATCCCCCCGCGCCTTCCCCGTGACGGCGCCCGCGTCATCCGGCACGCCTCCGGGCGCGCCTGGCTCGTCGGCCACTGGCCCGTGGGCTCGGTCACCGTCGCCGAGGCCGGCCCGGTGCGACTCGTCGCGGTCGGCGCCGCCCCGGCCGGCCGCGTGCGGCTCAGCGAACTGGCGGCCAGGGTCTGCGGACCCGCCGACGCCGCACGCCTGCTGGACACCCTGCGCGGCAGCTGTCACCTGGGCGTCTCGCTGCCCGACTGGTCGCGGTTCCGCGGCAGCTCGTCCGGCTTGCACCGGCTGTTCCGCGCGAGGCTCGACGGAGTGCCGGTCGCCGCCGACCGGGCCGACCTGCTGGCCACCCTGACCGGCGCCGGACTCGACGAGGAGGCGCTCGCGCTGCGCGTCGCCGCCGGACTGGACCTGCCCTACCCGGCCAACGCCCGCAGCCTGTGGACGGGCGTCTCGCCGCTCGCCCCCGACCACGCGCTGGAGTGGGACGGCGACACCGCCACCGAAATCGCCTGGTGGGAGCCGCCCGCACCCGAACTGTCCCTGGCCGCGGGGGCCGAGGTGGTGCGCGAGGCGCTGCTGGAGGCGACCCGGCCGAAACCCCAGGAGAACGGCGGGCTCAGCGCGGATCTCTCCGGCGGCCTGGATTCCAGCTCGATCTGCTTTCTCGCCGCCCGGCAGCGCCCGGAAATCCTCACCTTCCGCTGGGGAGAGGCCGAGGCGGGAAACGACGACACCGAATTCGCGGAATTCGCGACGAAAGAACTCGACCGCGCCGGACATCTCGTGGTGCCGCAGTCCGAGCTCCCGGAGATGTTCGCCGAGGCGGAAACTCCGGTGAGCGCGGAAATGCCGAGTCCGCTCACCCGCGCCACCGCCCGGATCCGCCGCAGCGTCGACCTGCTGGCCGAACACGGTTCCGCCCGCCACCTTTCCGGCCACGGCGGTGACGAGCTCTTCTCGCCGCTGCCCGGCTACCTCCACCCCCTGCTGCGCCGCCGTCCGGTCACCGCGCTGCGGCACGTCCGCGCCCACGCGGCGCTGCGGCGCTGGCCGCTGCGGGCCACGCTCGCCGAGCTGCTGCGGCCGAGCTCCTTCTCCCGCTGGTGGGACGCCGAGGTCGACGCCCTGACGCAGCCTCGGCCGCCGCTGCGCCGCGCCACCCTCGGCTGGGGCCTCGGCCCGATCCGTGCTCCCCGCTGGGTGACCCCGGACGGTGCCGCACTCGCCCGCGCCGCGCTGCGCCGCGTCGCGGCGGACGCGACGCCGCTCGCCCCCGACCTGGGCACCCACCAGACCCTGCTCGTCGTCCGCTCCAACACGCTGACCTACCGCCTGCTCGGCGAGCTGTACGCGGCACGCGGCATCACCCTGGACGCTCCCTACCTCGACGACCGGGTGATCGACGCGGTGCTGCGGGTGCGGCCCGAGGAGCACGCGGGCCCCTGGCGCTTCAAGCCGCTGCTCGCGGAGGCGATGCGCGGCGTGCTCCCCGAGCGGCTGCGCACCCGCGCCACGAAGGGCGAGTTCGGCGAGGACGTGCGGCGCGGCCTGCGCGCGCACCTCCCCACCCTGCTGGAGCTGCTCGGCCCCGACTCCCGCCTGGCCGCACGCGGCCTGATCGACCCCCAGGCCCTGCGGCTGCGCATGACCGGACCCCAGGCGGACAACAGCGCCGTGCAGGCGCTGGAGAACCTGGTCGGCTGCGAGGCCTGGCTCCGTTCCCTTCCCCTCCCGGCTCCGACCTCCCGGCTCTGACCTCCCGGCTCTGACCTCCCGGATCTAAGGACCCCACGCCATGCGGCTCCATCCCGACGTCTCGATGGCCGACACCGACGACGGCACCGTCCTCCTCCACGGCCGCACCGGCCGCTACTTCCAGCTGAACCTCACCGGCCGGACGGTGCTCCACCGTCTGCTCGACGGGGACACCCCCGCGACGGTCGCCCACGGCCTCGTCGTCGCGCACGGCATCGGCGAGGAGCGGGCGAGGGAGGACGTCAAGGCGGTCCTGGTGCAGCTGGCCTCAGCCGAGCTGGTGCTGGAGTGAGCGTGCAGATGTCCCTCGACGCGCGGCTCGGCCTGCCGCTGTGGCGCCGCCCGCTGCCCCTGCTCGCGGTGGGCGCCGCGCGCGTGCTGGCGCGGGTCAGGCCGGCGAGGCTCCGCAAGGTCCTGGAGTTCGCCCGGCGCGGCGCCCGGCCGGCCGGCGCGTCGCAGGCACAATGCGCCCGGGACGAGGTGGTCGCGGTCAGCCTGCGCTGCGCGGGCAACAACTGCCTCCAGCGTTCCATCGCCGCCGCGCTGCTCTGCCGGCTGCGCGGCACCTGGCCGACCTGGTGCACGGGGGTGCGTACACACCCCTTCGCCGCCCACGCCTGGATCCAGGTCGACGGCGCGCCGATCGGCGAGCCCCACCCGGCGGGCTTCTTCCAACCGCTGCTCAGCGTGGCGCCCGCCCCTGGGCGCTAACGCGGCTGCGGCCGGGCGGCCGACCTCCGTAGGATGGGGACACCTCCGTGTCAATAGACTCGGCGAGGTCCGTTTCCTTCACCCACCAGAGGATCGCTGCATGCCTGGCATTACGCGCGAGGAGGTCGCCCACCTCGCCCGGCTGTCGCGGCTGGAGCTCAAGAGCGAAGAGCTTGACCACTTCGCCGAGCAGCTGAACGACATCGTCGACGCGGTCGCCCGCGTCAGCGAGATCGCCGCCGAAGACGTCCCGCCGACCTCGCACCCGCTGCCGCTGACCAACGTCATGCGCGCCGACGAGGTCCGCCCCTCGCTCACGCCGGACGAGGTG
This sequence comes from Streptacidiphilus sp. MAP12-33, assembly GCF_041261265.1. Taxonomy (NCBI): domain Bacteria; kingdom Bacillati; phylum Actinomycetota; class Actinomycetes; order Kitasatosporales; family Streptomycetaceae; genus Streptacidiphilus; species Streptacidiphilus sp. MAP12-33. Next base: position 31,483 of record NZ_JBGCCA010000014.1, read on the forward strand.
CTGGCCGCCGCTCCCGCGGCGGAGGAGCAGCGCTTCCGTGTTCCCCAGATCCTCGGGGAGGACTGAGCAACGTGACCGACCTGATCCGTAACACCGCCGCGGAGACCGCGCAGGCCATCGCCGCGGGTGACGTCTCCGCCGTCGAGGTCGCGCAGGCGCACCTGGACCGCATCAACGCCGTGGACGAGAAGGTGCACGCCTTCCTCCACGTGGACACCGACGGCGCCCTCGCCGCCGCCCGCGCCGTGGATGCCAAGCGCGCCGCCGGCGAGGAGCTCGGCCCGCTGGCCGGCGTGCCCCTGGCGCTGAAGGACGTCTTCACCACCAAGGGCATTCCGACCACGGCCGGCTCGAAGATGCTGGAGGGCTGGCGCCCGCCGTACGACGCCACCCTGACCCGCCGCCTCAAGGAGGCGGGCGTGGTGATCCTCGGCAAGACCAACATGGACGAGTTCGCCATGGGGTCCTCCACCGAGAACTCCGCCTACGGCCCGACCGGCAACCCGTGGGACCTCTCCCGGATCCCCGGCGGCTCCGGCGGTGGCTCCGCCGCCGCGCTCGCCGCCTACGAGGCGCCGCTGGCGATCGGCACCGACACCGGTGGCTCGATCCGTCAGCCCGGTGCCGTCACCGGCACCGTGGGGGTGAAGCCGACCTACGGCAGCGTCTCCCGCTACGGCCTGATCGCCTTCTCCTCCTCCCTCGACCAGGGCGGCCCCTGCGCCCGCACGGTGCTCGACACCGCGCTGCTGCACGAGGCCATCGCCGGCTGGGACCCGATGGACTCGACGTCCATCAACGCCCCCGTCCCGGCGGTCGTCGCCGCCGCGCGGCACGCGGACGTCAAGGGCATGCGTGTCGGCGTCGTCAAGGAGTTCGGCGGCGAGGGCTACCAGGCCGGCGTCATGCAGCGCTTCAACGAGTCGGTTGAGCTGCTCCGCAGCCTCGGTGCGGAGATCGTCGAGATCTCCTGCCCGTCCTTCACCTACGCGCTCCCGGCGTACTACCTGATCGCGCCGTCCGAGGCCTCCTCCAACCTGGCCCGCTTCGACGCCATGCGCTACGGCCTGCGCGTCGGCGACAACGGCGAGCGCTCGGCGGAGGAGGTCACCGCGCTGACCCGCGAGGCCGGCTTCGGCCCCGAGGTCAAGCGCCGCATCATGCTCGGCACCTACGCGCTGAGCTCGGGCTACTACGACGCCTACTACGGCTCGGCCCAGAAGGTCCGGACGCTGATCTCCCGCGACTTCGACCGCGCCTTCGGCGACGTCGACGTGCTGATCTCGCCGACCACCCCGACCACCGCCTTCCCGATCGGCGAGCGCGCCGACGACCCGATGGCGATGTACCTGGCGGACCTGTGCACCATTCCGTCGAACCTGGCCGGCAACGCGGCCATGTCGGTGCCCTGCGGCCTCGCCCCGGAGGACAATCTCCCGGTCGGCCTGCAGATCATCGCGCCCGCGCTGGCCGACGACCGGCTGTACCGGGTTGGTGCTGCGGTCGAGGCGGCTCTCAACGACAAGTGGGGACACCCCCTGCTGGAGGAGGCACCGGCACTATGAGCAAGCTGGAATCGGCCAAGGGCTTCAAGCACTCCAAGCCGGGCCTGATGCTGGGCATCGGCGGCAGCGCCTTCGGCGCCTTCGGGATCGTCAAGGACATCCGCAAGGCCCGCACCGAGGCGGACACGCTCAAGCTCATCAACGCCGCCGTGGGTGCGCTCGCCCTGGTCACCAGCACGCTGCTGCTCGTTCGCGAGCTGCGCCGGCTGGCCCAGGACGACGTCCTCGCCGACTGACCTCAAGCCGCAAGCCTCAGGGCTCGCGCAATCAAGGGGGGCGGCGGCGCGGCCCGACGGCTCTCGCCTGGACGGCTTCTGCTCGGTCGCCGCAGCTCCGCTGCGCCTTCCTCGTCGGCGCCGCCCAGACTCGGCCCTCGAACCGCTCCTTCACCCACCGCCCTGATTGCGCGAGCCCTTACCCCGAAAGGACGCCTTAGTGAGCGTCATTGACCTGGTCCCGTACGAGGAGGCTCTCGCCTCGTACGACCCGGTGATGGGCCTTGAGGTCCACGTCGAGCTGGGAACCAAGACCAAGATGTTCTGCGGTTGTTCGACCGCGCTGGGCGCGGAGCCGAACACCCAGACGTGCCCGACCTGCCTGGGTCTGCCGGGCTCGCTGCCGGTCGTCAACGCGATCGGCGTGGAGTCCGCGATCCGTATCGGCCTCGCGCTGAACTGCGAGATCGCCGAGTGGTGCCGCTTCGCCCGGAAGAACTACTTCTATCCGGACATGCCGAAGAACTTCCAGACCTCGCAGTACGACGAGCCGATCGCCTTCAACGGCTACCTGGACGTCGAGCTGGAGGACGGCGAGGTCTTCCGCGTGGAGATCGAGCGCGCCCACATGGAGGAGGACACCGGCAAGTCCAGCCACATCGGCGGGGCCACCGGCCGTATCCACGGCGCGGAGTACTCGCTGCTGGACTACAACCGGGCCGGCATCCCGCTGATCGAGATCGTCACCAAGCCGATCGAGGGCGCCGGCGAGCGCGCGCCCGAGGTCGCCCGTGCCTACGTGGCGGAGCTGCGTGAGCTCATCCGTGCCCTCGGCGTGTCCGAGGCCCGCATGGACATGGGCCAGATGCGCTGCGACGTCAACCTGTCGCTGATGCCCAAGGGCGCGACCAGGTTCGGCACCCGCAGCGAGACGAAGAACGTCAACTCGCTGCGCAGCGTCGAGCGGGCCGCCCGCTTCGAGGTCCAGCGGCACGCCGCGGTCCTCAACGAGGGCGGCACGATCGTCCAGGAGACGCGCCACTTCCACGAGGACAACGGCTCCACCACCTCGGGCCGGATCAAGGAGGAGGCGGAGGACTACCGCTACTTCCCCGAGCCCGACCTGGTCCCGGTCGCGCCCTCGCGCGAGTGGGTCGAGGAGCTGCGCGGCGAGCTCCCGGAGCTGCCGCGGCTGCGTCGTCAGCGCCTGCAGAGCGAGTGGGGCATCTCGGCCGTCGAGATGCGGTCCGCGCTCAACGCCGGTGCCATCGACCTGATCCTGGCCACGATCGACGCCGGTGCCCCGGCCGACCAGGCCCGCAAGTGGTGGCTGGGCGAGCTGGCCCGCCGCTCCAACGAGGACGGCGTCGAACTGGCCGAGCTGCCGATCACCCCGGCCCAGGTGGCCCGGGTCTCGGCGCTGGTCGCCGAGGGCAAGCTCACCGACAAGCTGGCCCGTCAGGTCATCGAGGGCGTGCTGGCCGGCGAGGGCGAGCCGGACGAGGTCGTGGCGGGGCGCGGCCTGGCCGTCGTCTCGGACGACTCCGCGCTCGGCGACGCGATCGACGCCGCGCTGGCGGCCCAGCCGGACGTGGCCGACAAGATCCGTTCGGGCAAGTTCGCCGCGGCGGGCGCGCTCGTGGGCGCGGTCATGAAGGCGACGCGCGGTCAGGCCGACGCCGCCCGCGTCAAGGAGCTGATCTTCGAAAAGCTCGGCGTCACGCCTGAGTGAGCACCGGGCTAAGGCGTCTTAGCCCGTACGGACCGCCGCTTCTGAGTACTTAGGTGTGCTCAGGGCGGCGGTCCTGCGTTTCTAAGGACCTTCGGCCGATCAGGATCAGGCATGCGCCCGATGCGAGGGACCCCACTGGGAGAGGAAATTAGAGGTTGTCAGGGAGCAGCCCCGACGAAACCCACCCACAGGGGAGAACAAGATGTTCGAGTACCAGTTCGTCATCGGCCGCACCAACGAGCTGATGGCCGAGGCCGAGCAGGCGCGCCTCGTCCGCGACGTCAAGCGCGCGAACAAGGCCCGGAGGGCGGGTGAGAGTCGCTCCGCCAGCAGGAGGGGGGCGGTGGCCCGCCGCCTCCACGCAGCCCACCGCTGACCCGGTAATCCGTGCTGACCAGCGGGGTTCTGTGCGATGCTGCCCGACGTGGAGCGGATATCAGTCAGTCCCGTGTTCATCGGACGCGGATCGCAGATGGCCGCCCTCACCGACGCGCTGGAGCGCGCCGACGGGGGGCAACCGCAGGTCCTGCTCATCGGGGGCGAGGCGGGGGTCGGTAAGTCCAGATTGCTGGAGGAGTTCCAGGCGACGGCCGTGGCACGGGGGTCCACGGCGGTCGTCGGGAACTGCCTGGAGGTGGGCGCGGAGGGTCTGCCCTACGCGCCCTTCGCCATGATCCTGCGCCGCCTGCACCGGGCGCTCGGCACCGAGCTGGAGGCGGCGGCCGTCGGCCGCGAGAGCAGCCTCGCCCGGCTCCTGCCGGACATGGGCGAGGCACCGCCGGAGGCCCACGACGAGTACGCGCGGGCCCGCCTGTTCGAGCACACCGCCCAGCTCTTCGAGCAGTTGACGACGGACCGGACGCTGGTCCTGGCCGTGGAGGACCTGCACTGGTCCGACCGCTCCACCCGCGAGCTGCTCGCCTACCTCACCCGCACCCTGCACCGGGCACGGCTGGTGCTGCTGGCCACCTACCGCAGCGACGACCTGCACCGCCGCCACCCGGTCCGGCCCTACCTGGCCGAGCTGGAGCGGATGCGCACCGTCCAGCGCCTGGAGCTGCCGCGCCTGGGCCGCCGCGAGGTGGCCCGCCAGCTGGCCGGCATCCTCAGCCCGGCCCGGCCCAGCGCCGAGCTGGTCGACCAGATCTACAAGCGTTCGGAGGGAAACCCCTTCTTCGTCGAGGAGCTCGCGGTCTCGTTCCAGCAGGGCTGCCGCACCGGCCTCACCGAGACGCTGCGCGACCTGCTGCTGGTCCGCATCGAGACGTTGCCCGAGACCACCCAGACGATGCTGCGCCTGCTCGCCCAGGGCGGCTCCCGGGTCGAGCACGGCCTGCTCGCCGCCGTCGTCGAGGCCACCGCCGCGCTCGACGAGGACGAGCTGATCGACGCGCTGCGCACCGCCGTCGGCGCCAACATCATCCAGCAGACCTCCGACGGCGACGGATACCGCTTCCGCCACGCGCTCGTGCGCGAGGCCGTCACCGACGACCTGATGCCCGGTGAGGTCACCCGGGCCAACCGCCGCTACGCGCTGGCGCTGGAGGCCGAACCCGGCCTCGTCTCCAAGGACCAGCGCGCCTCCCGCCTGGCCGGTTACTGGTACTGCGCCAACGACGCCGCCCGCGCCGTGCCGGCCGTGCTGAACGCCGGACGCGAGGCCCGCCGCCGCAACGCCTTCGCCGAGCAGCTGAGCATGCTCGACCGGGCCCTGGAGCTGTGGGAGGACGTCCCGGAGGAGGTCCGCGACGGCCTGCGCGACTACGACCACGCCGACGAGAGCTATCCGGCCTGCGCCTGCGAGGGCGGCTGCGACTGCGACGGGGACTGCACCGCGATCCAGTTGGTCGACCTGCTCGCCGAGGCCACCGTCGCCGCCCGGCTGAGCGGCGAGACCGACCGGGGCCTGCGGTACTCCAAGCGGGCGCTGCGCCTCATCGACGAGAAGAAGACCCCCGAGCGCGCCGCCTGGTTCATCCTGGCCCGGGCCAGGGCGCTCCGCTACGACGTCGGCGTCCGGCCCGACCAGGAGCTGGAGCGCGCGCTCGCGCTGCTGGAGGGCCGCAGGCCGACCGCCGTCCTGGCCGAGCTGCTGCACCGTCAGGCCTGCGACGGGATGCTGGGCGCCCCGCGCCGCGAGCACCTCGACATCGCCCGCCGCTCGGTCGAGATCGCCGAGCAGGTCGGCGCGGCCTCGCTGCAACTGCACGCCCAGCTGACGCTCGGCATGCTGCACTGCGCCTTCGGCGAGCTGGAGGAGGGCGCCGCGCTGCTCGCCCGGATCCGCGAGCGGGCGGAGGCCAGCGGCGACGTGGACCTGCTCGCCCGCGTCTACACCAACCTCTCCAGCCACCACCAGCTGCAGGGCCGCTCCCGCGAGGCCGCGGAACTGGCCCGCACCGGCCTCGCGCTGATCCGCGCCAACGGCATGACCGGCTACAACGGCACGATCATCCTCGGCAACCTCGCCGAACCGCTGATCTCGCTCGGCGAGCTCGACGAGGCCGAGCAGTTGCTCGCCGAGGAGCCGGACTGGGCCGGACAGCGCGCCCACCGCGACTACATGCACCGGCTGCGCGGCGAGATCGCGCTGCTGCGCGGAGACGTCGCCGGCGCGGCGGAGCGGCTCACGGAGTGCCGCGAGAGCGTGACGCTGTGGCAGCCGCAGAAGTACGTCCCGGCGACGCTGCTGGCGATGCGGATCGCCGTCGCCCAGGGCCGTTACGCGGACGCGCGGGCGGAGCTCGCCGCGATCCTCGACGGCGGTCGCCCCGAGGGTCACGACCGCAGCTGGTGGGCGCTGCTGGCCACCGGCGCGGCGGTGGAGGCGGACGCCCGCCACCTGCGACCGATGGCGCACGGCCGCGCCGACATGCTGGCCCGCATCCGGGAGACGGCCTCCGGCCTGACCACGGAACTCCCGCTGTACACCGGCTGGCAGGCCGTCCTGGAGGCGGAACTCGCCCGCGCGGAAGACGCGGTGACGGCCGCCCACTGGTGCCGCGCGGCGGACGCGCTGGAGGGGCTGGAATGCCCCTACCCCCGTGGCCTGGCGTTCTTCCGCCTCGCGGAGTCGCTCGCCGCCGAGGGCGACCGCACGGCGGCCGCGCGGGCCGCGTCTCAGGCCGCGGACCTGGCCCGCCGCCAGGGCAACCGGCTCCTCCTCGACGACATCGACGCCCTGACGGGCCGCGCCCGCCTCGTCCCTTCGGCAGCGCCCGACGACGAGGCCTTCCACCTCACCCCGCGCGAGCAGGACGTCCTCAAGCTCCTCGCGCTCGGCCGCACGAACCGTCAGATCGCGGAGGAGCTCTTCATCTCACCGAAGACGGCGAGCGTCCACGTCTCCAACATCCTCGCGAAGCTCGCCGTCACCGGCCGTGGCGAGGCCGCGGCAGTCGCCTACAAGCTACGGCTCGTGGCAACCCCCTAGGGGCGCGGGGCTCCGCCGATATGCGGCTCCTCCGCGTGGGCGCGAGCAACCACCCTCTGCGGATGGCCCTGCGCGCCGAGGACCATCCGCACGTGGGTGGCTTGTCGCGCCCACGCAGGGGGCAACTCCCGGCGGAAGGCTGGGGGAGGAGCCGCAAGTCAGCGGAGCCTCGCGCCCCTGGATGGTGCAACCGCAGGTCTCAGTCCAGGCAGAACTCGTTGCCCTCCGGGTCGGTCATGACCAGGTGCCCCGGCTCCAGCGGGGGCGCCGGTTCGAAGCGGGCGACGCGGGTCGCGCCGACGGCGACGAGGCGGGCGGCGGCCGCCTCCAGGGCGGACATGCGGGCCACCCCGGTGAGCCCCGGCGCTGCGCGGACGTCGACGTGGACGCGGTTCTTCGCGCCCTTGCCCTCCGGGACGCGCTGGAAGAAGAGCCGGGGCCCGGCGCCGTCGGGATCGACCACCGCGGAGGCGTCGTTGCGCCGTTCCGGTGGGACGCCCAGGGCGTCCAGCGCCGCGTCCCAGGAGGCGTAGCCGGGCGGCGGGTCCTGCAGCCGGTAGCCGAGCGCCCCGGCCCAGAACTCCGCCAGCCCCGCGGGATCAGCGCAGTCGAACGTGATCTGAACAGTGCGAGCAGTGCGAGCCATGCCCCCACCCTCCCGCACCGCACCGACAACCGCCCGGTGGCTATCGTCGGACCATGACCACCCGACCCGCCCGTTATCTGCTTCCCTACGCCCCCGACGCCATCGGCGGCCTGCCCGCCGACCTCGACGCCCTGGTCTGGGACGGGGACGGGCCGCGCCCGGGCGCGGCGGAGCTGCGGGACGTCGAGTTCTTCTGCCTGCCCTACTTCCGTCACCCCGTCGCCCTGCCGCTGCTCGCGCAACTGCCCGCGCTGAGGGTCGTGCAGACTCTCACCGCCGGCATGGACGACGTGCTGCCGCACGTGCCGTCGGGCGTCACCGCGTGCAACGCGCGCGGGCTGCACGACGCCAGCACCGCCGAGCTCGCGGTGACGCTGACCCTCGCCTCGCTGCGCGGCGTTCCGCACTTCACCCGGCTCCAGGACCAGGGCCGGTGGCAGCAGGAGTTCCACCAGTCGCTCGCCGACAAGACCGTGCTCATCCTCGGTTACGGCTCGATCGGTCGCGCGCTCGCCGCGCGGCTTCAGCCGTTCGAGTGCGACGTCGTCCGCGTCGCGCGTCGCGCGCGCCCCGAGGAGGAGGTGCACGGCGCGCACGAGCTGGCGGATCTGCTCCCGTCCGCCGATGTCGTCGTCCTGTTGACGCCGCTCACCCCCGAGAGCCGTCACCTCGTCGACGCGGGGTTCCTCGCCCGGATGAAGGACGGCGCGTTGCTCGTCAACGTCGCCCGGGGGCCCGTCGTCGACACCGACGCGCTGCTCAAGGAGCTCACCGACGGCCGCCTGCACGCCGCGCTCGACGTCACCGACCCCGAGCCGCTGCCCGCCGACCACCCCCTGTGGCACGCGCCGGGGACGCTGATCACGCCGCACGTGGGCGGGCCCAGCAGCGCGTTCCTGCCGCGCGCCAAGCGGCTGCTGCGCGAGCAGGTGCTGCGGTACGAGCGGGGCGAGGTTCTGGCCAACGTGGTCTGACCGGAGGCCGACGGGCGTGCGCCCCCGGCGTGCGCCCGAGGCACCCCCCAGTTGCGCGGGAGCACCGGGCGCTTTCCTCCGAATCGGGTACAGCTACCTCGACAGTCGCCATTACTCTGAGTTGAGTGTGCATGTCTCTGAGTGACGACTGTGGTGTAGGTTCCCGACCGGGAGACCCGGTACGGCGTTGTCCGCCCCGCTGGTCCGAGCGCACCCGGGGCCGGAGGGGGATTGCCCATGCTGAGCACTGACCTGATGACGGAGCTGAGCACCACCGAGCCGGCCACCGCCGGACTGCTGCCGGGCCAGTCCTGGGCGGCCGAGGAGCACTACCGGTCCGCCGCGTCCCCCTTCGGCTACGGCGAGGGAGGTGGGCCCGAGCTCGCTCACCCCGACGAGGACGCCGGGGCGGGGCCGGACGCCGGCCCGCACCCGCACCTGCCGCTGCGGCTCTCCCAGGCCGCCGCCCGGCTGCCGCGGATACTGGTGATGCTGATCTGCCTGCTCTACCTCGCGGGCGCCGCCTACGGCTGGGGATCCCAGGGCCTGGCCGACTTCATGGGCGACTTCGGCCTCGCGGGGGCCGCGCTGACGGCCTCCTGCTCGTGCTTCGGCTACGGCCTGGTCTCCGGCGGGCGGCACCGCGGCGCCTGGCTCTGCTTCGGGCTCAGCTCCCTCATGGTGGCGCTCGGCAACGGCATCTGGGGTTGGTACGAGTGTGTGCTCGGGCAGTCCCTGCCCTCGCCGTCGGTCGCCGACTTCGTCTTCCTCTTCTTCGCCCCGCCGGCCATCCTCGGGCTGCTCACCCTCTCCAACCGGCCCCGCAACGCCGCCGGCTGGCTCTGCCTCGCGCTCGACGGCTGGCTGATCGCCGGTTCGCTGCTGACGCTCAGCTGGTCCCTGGCGCTGGCCAGGACTGCCGCCGGCGACCAGCACAGCCCGCTGCGCCTCGCCGTCGGGCTGGCCTACCCGCTGCTGGACATCCTGCTGATCAGCATGGTCCTCGGGCTGCGCTTCCGCGGCCAGGACGGCAACCGGGCGGCCGCGCACACGGCCATAGTGGGTCTGGCCCTGACGGTCTTCTGCGACGCCGTCTTCACCACCCAGTCCTTCAAGGACGCCTACCACTCCGGCCAACTCCTGGACGCGGGCTGGTTCTGCGGTTCCATGCTGCTGGCCTGGGCCCCCTGGTCGGGCGGTGGTCGCGCGCACACCCGCGAGTCCGTGCGGCGGCCCCGCGTGGCGTCCACCTTCAGCGCGCTGACGCCGTACGCCGCCACCGGCGTGTGCACCGTGGGGCTGCTCTACAACGCCCTCGGACAGCACCACCTGGACCGCTTCGTCCTCATCGTCAGCTGCACCGTGGTCATCGCGCTGATCCTGCGTCAGGGCGTGATGCTGCTGGACAACCTGGCGCTCGCACAGCGGCTCAGCCACCAGGAGCGGCACTTCCGCTCACTGGTGCAGGGGTCCAGCGACGTCATCATGATTGCCGACCCGGACGGGGTGCTGCGCTACGTCAGCCCGGCCGCCGCCGGCGTCTACGGCCGCCCCGCCGAGGAGCTGGTCGGCACCCGGCTGCCGGAGATGGTCCACCCCGACGACCTCGGCCATGTGCTGTGGGAGGTGCAGCGCTACCTCGCCAAGGCCCACGCCGAGCCGACCGCCAGGATCGAGTGCCGGGTCCGCTCCGGCGCGGGGGAGTGGCTGGACGTGGAGTCCACCGTCAACCGCTACCGGGACGGGCTGATCTTCAACTGCCGGGACGTCTCCGAGCGCGTGCGCCTGCAGGCGCAGCTGGAGCACAACGCCTTCCACGACGCGCTGACCGGCCTGCCCAACCGGGCCTTCTTCCTCAAGCGCAGCCGCGAGGTGCTCACCTCCCGCCCCGAGAAGCGCCCGGACGTCGCGGTGCTCTTCGTGGACCTCGACGGCTTCAAGGCCGTCAACGACACCGCCGGCCACCAGGTCGGCGACGAACTGCTGGTGCTCGCCGCGCAGCGGCTGCGCGAGTCGGTGCGCGAGGGCGACCTGGTCGCCCGCCTCGGCGGCGACGAGTTCGCCGTGCTGCTCGTCGGCGGCGTCGACCGGGAGCGGGCCTTCGGCATCGCCGAGCGGCTGCGTGCCGCCGTGTCCGCGCCCTACGTGCTGGCCGGGGAGGACCACGCCGTCGCCGCCAGCATCGGCATCGCCTTCGCCGAGCCCGGCGGGGACCCCGAGGGCGCGGCCGACCTGCTGCGCAGCGCGGACCTGGCCATGTACCAGGCCAAGAAACGCGGCAAGGACCGCGTCCACGAGTACTCGCCCGAGCTGCGCACCGAGCTGCGCCGCCGCACCGAGCTCGACCAGCGGCTGCGCGTCGCGGTGCGCGAGGGCGAGTTCACCCTCGTGCACCAGCCCGTCGTGGACCTGCGCACCGGCTCGGTCAGCGGTCTGGCGGCCCAGGCCCGCTGGCGCTCCGCACAGGGGCTGCTGCTCACCCCGGCGGAGTTCCTGCACGCGGCGGGCGCGGGGGAGCGGGCCGTACGGCTGTCGCGCTGGATGGTCGAGCACGCCATCGCCCAGGCCGCCGAGCGCGGCGGCTCCCTCCCGGTGACGGTCAGGCTCTCCCCGCGGGTGCTGACCGCCTCCGGGCTGGTGGAGGCCGTGGACGGCGCTCTGCGCCGCTGCGCGCTGCCCGCGCAGCGGCTGGTGGTCGAGATCGGCGAGAGCGCTCCCGGCGCCCTCGACGGGCGCGCCCACGGCGTCGACGAACTGGTGCAGCGCCTGGCCCGGCTCCGGCTGCTCGGTGTCGGCCTGGTCCTGGACGGCCTCGGGGGCGGGGCGACGCCGCTCAGCGAGTTGCGCAGGCTGCCCGTGGATGCACTCAAGCTGGAGCGCGGCGTGGTCGACGGGCTGCTCGAATCGGCGTTCCTGCGCACCCTCGCCTCCTCCGTGCTGCGGATCGGCCGCGAGCTCGGCCTGGAGACCGTCGCCGAGGGCGTGGACAGCGCCGAGCAGGCCCGGGTGCTGCGCGATCTCGGCTGTTCACGCGGCCAGGGAATGCACTTCGCACCCCCCATGGGGGAGGATGAACTGCGGGAACTCCTGGTGAGTACCAGGACGTCCGAGGATGGTTCCGTATGATGAGACACGATTCGAGTGAGCTTGACACCCGTGGGGGCGTCGGAGGATGGTCGTCAGCATGCGCACCCGAATTCTCGTACTTGGCGGGCGCGTCGGCTGAGCCGGGAGAGACCTCCCGAGCTGACCAGGCCGACGCGCTACCCCTCGCATGCCCGCACGGGCACGAGGGGTTTTTTGTTGCCGCGAGGCAGCCAGCGCAGCGTGAGCAACGCGAACCGCCGTAGAGATCCCCTCCGAGAAGTCCGAGCAGCCAGAAGGAACAGCAGATGACCGAGCAGGCAGCAGCGCCCGCCCCGCAGCACGCGGGCCCCGAACCGATGACCGGCGCCCAGTCCCTCATCCGCTCCCTCGAGGCGGTCGGCGCGGACACCGTCTTCGGTATCCCGGGTGGTGCGATCCTCCCGGCATACGACCCGCTGATGGACTCCGTCAAGGTGCGCCACATCCTGGTCCGTCACGAGCAGGGCGCGGGTCACGCCGCGACCGGCTACGCACAGGCGACCGGCAAGGTCGGCGTCTGCATGGCGACCTCCGGTCCCGGCGCGACCAACCTGGTGACGCCGATCGCCGACGCCTACATGGACTCGGTGCCGATCGTCGCGATCACCGGCCAGGTCTCCTCCAAGGCGATCGGCACGGACGCCTTCCAGGAGGCGGACATCTGCGGCATCACGATGCCCATCACCAAGCACAACTTCCTGGTCACCGACGCGGACGAGATCCCGCGCGTGATCGCCGAGGCGTTCCACATCGCGGCCACCGGCCGTCCGGGTCCGGTCCTGGTCGACATCGCCAAGGACGCCCTGCAGGCGCGTACCACCTTCCGCTGGCCGGTCGAGCCCCAGCTGCCCGGCTACCGCCCGGTGACCAAGCCGCACGCCAAGCAGATCCGCGAGGCCGCGAAGATGCTGGCCGCGTCCAAGCGCCCGGTCCTCTACGTCGGCGGCGGCGTGCTGAAGGCCGGCGCCACGGCCGAGCTGCGCATCCTGGCTGAGCTGACCGGCGCCCCGGTGGTCACCACCCTGATGGCGCTGGGCGCCTTCCCCGACAGCCACGACCAGCACCTGGGCATGCCCGGCATGCACGGCTCGGTCGCGGCCGTCACCGCGCTCCAGAAGGCCGACCTGCTGTTCGCGCTCGGCACCCGCTTCGACGACCGGGTCACCGGCAAGCTGGACACCTTCGCCCCGCTGGCCAAGATCGTCCACGCGGACATCGACCCGGCCGAGATCGGCAAGAACCGCACCGCGGACGTCCCGATCGTCGGCGACGCGCGCGAGATCATCGCGGACCTGATCGTCGCGGTCCAGCAGGAGCAGACCGCCGCGCAGGCCGCGGGCGAGCGCCGCTTCGACTACGGCGCGTGGTGGGAGTCGCTGAACGCCTGGCGCAAGACCTACCCGCTGGGCTACGAGGAGGCCCCCGAGGGCATGCTCAGCCCGCAGCAGGTCATCGAGCGGATCGGCCAGAAGGTCGGCCCCGACGCGATCTACGCCGCGGGCGTGGGCCAGCACCAGATGTGGGCCTCCCAGTTCATCACCTTCGACAAGCCCGCCACCTGGCTGAACTCCGGCGGCGCGGGCACGATGGGCTACGCGGTCCCGGCCGCGATGGGCGCCAAGGCCGGCCGCCCCGACACCCAGGTCTGGGCGATCGACGGCGACGGCTGCTTCCAGATGACCAACCAGGAGCTGGTCACCTGCGCGCTGAACAACATCCCGATCAAGGTCGCGGTCATCAACAACGGCTCGCTGGGCATGGTCCGCCAGTGGCAGACGCTCTTCTACAACCAGCGCTACAGCAACACCGTGCTGCACGACGGACCGGAGAACGACGGCAAGGGCCCGGCGGCCGGCACCCGCATCCCGGACTTCGTGAAGCTGTCCGAGGCCATGGGCTGCCACGCGCTGCGCTGCGAGCGCCCCGAGGACCTGGACGCGGTGATCGAGAAGGCGATGTCGCTCAACGACGCGCCGGTCGTCATCGACTTCATCGTCCACCAGGACGCCATGGTCTGGCCGATGGTGCCCGCCGGCGTCAGCAACGACGAGATCCTGGCCGCGCGCGACGTCCGTCCGGACTTCGGCGACGAGAACGACTGAGGGGATTCACCACCGTCATGAGCAAGCACACCCTCTCCGTCCTGGTCGAGAACAAGCCGGGCGTCCTGGCCCGGATCGCGGCCCTGTTCTCGCGCCGCGGCTTCAATATCGACTCCTTGGCCGTCGGGCCGACCGAGCACCCGGACATCTCCCGCATGACGATCGTCGTCAACGTGGAGGACCTCCCGCTGGAGCAGGTCACCAAGCAGCTGAACAAGCTGATCAACGTGATAAAGATCGTCGAGCTGGACCCGTCCGCCGCGGTCCGCCGCGAGCTCATGCTCGTCAAGGTCCGAGCGGACGCGGAGACCCGCGGCCAGGTCACCGAGATCGTCCAGCTCTTCCGCGCGAAGACGGTCGACGTCTCCCCGGACGCGGTGACGATCGAGGCCACGGGCAGCAGCGACAAGCTGGAGGCCATGCTGAAGATGCTGGAGCCGTACGGGGTCAAGGAGCTCGTCCAGTCCGGCATGGTCGCCATCGGCCGCGGCGCCCGCAGCATTACCGACCGCTCGCTCCGCGCTGTCGAGCGATCGGCCTAGCTGCACTACCTAGGGGCGCGAGGAACTGCGCGAGCAACCACCGGCGTGCGGATGGCCCTGCGCGTTCGGCCTGCTACCTGCGTGGGTGGCTTGTCGCGCAGTTCCCCGCGCCCCTGACGAACCAGCTGTGAGACGCTAGTCTCACGTTTTGAGACATCCACCGTTCGCAAATGAGATCGCGCGTACGGTGTCCCCAAGGAATCCATCCCGCAAGGAGAAGCCAGCGATGGCCGAGCTGTTCTACGACGACGACGCCGATCTGTCCATCATCCAGGGCCGCAAGGTCGCCATCCTCGGTTACGGCAGCCAGGGCCACGCGCACGCGCTCTCCCTGCGCGACTCCGGTGTCGACGTCCGCGTCGGCCTGCTGCCGGAGTCCAAGTCCCGTGCCAAGGCCGAGGAGCAGGGCCTGCGCGTGGTGACCCCCGCCGAGGCAGCCGCCGAGGCCGACGTCATCATGATCCTGGTGCCGGACCCGATCCAGGCCGACGTGTACAAGGAGGTCGTGGAGCCGAACCTCAAGGCCGGCGACGCCCTCTTCTTCGGCCACGGCCTCAACATCCGCTTCGGCTTCATCCAGCCGCCGGCCGATGTCGACGTCTGCATGGTCGCCCCGAAGGGCCCGGGCCACCTGGTCCGCCGTCAGTACGAGGAGGGCCGCGGCGTTCCGTGCATCGTGGCCGTCGAGCAGGACGCCACCGGCAAGGGCTTCGAGCTGGCGCTGTCCTACGCCAAGGGCATCGGCGGCACCCGCGCCGGCGTCATCAAGACGACCTTCACCGAGGAGACCGAGACCGACCTCTTCGGCGAGCAGGCCGTCCTCTGTGGTGGCGCCTCCGCCCTGGTCAAGGCCGGCTTCGAGACCCTGGTCGAGGCGGGCTACCAGCCCGAGATCGCCTACTTCGAGTGCCTCCACGAGCTGAAGCTCATCGTCGACCTCATGTACGAGGGCGGCCTGGAGAAGATGCGCTGGTCCGTCTCCGAGACGGCCGAGTGGGGCGACTACGTCACCGGCCCGCGCATCATCACCGACCAGACCAAGGTCGAGATGAAGAAGGTCCTCGCCGAGATCCAGGACGGCACCTTCGCCAACACCTGGATCGCCGAGTACAAGGCCGGTCTGCCGAAGTACAACGAGTACAAGAAGGCCGACAGCGAGCACCTGCTGGAGACCACCGGCAAGAAGCTGCGCAAGCTGATGAGCTGGGTCGACGAGGAGGCGTAAGTCGCCTCGTCAGCGGGGGTGGTCACCTGACCACCCCCGCTGCTTTGTACGGAACGTAGCGTCCCTGGCGGGTGATTCTTCCGCTGGGGCACTCGGCGGATGCGCCACCGCCGATAGACTCGATTTGCGCGTCAGGCTCACAGCGTCGTGCGTCTCCAACGCGGCATGCCATCGTCCCCTCCATGCCGTCCAAGCAACGCGGGTGCCACCCTCACACGCACGGCTTCGGGGAGAACCGGACAGTAAGGACAAACTGTCGTGAGCAGCAAGCCTGTAGTTCTCATCGCTGAAGAGCTGTCGCCTGCCACCGTCGACGCGCTCGGGCCGGACTTCGAGATCCGCCACTGCGACGGTGCCAACCGCGCCGAACTCCTTCCCGCCATCGCGGATGTCGACGCGATCCTGATCCGCTCCGCCACCAAGGTGGACGCGGAGGCGATCGCCGCCGCCAAGAAGCTCAAGGTCGTCGCCCGCGCCGGCGTCGGCCTGGACAACGTGGACGTCCCGTCCGCCACCAAGGCGGGCGTCATGGTCGTCAACGCGCCGACGTCCAACATCGTCACCGCCGCCGAGCTCGCCTGCGGCCTGCTGCTGTCGACGGCCCGTCACATCCCGGCTGCCAACGCCGCGTTGAAGAACGGCGAGTGGAAGCGCAGCAAGTACACCGGCGTCGAGCTGGCCGAGAAGACCCTCGGCGTCGTCGGCCTCGGCCGCATCGGCGTGCTGGTCGCGCAGCGCATGTCGGCCTTCGGCATGAAGATCGTCGCCTACGACCCCTACATCCAGGCCGCCCGCGCCGCGCAGATGGGCGTCAAGCTCCTGCCGCTGGACGAGCTGCTCGAGGTCGCCGACTTCATCACCGTGCACCTGCCGAAGACCCCGGAGACCATCGGTCTGATCGGCGACGAGGCGCTGCACAGGGTCAAGCCGACCGTCCGCATCGTCAACGCCGCCCGCGGTGGCATCGTCGACGAGGAGGCGCTGGCCGCCGCCCTCAAGGAGGGCCGGGTCGCCGGCGCGGGCCTGGACGTCTTCGTCAAGGAGCCCTGCACCGACTCGCCGCTCTTCGGGTTCGACAACGTCGTGGCCACCCCGCACCTCGGTGCCTCCACCGACGAGGCCCAGGAGAAGGCCGGCATCGCCGTCGCCCGCTCGGTGCGCCTCGCGCTCGCCGGTGAGCTCGTGCCGGACGCGGTCAACGTCCAGGGCGGCGTCATCGCCGAGGACGTCCGTCCGGGCCTGCCGCTGGCCGAGAAGCTCGGCCGCATCTTCACCGCGCTCGCGGGCGAGGTCGCGGTCCGCCTGGACGTCGAGGTGCGCGGCGAGATCACCCAGCACGACGTGAAGGTGCTGGAGCTCTCCGCCCTCAAGGGTGTCTTCGAGGACGTCGTCGCCGAGACGGTCTCCTACGTCAACGCCCCGCTGTTCGCGCAGGAGCGCGGCCTCGAGGTGCGTCTGTCGACGCTGAGCGAGAGCCCGGAGTACCGCAACGTCATCACCGTCCGCGGCACGCTGACCGACGGCCGCGAGATCTCGGTGGCGGGCACCCTGACGGGCCCGAAGCGCCAGCAGAAGATCGTCGGCGTCAACGACTTCGACGTGGACGTCGCCCTCACCGACTACATGGGCTTCTTCCGCTACGAGGACCGCCCGGGCGTCGTCGGCACCCTCGGCCGCCTCCTCGGCGACGCGGGCATCAACATCGCCGGCATGCAGGTCTCCCGCGACGAGGAGGGCGGCGACGCGCTCGTCTCCCTGACGGTCGACAGCGAGATCCCGCAGGACCTGCTCACCGAGATCACCACCGAGATCGGCGCGAAGTTCGCGCGCTCGGTCAACCTCTCGGCCTGAGCCCCACCGCTGTGGCGAAACCCCGCCAGGACCCTGTCCTGGCGGGGTTCGTCGCTGTGGCGAGGGGCGGTTCCGGTCAGTCGCCCGCGACGCCCACGTGTTCCGCGAGCCAGGCGTTGAGCGGGCGGGTCGCCTTCAGGAAGCCCAGCACGTGCTGTTTGGCCTCGGCGGTGCCGAGCCAGGGCTCGACCGGCCACTGGCGCCAGGCGGCCATGCTCTTGTTGCGCAGCAGTTCGATGCGCGGGTGGTCCTTGGGGTAGCCGCGCGGGGCGCTCTTGAGCCGGCCGTGGGCCATGATCTCGATGTCGGCCCGGGTGAGCTTCGCGATGACCGACTCCAGGGCCTTGCCCGGCTTCTCCTCGGCGACCGCCTCGCGGTAACGGGTGAGTTGGTCCGGGTTCATCATGTAGCAGCCGCTGCCCGCGCCCAGGCCGTCCGCGGAGAGCTGGACGTAGCCGCCGCCCTCCAGGACCGCGCCGATGTGCGTCTTGTACGGCGACTTGTCGGCCGAGAACCGGATGTCGCGGTTGGGGCGGAAGACCTTGGCCTCGCCGTACGCGGGCGCCAGCTCCTCCAGCAGCGCGGCCATCGGCTCACGGACGCAGCGCTCGTAGACGTCCTTGTGGGAGGTCCAGTAGTCCTTGCTGTTCTCCGCCTCGAGGCCCTCGTAGAACTCGAGTGCCTCGGCCGGCCAACCCTGGAAGCTCATAGTCCGAGGTTAGACCCCGTGCTCGGCCTTCGCGGAGTGAACAAGCCGTCGGCCCCGCCCCGGAAACGAATCCCGGGACGGGGCCGACGGCTTCTCTGCGACGCTACGCGTTGACGCGTTCCGGCGCGGCCGGGCTCGGGGCGCGGGGCGCCTCCAGCGACTTCGGCATGTGGGCCGACCACCACTTGCGGGCGGGCTCCTCGACCAGGGTGTAGAGCAGCCAGGCGACGAGGGTGCCGACGGCGGCCATCACCAGCAGGATCCACACGTTGGCGGCACTGGCCGGCTGGTTCAGGTGCAGGTCGTAGCAGGCCTGGATGACCTGCTGGTGCACCAGGTAGAAGCAGTAGGACCAGGCGCCCAGGAGGACCAGGCCGCGGCGGTGCAGCAGGCTCTTCCGGCCGTCCAGCTCCCGCTGGACGAAGGCGACGATGAGCAGCACGGAGATGACCGCGACGGTCTGGCGCACGGTGGCCTCGATCTGGATGCCGAACCAGCCGTAGGGGCCGACCGCGTGGGTCGCGTACACGGGAATGTACGCGACGAGCAGGAGCAGGACCGGCCACGGGCTCAGCCGGAGCCGCCAACCGCGACGCAGGGCGAAGGCGAAGGCCATGCCGAGGGCGAACTCCGGCAGGTACACCACCGGGTTGCGCATGATCCAGGACTCGGTGTTGGCACTCACGTGGTACTGCGCCCAGAAGTCCAGCGCCCACATGGCCGCCAGGCCGAGGCCGGCGATCAGCATCAGCGTCCGGGTGCGCAGCCGGACGAAGCCGCGGTAGATGAACGGGAAGAGCAGGTAGAAGAGCAGCTCGACGCTGAGCGTCCAGGTCACCGGGTTGCCCGGCAGGCTGGGGTTCACCGAGGGGAACCAGGTCTGCACGAGGAACAGCGAGGAGAGCGTGGAGAGCACGTCGGTGTGGTCCGGGCCCCAGGCGAAGGCGTAGAAGATCAGCATCGCCGGGATGGTGGCCACCAGGTGAGCCGGCCAGATGCGCCCGGCCCGACGCCAGTAGTAGCCGCCCAGGCTCTGGGTCCCGGGGCGCCAGCTCCAGGCGAGCAGGAAGCCGGACAGGACGAAGAAGAAGGTGACGCCGTGCGCGCCGATCGTCGACCAGGGGTAGAGCCAGGGCACCCGCGCGAAGCCGCCGCGCGGGACGAAGCCGTTGAAATGGTGCACGAACACGGCGAAGGCGGCGAAGAAGCGCAGACTCGTCAGCGCGTCCAGGCGGGAGCGGGTGTTCGGCGGCGCCTCGGCGCGGTGGAGCAAAGAGGAGGACTGTTGGGTGCGCACCCGGGAACGATAACCCGAACGGGCCATCCGGTGTCGGAGTGGTGTCCGCAATGGAACCCTTTGCGCGGGCTGGAATCCGGTGAGTTTTCCGTGAGCGCGCGGCAGCCGGGGGCGGCGGTCGGCTGCGGCTCGTGGCCCCCGGGGACGACGCGTCTCCGGGGGCCACGAGGGCGGTTCCAGGGTGTGGTCAGGCGAGCTGGAGGCGGGCGGCGAAGGTGCTCCAGCCGCCGCTGATCGTGTGGTAGTCGGTGAAGCCGTTGCCGTTGCTGACGCCGAGGGTCATGTCGCCGTTGGGCTGGATGATCTCCATGTCGGCCTTGCCGTCGCCGGTGACGTCGCCGAACTTGATCTTGCCGTCGTAGCCGCCCCAGCCGGAGCTGATCTGGTGGTAGTTGGTGAAGCCGTCGCCGGTGCCGACGCCCATCTGGATGGTGCCGTCGGGCTCGTAGATGAGGATGTCGGCCTTGCCGTCGCCGGTGACGTCGGCGAACTGGATGCGGGGGTAGTAGGTGGACCAGCCGCTGCTGATCTCGTGGTAGTTGGTGAAGCCGTTGCCGTTGCTGATGCCGACGGTGAGGGTGCCGTCCGGCTGGAAGATCAGCATGTCGGCCTTGCCGTCGCCGTTGATGTCGGCGAACTGGATGCGGCCGTCGTAGCCGCCCCAGCCGGAGCTGATCTGGTGGTAGTTGGTGAACCCGTTGCCGGTGCCGACGCCCATCTGGATGGTGCCGTCGGGCTCGTAGATCAGGAGGTCGGCCTTGCCGTCGCCGGTGACGTCCGCGAAGTGCAGGCGACCGTCGAACCCGCCCCAACCGCCACTGATCTCGTGGTAGTTGGTGAAGCCGTCGCCGGTGCCGACGCCCATCTGGATGGTGCCGTCCGGCTCGTAGATCATCAGGTCGGACTTGCCGTCACCCGTCGCGTCATGGGTCACGTTGTTGGCGATGTTGTTGTAGCGGTAGGGCAGGAAGCCGTTGGCGGTGAGGTAGCTGCGGGTGTAGAACGAGTCGTCCTCACGGGCGGTCAGGCCGCTGTGGGGCTCTTCGAGGATCTCGGCGGTGGTGTGGGAGGAGTCGGTCCAGCCCTTGAACAGGACGACGTGGGTGGAGATGTTGTCGATCATGTCGCCGGGCTGCAGGTCGTCCAGGCTGGACAGCTCGGTGGCGAAGTTCGGCAGGGTCGCGGTGTTCTCGCCCCAGTTGGGGGCGCTGTCCTGGAGGTCCCAGGCCATGGAGATGAAGCCGGAGCAGTCGCGACGGTAGGTGCCCGACGCATCGGTGTAGGGCGTCTTGTTGTCCTCGCTGTACTGAACTCCGGCGGCCACCCAGGCTTCGGCGCGGGCCAGGACCGCGCTGCGGCTGATGGTGTTGCCGGCGTTGGAGTCCCGGGGGCTCAGCCCGTGGTGGGTCCCGGCCTTGAACGCCTTGGCCTTCGCCAGGGCGGCGGCGATCTGCGCCGGGGTGCCGTTGGTAATGGGGTTGGGCTTGGAGGCGACACCCTGGTGCTTCGTGGTCTTCGCCGGTCCCGTGTGGTGGACGCCGACCGGGGCCTTCGGAGCCGCGGCGTTGGCGGGCAGGGCGGTGAGGCCGGCGATCGCCGCGGCGGCGACGGTGGTGGCGACGACGGTCGTCCTCAGACGCTTGCTCATCGTGGGCATGACAGACAGATCCCTCTGGGAGAGCACCCTTGGGTGCGGCGTGTTCAAGGAGGCGCCCTGGGCCTCGTCAGGCGTCGTCGGTGGCGGCTGTCCTGCAGGAACAGCCGGCCCGGGTGGCCGTACGGGAGGGCGCGGGCGAAGCGGACGGTGCCAGGCGTTGGCTGGTCAGCGGCTCGTCTGGTTCCCCGGTGGGGCGTGAGCCGGAAGGACGGCTGTCCTGCAGGAACAGCGGTCGTCGGACGCGAGGTGACTGCCTGGTCGGGCTTTTGGGCTGTACGGTTCTCCGGCTACACGGCCGTGAGCCGCGGCGGGAGGTAGCGGTCGCGCAGCACGGGAGACGCCCGGTGGCTGCGGCTCAGCAGGGCCTCGGCCCGGTGGATCGGGGTCGGCGCCACGGCTGCGCTGTCGGATCGGGTGAGCAGGTAGAGAAGGAGGTCCACCCGGTCGGACTCGGGGCGGCAGGAGGCGTGTTCGAGGCCGTCGTCCGGGGTGGTGTGAGCCCACAGGGCGTCGAGGACCTCGGCGGTCTCGCCCGGCGGGGGCAGGCCGGCCGCCAGGCGGCGGGCCAGGCTGGCGTAGACGATCTCCACGGTCGGCTCAGCCCCACGCGGAGGTGTCCGGGGAGGCGGCCTGGGCCACGGGGGCTGCGACGGCCGTGGCCTGGGTGGTGGCGGCGTTCGCGTTCGAGGGAGCGGCGACGGCAGCGGAGGGGAGCAGGAGCACGGTGCCGAGGGCGAGGGAGGCGACCGCGACGGCCTGGGCGAAACGGGTGCGGATCATGGTGATCGTTCCTTTCGGGTGGAAGCGACTGGTGTCCTGAACCGGTCTGGCGTCCCGCGGTTGACGCTTCGTCCGGTTGCCGTCCGGGTGTTCCCTGCCGGCGATGAATAGCTTCGCCGCAGATCACGGCCCATGGAAGGGGTTCCCGGTGCCCTGAACCGGACCTGTCCTGATCAGGAATCGATGTCACGTACATGTCATGTCACCGCGCCTGGACTGCTCGGCGCCGCGACCTCAACGAAGCCCCCTTGACCGCCCCAACCTGCACAAATGCCACACAACGATCTTGAAATGTTCACGAACGAGCTGCGATGCTGAGCCGGACGCGCGGCCAGGGGGGACGCGCCGAACAGGATGGCCGTGTTCTCATGCTCGAAGCACTAGGACTGAGTACTGCCGCAGCGTCCGTGTACCAGGCCATGCTCGACCACCCGGGCCACAACGTGGACCGCCTCGCCGGGGCGTGCGCACTGACCCCAGGAGAGGTCCACGACTGCCTCGACGAGCTCGCCCAGCTGATGCTGGTCCGGGCCTCCAGTGAGCATCCCGGGCAGATGCGCGCGGTGGCGCCGGAGATCGGGCTGGCGGAGATGGCCGCCCGCCAGGAGGCGGAGCTCGCCGCCCGTCAGGCGCGGCTCGCCGCGTCGCGTGCCGCGGTGACCCGGATGGTCGCCGACCGCGCCGAGACGCGTGCCGCGCACGGCGAGCGCCTGCTGGGCATGGACGCCATCCAGGGCCGTATCGAGCAGTTGGTCCATGCGGCGAGCACCGAGATCATCGGCGTCCAGCCAGGAGTCCTGCGCCCCGAGGACGTCGCCGCCGCGCGAGCCCAGGACCTTGCCGCCCTGGCCCGTGGCGTCGCGATCCGTTCCCTGTTCCAGGAAGCCGCCCGTCACCACGCCCACATCGAGGCGTTCGCCGACACCCTGCTGGCCCACGGCGGCGAGGTCCGCACCGCACCCGCCGTCCCGCAGCGCACCGTCATCATCGACCGCGCCCATGCCCTGGTCCCCATCGACCCGGCGGACACCCGCAAGGGCGCGCTCCACGTCACCGAGCCCGGTCTGGTCCACGCCCTGCTCGAACTCTTCGAGCAGGCGTGGAGCACCGCGGTGCCCCTCGGCGCCGTCCGCCCCGACGACCCCGAGACGGGCCTGACCGGCCACGAGCGAGAGCTGCTGCGCCTGCTCGGCTCCGGGCTCACGGACGAAGGGGCCGGCCAGCGTCTCGGCGTCACCGACCGCACGGTCCGCCGCCAGATGGCCTCCATCATGGAGCGCCTCGGCGCGACCAGCCGCTTCGAGGCCGGCATCAAGGCTGCCCAGCGCGGTTGGTTGTGACCGCTGCCCATCGGGTGAAGCGTCATCTCGAATAGTAGGAAATCCGAGTATCTCTGGAGACAGTTGCTGCCCGCTGTCGTACCGTGAAATGACAAGCAACCGGACGGTCTGCCGTATCCACGGCCTGATCCGGTTCGGCCTCAGCGCAGGAGACCCCTGTCCGGCCCGCATTCACGAAAACGGACCGCACGAACTCTCCCCAGGAGTCTCCCCATGCACGCTGTGAAGACGCGTACCCGTCGTACCCCCGCCACCGCCAAGGACCGCGCGCAGGCCGCCGCCGCCCTGCAGCGTGCCCTGGACCGCCGCGACAACGGCGGCGCCACCGGGCACGAGCTGCAGGCCGACAGCGGGATCGCTACGCCGTCCTGGTGAGGATCTTCCGCGACAGCACGAAGGTGAACGGGATCGCGGCGAGCGCCGCCACCAGCGGAGCGATCTTGTCGCTCATGCCGCACCCGTTCACCAGCACCACCGTGCCGACGCTCGTGATCACGTAGTTGGTCACGTTCGTCAGCGGGAACCGGATGAACTTCGCCCAGGTGGGCTTCGTCCGGTAGGTGAAGTAGGTGTTCATGAAGAACGACCCGATCATGCTGAGCACGAACGCGATCGTGTAGGCCAGGAAGTACGGCATGTGCGGGTGCAGCAGCAGGTACGACGCGTAGAAGGTCGCCGTGTTGACGCCGCCGACCATGCCGAACTTGATGATCTGCCAGAGGTCCTTCCGGCCCACGCGCGGCTGCTCGGCCGCGCTGGACGCCGAGGACTCCGCGGACGTGTCGGTGGTCACCGTCGTCACCGCCGTTCCAGCCGATCCCCCGCGCGCTCCTTGACCAGGAAGTGCGGGCGCCGCTTGGTCTCGTAGTAGATGCGGCCGATGTACTCGCCGACCAGCCCGATCATGGCCATCTGCAGGCCGCCGAGGCCGACGATCGCCACGAGCAGGGTGACGTAACCGGGCGCGGTGATCCCGTTGACGATGGCCAGCACGGTGATGACGGCGGCGTAGGCGAACGCCAGCGCGCTCAGCAGCAGGCCGACGTGGATCCCGAGACGCAGCGGACGGTTGTTGAAGGAGATCAGACCGTCGATGGCGTAGTTCAGCAGCGAGCTGAAGCGCCACTTGGTCTCGCCAGCCTCGCGGCTGGCGTTCTGGTAGTCGAAGGTGACGGTGTCGAAGCCGATCCAGGAGAACAGGCCCTTGGAGAACCGGTTGTACTCCTGCAGCGACAGCAGCGCGTCCACCGCCTGGCGCGACAGCAGCCGGAAGTCACCGACGCCGTCGGTCAGCTCCACGTCCACCGCGCGGTTGATGAGGCGGTAGTACAGCTTGCTGAACAGGGTCCGGACGAACTTGTCGCCGTCCCGGGTGCGCCGGGCTATCACCTGGTCGTGACCGTGCTGGTAGAGCTCCAGCATCCGCGGGATCAGCGCGGGCGGGTGCTGCAGGTCCGCGTCCATGAGCACCACGGCGTCGCCGGTGGCCTCCTGGAGACCGGCCAGCATCCCGGCCTCCTTGCCGAAGTTGCGGCTGAAGGAGACGTACCGGGTGGTCTCGGGGTTGTCCTTGGCCAGCGTGCGCAGCAGGTTCAGGGTGCCGTCACGGCTGCCGTCGTCGACGTAGCAGACCTCGTACTCGATGGGGAGCTCGTCCAAGGTCTCGCGGATCTTGGCGTCGAAGAGCTGCAGGACAGCTTCCTCGTTGTAGCAGGGGACGACGATCGACAGTCTCATGTGGCGATTCCGGGTCTCATCAAGCTGGGGGACGGAAAAGCGGGAAACGACGGCGGACCCAGAGGTAGCCGGGCGGGACGAGCAGCCCCATCAGGCCGATGCCGGTGCCGATGGCACCGGTCCTGACTCCGGGGGGAGTGTATGTGCAGGACAGCTTGCTCGCACCGGAGGGGCCCAAGGGAATACCGAACAGCCCATCGTAGTCGACCGGGGAGACCGCTGCGGAGCCGTCGACCGAGCAGCTCCAGCCGGTGCGGACGGTGCTCGCGAACACCGCGTAGCCGGTGCTGCCGCGGGGGAGCCGGGCCGAGAAGCCGTGCCCGGAGACCTGGAACTCGGTGGGTCCGCTCGCGTGCTGCGCGGCCACGGCCGCGTCGAGCTTGGCCAGGTCCAGGCAGCCGATCTGCGCCGCCAGGAAGGTCTGCGGGCGCGGCGAGCGGACGGTCATGGTGATCTTGCCGTCGGCGCCGACCGTGCCGAAGCCCGGGAGGCCGTACTTGGTCAGGGGGTAGGAGCCGAGTACGGCCGCCGAGGTGCCGTTCACGGTGATCGTGCCGCTGACGAAGCCGCTGTTGACGTGCACCTCGGAGCCGACCGGGCAGCTCGCGGTGAACGTCGGGACCGTCTGCCCCGCCTTGGTGCCCGGCACCACCAGCTGGCCGTCGGACCGGAACTCCGCCGGTGCGCCGGCGGTCTGGGTGAGCTTCGGCACCTCCCAGACGGTCGCGCCCAGCAGGTCGTCGAGCCGCTGGAACGGCGTGGTGGCCGCGGCACCGGCCGGGCCGTGCGGGTGCACCGTCAGCAGCGGCGAGGCGGTCTGGTGGCGCTGGACGAACCCGTTCGCGTTGTTCGGATCGGAGGAGGCGTCCTGCAGGTAGCTGGTGACACCGAAGACCGCCCGGCCGGCCGGGTCGTCGGGGCTGAACACGTGGCGGCCCGCCATCGTGTACATCAGGCCCAGCCGGCCCATCGCGACCGCGGTCTGGGCCGGCACGTAGCTGCTGTAGTAGTCGCCGCCCTGGCCGCCCAGCAGCTGGGAGTCGTTGTCGGCGAAGGAGTGCGGTCCCGGGTCGGTCCGGGAGACCGGCCAGTGGTCCGTGGCCGCCAGCGCCGCCGCGGCCGCCTTGGTCTGCGCGTTCACGGTGGCCTTCGGCGCGAAGAAGGGCCGGTGGCGGTCGCGCAGCGCGTCCAGGGAGTAGACCTGGACGACCCCGCCCGCGAAGACGGTCAGCGCGAGGGCCGCACCGACCACCCGCGTGGCCCGGGCGTGGCCCCGGGACCTGCGCAGTGCCTCGACCCCGGCGATCGCCAGCAGGCCGCCGACCACCACGGTCGGGAGCATGTACTCGAGCTCACGCGAGCCGTGCACGGTGCCGAACACGGCGCAGACCACGACGACCACGATCAGCGCCGCCCCGCCGAGCAGCTCCTTCAGGGCC
Source organism: Streptacidiphilus sp. MAP12-33 (assembly GCF_041261265.1). NCBI lineage: Bacteria > Bacillati > Actinomycetota > Actinomycetes > Kitasatosporales > Streptomycetaceae > Streptacidiphilus > Streptacidiphilus sp. MAP12-33. The sequence goes on from NZ_JBGCCA010000014.1 coordinate 57,853, forward strand.
GGGCGGCGGCTGAGCGCCAGCCAGGCGACGGTGACCAGCATCGCGCTGTAGACGAAGGCCTCGCGGAACGGGCTGCCGTTGGGCGCCGCACCGCCGTGCCAGAGGATCAGGGTGGGCTGGAAGATCATGCTGGCCCAGGTGACGACGAGCAGCGCCGTCCAGGCGATCCGCTCGCGCACCGGCACCCGGCGCATGAACGGGAAGGTGAGGCAGAGCAGCAGGGCGAGCATGCCGACCGCGGTGTCCGGCCCGGCGAACTGGTAGCGGACCGCCGGCAGCAGCCAGGCCACCTGGTCGACGAAGCTCGGCAGCCGGATCGGCGCGGGCGGCATCGGGGACGCCAGCTTGCTGGACTCGTAGGAGACCAGCAGCACGGGCGCCACCAGCGCCACGCCGATCGCGATCGCCGCCGCCGCGCGCAGCAGCCCGAGCACCTTGGTCCGCAGGCCCGCGTCCCACAGGAGCACGCGGACCAGTGCGATCAGCCCGGCGGCGAGCGTCGCCATGGCGGCCGTGTAGAAGTTGCCGAACCAGCCCACCGCCACCAGCAGGGGGGCGAGAACCCAGTGGCGCCCCCGCAGCGCCCAGTCCACCGCGATGCCGATCAGCGGCACCGAGACCAGGCCCCAGGACCACATCGGATCCGGCGAGCCCTCGTTCACCGCCCAGGCGCACAGCCCGAAGCCCACGGCGAGCAGCGCCCGCAGCCACGCCGAACCTGGTCGAACCCGGCCCAGCCAGTGCGTCATCAGCCCGGTGCCCAGGCCGATGCTCAGCAGCGTGGTCAGGAAGACCGGCATGTTCACCGCGTCGCGCGGGAACAGCGGGGTCAGCCAGGAGAAGGGGTTGGCCAGGTAGGTGAAGAAGTCGCCGAGGTAGGGGACACCGAAGGCGCTGCTCCAGTTGTAGAGGAGATCGCCGCCGCCCTTGCCGTGCAGGAGGTCCCAGAAATGTGCGTAGAACGGGACGAACTGGTTGCCGAGGTCGTTGATGGCCCGGCCGCGGGCGCCGAAGGGGTAGGTGCCGCGCACGGCCATGGCGACGCAGTACGCGCCCATCGCCAGCACGGCCGCGAACAGTCCGGCCCGCAGCTCCTGCCGGGGGCGGAGAGCCCGCGGCGCCACGGGGGCGCCGCCGGTGGACACGTCGCGCTGCGCCCGCTGATCGACGGACGGGCCGGTGGTATGCACCGTTCTTTCCAACTCCCTACCTGTGCAGCCCGGACCTGAGGCCCTCGGTCGGCCGCGTCAGCTCGAACGACTCGTGGTCGACGTCTCTTGCGTGTCGGTGTCGCCGACGACCTGCCACGCGCCCAGGGCCGCGGTGGCCGCGGCCGTGGCGGCCCGCGAGACGGCCAGCCGGCCGTCGGGGCCGAGCGTGAGGGCGACGGGTCGGCCCGAGGCGTCCTCGATCAGGCTAGGCGAGTGGACATGGAACGGCCCGCCGTGGCTCCAGGCGCTCGGCGCGCCCGTCGAGCTCGCGGCGGCCACCTGGCCCGAGTCGTCGCGCGCGGCCAGGACCAGGCCCGGCGCGGCCGCCCCGGTCCGGGTCAGGGCCGCGATCCGGCCGTAACCGCCGACGCCGTCCGGGGTGTCGGTCACCGTCCACTTGCTCTGGCCGGGCTTCTGGTCGGCGATCAGCACCCGGGCGCTCACCGGCTCGCGGTAGACCAGGCGGATGGTGCCGTCGGCGAGGGTCAGCGCGGTGAGCGCGTCGCAGGAGCCGGGCAGGCCGGTCGGCGCGCCCGGCCGAAGCGGGCCGCCGGGGGACTGCGTCGACCACTGGACCACGGACTTCGGCGCCGCGGCGAAGACATGCAGGTTGCCGTCCGGCGAAGTGGTCAGGCCCAATCCGTCGAGCACGCCGACGTAGCCCTTGTCGGCGAGCCCGTCGGGCGCAGGAGCGGAGACCCAGTCGGTCCAGGCGCCACCGGCCGGCCGGCGCCGCACGCTCACCGAGCCGGTCCAGTCGCGGACCACCAGGTTCAGCGCCCCGGAGGAGTCGAGCACGACGGCGGGAAAGCCCATCTCCAGCGACTTCTCCGGGTCGTTCCACGGGGTACCGAGGCTCTGCCACGGCCCGAAGCCCGGCGTGCCGCCCCGCGTGGCGTTCTGCTGGACGCAGGTCACCACCTCGCGGCGCTGCCGCTGCAGGCCGGTGTCGAAGCTGGTCCGCACGCCGAACAGGGCGATCGATCCGTCCTGCTGCCGTACGGCGGACAGCTGCCCGGCGAGGCCCACTCCGTCCGTCGGGCCGACGGCGACGGGCCCGATCCAGGCGTTGTGGCCGGCGGTGCGCTCCACCCACTGGACGGCCTTGCCGCTCAGTACGGCGAAGGCGGCAAGCCGCCCGTCGGGGAGTCGCGCCGACCAGTCGGTGGCGCCGGGGGCGGTGGTGCGCGTGCTGCGCGACCAGCTGTTGTGCGCCCCTGCCGAGCCGACCTTCAGGTCGCCGCAGCCGGCCGGGTCGCCGCAGTCGCGGTTGTCGCTCCAGCCGTAGACGTCGAGGGCGGCCTGCTTGCCGCGCAGCACCGCGGGGCCGAGGTTGACCGGCAGGTTAGCGGTGACGTAGCCGCGGAACGACTCGACGCTGCAGGCGCGCGGACGCTGCGCCGAGGCCCAGTAGTCCTGCAGGGCCTGGTGGGCGAAGTAGGCCGAGTAGGTGTGGTCCTGGTGGTCCAGGTAGAGCGGCACCCGCAGATCCGGCACCGGCGGCTTGGCGCCGCCGCCGAAGTTCTTGGGCGGGGTGGGGATGTGGATCGGGTTCGGATCCAGGGTGCGCACCACGGTCGGGTTCCAGCGCCGGTAGACCGCGACGATGGAGTCGATCACGTTCTGGCGGCTGTAGGTGTACTCCGACTGGACCGGCCCCTCCGCGGGAACCAGCGTGGGCAGCGCCTGCCCGGCGCCCAGCCACAGCCCGCGCAGGCTGGTGGCGTTGGCCATGGCCACCGAGCGGCTCTCGCGCAGCTCCATCCAGACCAGCTGGACGTGCGGGTAGTCGCGCAGGGTGTTGATCTCGACCTCGAAGCCGGGTATCAGCTCGGTGGCCTCGATGTCCCAGGGAGCGTCCCAGCGGCCGGTCACCATCTGCGAGTGGGCCGCGCGCAGGCCGTTCATCCGGGCGCGGACGAAGCCGGGCCGGTTGGACCGGTACTTCCCGCCCTTGTGCATCCGGGTGTGGTAGATGTTCAGGCCGTCCGACTCGCCGCCGGTCAGGCACAGCGTGACCGAGTTCGCCCCGCCCGCCGCCGCTGCCCTGAGCGAGAGCGACAGGTCGGGATTGTGGAAGTAGAGCCCGTCGTCGGCGTGCGCGATGACGTGGACGTAGGAGGCGCCGGTGGTCACCGCACCGATCGGGGTGGGCGAGGTCGTGCCCCCGTCCCCCTGGCTGTCCGGCCCGGCCGCCCCGGGGAGGAGTTCCCACAGGCCGGCTCCCGCGAGTACCGTGACGGCCGCACCACCACCGAGCTGAAGTGCGCGGCGACGGGTCAGGGGATCCGCCGGGCGGAACTTCGTCATGGGTGGGGGCCTTCGTCACTCAGCACGTACGAACTCGTTCGTGGCGGGTTTGTCTCTCGTTGCACGATAAGACAGTCGTGCAAGAACGCACGGTAAGAGCGCGTTCCCACGTCCCTTGCCCTGCGTTCATCAAGAGGACGCCGGGAAGGGTTGGTTCGGTTCCGACCGATCCCCGCCGGCCGGTCAGACCGGCTCGCGGGTCGCCGACCCGGCCGGGGTTCCGCCGCCCAGGGTCGCGGACGAGGCGGGCGCCCAGTCGGTGAACGGCGCGCCGGGCGCGGGCGAGGTCTGGCGGGCGAGGTGGAGCCCGCCGTCGCTGTGCAGCGCGACGGCCACGGCCCGGCCCTTCGCGTCCACGGCCAGGCCGGGCACGTGCACCACGAAGGCCTCGTCCGACTGCCAGGCGGCCGGCAGAGCGGCTGCCCCGGAGGTCGCGGCGGCGACCCCGCCGTCGTCGTTCCGGGTGACCAACGCCACACCGGCCGGGGCGCCGGCCAGGCCGGTCTGCCGACCCACGACCAGGCCGTAGCCACCGGCGTTCGGCAGCTTGTCGGACACCCGCCAGGCGGTGCCCTTCGGCGGCAGCTCGGCGACGATGATCCGGGTCGTCGAGGGCTCGCGGTACAGCAGCCGGATCGTGCCGTCGGCCAGCACCTGCCCGTTGACCGGCCCGGAGGAGAGCGGCAGCCCCACGACGGCGACCGGACGCGGGACGGCACCCGGCGTGGGGGAGACCCAGTGGGCCAGTGTCCTGGTGCTCGGCGCGAAGACGTGCACCGAGCCGTCCGGGGTGGCCACGGCGGCCAGTCCGTCCTGGATGCCGATCTGGCCGAAGCTCGGGATGTTGGCGGACAGGTTGGCCCAGGGCTGCCAGGTCGCGTCGCTGTCGCGCGTGCGCACGCTGACCCCGCCGGAGAAGTTCCGGACGAAGACGTGCAGGTTGCCCGCGCTGTCCACGGTGACGGCCGGGAAACCCATCTCCATGGCCTGGACCGGGTCGGCGTCCGGGCAGCCCAGGATCTCCCAGTTCCCGAAGACGAGCGGCTTGCCCGGCGCGCTGGTCTGCACCGCGCTGACCACCTGGCGGGTGGACCGGTGCGGGTCCGGGTCGAGCACCATGCGGACGGTGAACAGCGCGAGCCTGCCGTCGGGCATCAGCACCGCGGATATCTGGCCGGAGAACCCGGAGCCGCCGACGCGCATCGGTCCGTCCCAGCCGTCCTCCCCGGCCTTGCGCTGCACCCACTGCACGGCCGTGCCGCTCAGCAGTGCGAACGCGGCCAGCCTGCCGTCGCCCAGCCGGGCGACCCAGTCGGGGGCGCCGGGCGCGACGTAACGGGTGCTGCGTGCCCAGCGCTGGGTGACGTCCCAGGGGCTCAGCTTGCGGTCCGCACAGCCGGCCGGGTCGGTGCAGGAGCCGGCCGGCACGCCCATGCCGGCGTAGATCTGCAGCGCCTCGCGCTTCGGGTCGAGGACGGCGGGACCGAGATTCCACGGCAGGAACTCGTTGACGTAGCCGCGGTAGGTCTCGACGAGGCAGACCCGGGTCTGCTGGTCCTCGGCCCAGTACTCGTCGAGCGCCTGCTGGGCGAAGAGAGCCGAGTAGATGTGGTCCGCGTGGTCGGTGTAGACCGGCAGTTGCAGCTGGGGCACCGGCGGCTGCTTGCCGTTGCCGAAGTTCGGCGGCTGGCTGAACCGGTGGATCGGGTTGGCGTCCAGGGTCCGCACCACCGACGGGCGGTAGAGGCGGAAGACCGCCTTGAGCGAGTCGACGACCTGCTGGCGGGTGTACTGGTAGGAACCCGGGACCGGGCTCTCCTGCGGCTGGATGGTCTCCAGGGTCTGCGTGGCACCGAGGTACAGCCCGCGCAGGCTGTCCGGTACGGGATTGCCGATCGTGCGGTTCTCGCGCAGCTGAAGCCAGTACAGCTTGACGTTGGGCGCGGCCTCCAGGGTGTTGACCTCCACCTGGCGGCCGGCCACCAGCTCACCGGCGTCGATCGCCCACGGGCTCCGCAGGTCGCCGGTGGCTATGAAGGCCATCGCCCGCCGCAGCGCGTTCATCCGGGCGCGGGCATAGGCCGGCCGGTTGCGCGGGCCGGGCGCGTGCGGCTGGTTCCTGCCGTGGAGCTCGTTGCCCTCCAGGCCGTTGTAGCCGTCCGACTCGCCCCCGGTCAGGCAGACCACCACGCACGAGTGACCCGACTTCATGGCGAGCGCCAGCTCGGGGTCGTGGAAGTAGAGGCTGTCGTCGGCGTGCGCGATCACGTGCACGAAGGCGGTACCCGTGCTCTGCCCTATCGGCGAGACAACACTCGGAGGCGTCGCTCCCGCGTGCGCGGACGACGCGGAGACTCCCTGGAACAGCTCGCGTGCGGAGATGCCCACCACCGTCGCCGCCGCGGCACCACCGCCCAACCACAGGGCGCGACGCCTCGTCAGTCCCCCCGCCAGACGGCTGGTGATGCCTTCTGCCATGTGAGACGTGTCTCCTTCGAGCTGTGCCGGAGTTGTCAATCAGCCAATGCAGCACCGAACCCTAGCCCACCTGGAGATGTGGGCGAGGTGAGGCCCGGAGCGCTCGCTCTTACGTGTGACTGGACGCGGCAGGCCGCTACACTGTTCCATTCCGAAGGTCACGAATGGGTCCCGAGAGCAGGAAGCTGAATTGCGGAGCATCAAGGCGGCGAGCCTTTCGGCGGTCCTGTCGATGGCGGCCTACTGCGCCGGTCTGGCGATGTACGGAACGTATCCCTTCGGTGACCACTCGCGGGCCATGAACGACCTGCGCAACCAATACGTGCCTTTCCACGTGGGTTTGTGGGACCTGCTCCACGGCGCCGGACACAACAGCCTGTTCTTCAACTGGAACAGTTCTTACGGCGTCGGCTTTCTCGGTGAGTACTTCACTTACCTGGCCAACCCCTTCTCACTGCTGGTGGCCCTCTTCCCGCGACAGCAGGCCGATTTCCCCGTCTTCCTCGTCTCCTTGCTGAGCATGGGCCTGGCCGCCGCGATGATGACCGTCTTCCTGGGCCGCCTCGCGCCGGGTTCCGGCTGGCTGCGTGCCCTGCTCTCGGTCGGCTACGCGCTCTGCGGCTGGTCGGTCATCGACGGCTCGATCGTGCCGATGTGGATGTTCGGCCTGGCCGCGCTGCCGATGCTGTGCATCGCCGCCGACTGGTGCCTGCAGGGCCGCCGCTGGGTGCTGGGCGCCCTCGTGGTCGGCCTGTGCTGGTACGCCAACTTCTACTCGGCCGCGATGGCCACCCTCGGCGCCGCTCTGGTGCTGATCCTGCGTCTGGTCGTCGCCACGGACCTGGATCTGCGCGGCCGGCTGATGGTGCTGTGGCGGGCCGCCTCCATGATGGGTGTCGGCCTGCTCCTGGCCGCGCCCGCCATCCTGGTCTCCGGTCTCGCGTCGAAGGACGCGCAGCCCTCGGAGAGCTACGTCATATCCGTCGCCGTGGGGCCGCTGAACTACCTGGCCAAGTTCCTGCCGGGCGTCAACCCGGTGGTCAACGGGCCGAACGTCTTCGTCGGCGTGCTGGCGCTGCTGCTGGTCCTGGTCCTGCCCTTCCAGCGCAGGGTGCCGGTCCGGGCGCGCGTCGCCTGGCTCGTGCTGATCGTGCTGACCGCGCTCTCCTTCACGATCCACGCCACCGCACTGATCTGGCAGGGCTTCGCGATCCCGCACGGTGTGCCGTGGCGGGAGACCTTCGTGCTCAGCGGCTTCATGGTGATGGCGGCCTGGCTGGCCCTGGCCAACCGCCCGGACCGCCGCGCCCTGCTCGGGGGCGGTGGCCTGCTGGCGCTGCTCGCGCTGGTCACCGTCGGCACCCGCACGGCGAACTGGCTCAGCTGGACCCTGCTCGGCGTCGGTGGCGTACTCGCGCTCGGCGCGCTGGCGCTGCTCGGCCGGGAGGGCCTCGCGCCCGCCCGCCGCCGGCTCGTCTGCGGCCTGATGACCGTGGGCGTCTTCGCCGGCGCCACGCTGGGCATCTACAACGTGACGAACCTCCAGGACGGCCGCCCCGCCTACACCGGTCCGCGGACGACGATGAACAGCGTCACCGCCTCGGGCTACGACGCGATCAAGGCCGCGGACTCCTGGCCGACGCAGCGCTTCGACGTCGGCTCCGAGGTGTTCGTGACCGACAACGACCCGATCCTGATGGACGCCGAGGGCGGCTCGTTCTACAGCAGCTACATCCCGGCCGTCACCGCCACCGCGCTGCAGAAGCTGGGCCTGCCCTGGGCGATGGCCGGGCGGCACATCAGCCCGCCCACGGACCCGGTCGCCGAGGCGCTGCTGGCCGTCGGCCGGACGCTGACCCCGACGGGCGCCGGGACCGGCCGGGTCACGGCCAAGCCGGCCGCGGTCGCGCCGGTGCCGCTGGTCACGGTCCACAGCGGCGACGGCACCGACACCCACGGCGCGCCGGCCGGCACCGTCTGGGCGAACCAGCAGGCCCTGCTCGGGGCGGACGTCTACCAGGTGCCGACACTGCGTCAGACGAACTCCGGCGGCAGCGCCCTGGAGAGCGCACTGGGCGGCGTCGGCGGCAGCCAGGCCTGGCCGGTGCAGGCGCGGGCCACGAGCTCCTTCGGCTTCGAGTGCCGGGCCGGCAGCGCCGCGTTCCTCTACGCCCCCTACTTCAACGGCACGGTGACCTCGTTCGGGAAGGCCCGGAGTCTGACCGGTGCCTACCCCGTGGTCAGTTCGGGTGTCCGCTTCCTGGGCGACATGCCCGCCAACGGCCGGGGCACGGTCGAGGTCACCACGCCCCGGGCGGGGCAGCAGATCCCCCAGTACGCGGTGGGCTGCCTCGACCTGCCCGCGCTGAAGGCGGCGACCGCAGCCTCCGCGCAGACCGCGCCGACCACGCTGACGGCGCAGGGCGGGCACCTGGAGGCGTCCTTCCCGGCCGGCACCACGGGCACCGCGGTCGTCGCCACCACCGACGTCAAGGGCTGGTCCTGCGCGGTGAACGGCGGCGCGGCCAGGACGCCCTCGTCCTTCGGGGGGATGCTGGCCGTGCCCCTCGCCTCCTCGTCGAACGGCGGCGCCGAGCACCTCTCGTGCGACTACACCCCGCCCGGCCTCAACCCCGGTCTGGCCGGCACGGGCGCGGGCGCGCTGGCCCTGGCCGCGGTCCTGGCGGTGGCCTGGTGGCGTCGCCGCACGCCCGCCGACGCCTGACGCGGGCCGTCAGCAGGCCGGTCGGCAGCCTCGTCCATACTGCGGACAATGCGTGTCAATGCCTGGACGGCGGAGTAGGGTCCACAGCATGTCTCGCACTCTCCGCCTCGCAGTGATCCCTGGTGACGGTATCGGCCAGGAGGTCGTGGCCGAAGGGCTGAAGGTCCTCGCCTCGGCTCTCCCCGCCGACGTGAAGGTGGAGACCGCCGAGTACGACCTCGGCGCCCGCCGCTACCACGCCACCGGCGAGACCCTGCCGGACAGCGTGCTGGAGGAGCTCAAGGGCGCCGACGCGATCCTGCTGGGCGCCATCGGCGACCCGTCCGTGCCCTCCGGGGTGCTGGAGCGCGGGCTGCTGCTGAAGCTGCGCTTCGCGTTCGACCACCACGTGAACCTGCGCCCCGGAAAGCTCTTCCCGGGTGTCGCCTCGCCGCTGGCCGGCGACCCCGACATCGACTTCGTCGTGGTCCGCGAGGGCACCGAGGGCCCCTACGTCGGCAACGGCGGCTCGCTGCGCACCGGCACCGACCAGGAGATCGCCACCGAGGTCAGCCTGAACACGGCGTTCGGCATCGAGCGCGTCGTGCGCGACGCCTTCGCCCGCGCCCAGGCGCGTCCGCGCAAGAAGCTGACCCTGGTCCACAAGAACAACGTGCTGGTCCACGCCGGCCACCTGTGGAAGCGGATCTTCGACGCGGTCGCCGCCGAGTACCCCGAGGTCACCACCGACTACCTGCACGTCGACGCGGCGACGATCTTCTTCGTCACCCAGCCCGAGCGCTTCGACGTGATCGTCACCGACAACCTCTTCGGCGACATCCTCACCGACCTCGCCGCGGCCGTCACCGGCGGCATCGGCCTGGCCGCCTCGGGCAACATCAACCCCTCCGGCGCCTTCCCGTCCATGTTCGAGCCGGTCCACGGCTCGGCCCCGGACATCGCCGGCCAGGGCAAGGCCGACCCGACCGCGACGATCCTGTCGGTCGCCATGCTGCTGACCCACCTCGGCTACGACGCCGAGGCGGCGAAGATCGAGACCGCCGTCGCCGCCGACCTGGCCGAGCGCGCCGCGCTCACCGCTCCGCGCACCACCTCCCAGATCGGCGACGCGCTCGCCGCCCGAGTAGCCGGCTGACCCGCCGGCTCCCTCCGCACGCTTCACGCAGCACCGGGCCGGCGACGGCCCGGTGTTTCGGCGTTTTCGCTCCTCACCACCGGCCCTGGCTGTCGCTTACGACCCGATCAGTGCGACTATCGACCCTGGGAACCGATCCCCGGTCGAGTACCCCGCCTTAGACGACACGGTGAAGGACAAACGTCGATGACCTCCCTCTCTATCGAGCTCAAGCCCTCGGCTCACCCGCTGACCGCCGCCGAGCGGGAGGCCCGGCTGGCCTCTCCCGGCTTCGGTCGCTTCTTCACCGACAACATGGTGACCATCCGCTGGACCGAGGGCCGCGGCTGGCACGACGCGCAGCTGGTGCCGTACGGCCCGCTGGAGATCGACCCGGCCAACATGACGCTCCACTACGGTCAGTCGATCTTCGAGGGCCTCAAGGCCTACCGCACCGCCGACGGCCGGATCCAGACCTTCCGCCCCGAGGCCAACGCCCAGCGCTTCCAGAAGTCCGCCGCGCGCCTGGCCATGCCGGAGCTGCCGCAGGAGCTGTTCGTCGCCGCCGTCGAGGCCCTGGTCACCCAGGACCAGGCGTGGGTGCCGGACCAGGAGGAGGCCAGCCTCTACCTGCGTCCGTTCATGTTCGCCACCGAGGTGGGTCTCGGCGTGCGCCCGGCCAACGAGTACCTCTTCATGCTGATCGCCTCCCCGGCCGGCGCCTACTTCTCCGGCGGCGTGAAGCCGGTCTCGGTGTGGATCTCCGAGGAGTACGTCCGCGCGGCGCCCGGCGGCACCGGCGCGGCCAAGTGCGCCGGCAACTACGCCGCCTCGCTGGTCGCCCAGGCCCAGGCGGCCGGTCACGGCTGCGACCAGGTCGTCTGGCTGGACGCCGTGGAGCGCCGCTGGATCGAGGAGATGGGCGGCATGAACCTCTACTTCGTCTTCGGCGAGGGCGAGAACGCCCGCATCGTCACCCCGGAGCTCTCCGGCTCGCTGCTGCCCGGCATCACCCGCGACTCGCTGCTCTCCATCGCCGCCGACCTCGGCTACGCCACCGAGGAGCGCAAGATCTCCACCGACGAGTGGCGCGACGGCAACGCCGCCGGCACCCTCACCGAGGTCTTCGCCTGCGGCACCGCCGCCGTGATCACCCCGGTCGGCTCGGTCAAGTCCGCCCGCGGCGACTGGCAGGTCGGCGACGGCAAGCCCGGCGCGGTCACCATGAGGCTCCGCGAGACCCTGCTGGCCCTGCAGACCGGCAAGCGCGAGGACACCCACGGCTGGATGCACCCGATCGTCTGAGCCGGTGGCATTTCATAGGACGGTCGCGTATCTCGCATCGCAAGATGCGCGGCCGTCCCGTGGGCCGGTGTGCGAGACTGCCAAGGTGCCCAAGCTCGCACTGATTATCAGCTGCAGCGCGCAGGTCTGAGTTCCTTGCTTCGAAGTGTTCAGCAGGAACCGGCCAGCGTGCAGACCTCTCGCATCCGCGGGGGGTCTTTTTCGTTGAACGAGCAGCCACCGACAGGAGATCCCCGGCCATGAGTTCCCTCTCCGACGAATTCCACGTCTTCGACACCACGCTGCGCGACGGCGCGCAGCGTGAGGGCATCAACCTCACCGTCGCGGACAAGCTCGCCATCGCCCGCTACCTGGACGAGTTCGGCGTGGGCTTCATCGAGGGCGGCTGGCCGGGCGCCAACCCGCGTGACACCGAGTTCTTCGCCCGCGCGGCGAACGAGCTGAAGCTGGAGAACGCCCAGCTCGTCGCGTTCGGCGCGACCCGGCGGGCCGGTGGCACGGCCGAGGACGACGCGCAGTTGCAGGCGCTGGTCGCCTCCGGTGCGCCGGTGGTGACGCTGGTGGCCAAGTCCCACGACCGCCACGTCGAGCTGGCGCTGCGCACCACGCTGGAGGAGAACCTCGCGATGGTCCGCGACAGCGTCGCGTACCTGCGGGCGCGGGGCAAGCGGGTGTTCATCGACTGCGAGCACTTCTTCGACGGCTACAAGGCCAACCGCGCCTACGCGCTCTCCGTCGTCCGCGCCGCGCACGAGGCCGGCGCCGACGTGGTGGTGCTCTGCGACACCAACGGCGGCATGCTGCCCGGCGGCGTCCGCGAGATCGTCGCCGAGGTCCTGGCCGAGACCGGCGCGCGGCTCGGCATCCACGCCCAGGACGACACCGGCTGCGCGGTCGCCAACACCCTGGCCGCGGTGGACGCGGGCGCGACGCACGTCCAGTGCACCGCCAACGGCTACGGCGAGCGGGTCGGCAACGCGAACCTCTTCCCGGTCGTGGGCGCGCTGGAGCTCAAGCACGACCGGCGGGTGGTACCGGAGGGCCGCCTGGCCGAAATGACCCGGATCTCGCACGCGATCGCCGAGGTCGTCAACCTCACCCCCTCGACGCACCAGCCGTACGTCGGAGTCTCCGCGTTCGCACACAAGGCCGGGCTGCACGCCTCGGCCATCAAGGTGGACCCGGACCTGTACCAGCACACCGATCCGGCCCTGGTCGGCAACACCATGCGGATGCTGGTCTCCGACATGGCCGGCCGCGCCTCGGTGGAGCTGAAGGGCAAGGAGCTCGGCTACGACCTCTCCGCGGACCGCGAGCTCGCGGGGCGCGTCGTGGACCGGGTCAAGGAGAAGGAGCTCGCGGGCTACACCTTCGAGGCGGCCGACGCCTCGTTCGAGCTGCTGCTCCGGGCGGAGGTGCGCGGCGCGCAGGAGCGGTTCTTCACGCTGGAGTCCTGGCGCGCGATCGCCGAGCAGCGGGCCGACGGCACGACGGCCAACGAGGCCACGGTGAAGCTCTGGGCCAAGGGTGAGCGCATCGTCGCCACCGGCGAGGGCAACGGCCCCGTCGACGCCCTGGACGCCGCTCTGCGGGCCGCCGTGGGCCGCTTCTACCCGCAGCTGGCCAAGCTGGAACTGACGGACTACAAGGTCCGCATCCTGGAGGGCCAGCACGGCACGGGCTCCCAGACCCGCGTCCTGATCGAGACCACGGACGGCGTGACCTCCTGGTCGACCGTCGGCGTGGCGGAGAACGTCGTCGGCGCCTCCTGGCAGGCCCTGGACGACGCCTACACCTACGGCCTCATCCGGGCGGGCCTCACCCCCTGAGCACGCCCCCTTCGGGCACGGCCGCCGAACAGACCGTTGCCGCACGGCTCTACGGAGGCCCCGACCTGGTCCCGGGGGCACGTCGTGCAGCGGCAGCCGCTCGAACGGCGCGAGCGACTTGACCTCGCGCGTGGTGGCGCCGTGCCGGGAGGCCGCCGGCGGAGGCGATGTCCGGGTAGAGCTCCTCGCGTGGTGGTGTCACCGCCGGGGAACGCCGAAGGGCGCGGGGAGAGTTCCCCGCGCCCTTTCGGTGGACGTGCCGGTCAGCGCAGGCGGGCCAGCAGCGCGTGCTCGACCAGCGTGATCAGCGCGGACTTGGCGCTGTCGCGACGGCGGGCGTCGGTGGTGATGATCGGGGTCTCGTGGCTCAGCTGGAGAGCCTCGCGGACCTCGTCCGGGGTGTGCGTCTGGCTGCCGTCGAAGGCGTTGATCGCGACGATGAACGGCAGGCCGCTGTTCTCGAAGTAGTCGATCGCCGGGAAGCAGTCGGCCAGGCGGCGGGTGTCGACGAGCACGACGGCGCCGATGGCGCCGCGGACCAGGTCGTCCCACATGAACCAGAAGCGGTCCTGGCCCGGGGTGCCGAACAGGTAGAGGATCAGGTCCTCGTCCAGGGTGATGCGGCCGAAGTCCATGGCGACCGTGGTGGTCGTCTTGCCGCTGACGTGGCTGAGGTCGTCGATCCCGGCCGAGGCCGAGGTCATCACGGCCTCGGTCCGCAGCGGGTTGATCTCGGAGACCGCGCCGACGAGGGTCGTCTTGCCCACGCCGAAGCCGCCCGCCACCACGATCTTCGCGGAGGTCGTGCTGCGGCCCCCGGTCGCGGCCGGGGCAGTCGGCCTAGAGCTTGCGAAGTCCACTGAGCACCCTTTCGAGCAGTGTCACATCAGGCGTTCCGCCGGATTCGCCCCCGGCGGCGGGCTGGTGGATCGCGACCAGGCCGGATTCGGCGAGGTCCGCGACGAGGATGCGGGCCACACCCAGCGGCATGTTCAGCAGCGCCGAGATCTCGGCGACCGACTTGATGTCCATGCAGAGGGTGCAGATCCGCTGGTGCTCGGGGAGCAGGGAACCGATCCGCTCCGGAGCGGCGGTCGTCGAGACGAGCGCCTCGATGGCCAGCTGGTAGCGCGGACGCGTCCGGCCGCCGGTCATCGCGTAGGGGCGGATGAGCGGCTCGTCGTCGTGGTGGTCCGGCTCCGGCGCCTGGGGGCGGCCCCCGAGAGGGGCGGACTGGGGCTGCCACTCCTGTGGCTGCTGGTCCTGCCAGTAACCGGACTGCCCGGCGTGGGGCGCCTGGTCGTAACCGGGGTACCCAGAGGCCGGGGCGTAGCCGCCGGCGAGACCGCCGAACGCGTCATGGCCTGTTCCCGGATAGGCAGCGCCGTACTGGCCGTTCTGGTCCTCGGGCGGTGTCACGGTTCCTCCTCACGAACGATCTGGATTTGGACGCGGCTCGCGTGGCGTCAGGTGGTGACGCCGGTTCAGTGCAGCAGGCTGCCCTGGAGTTCGGCGCGCAGGGCCGGGGTGAGGACGGTTCCGGCGCGGTCGACCAGCAGGGCCATCTCGTAACCGACGAGGCCGATGTCGCTGTCCGGGGAGGCCAGCACGGCCAGGGCCGAGCCGTCGGAGACCGCCATGAGGAAGAGGAAGCCGCGCTCCATCTCCACCACGGTCTGCGCGACCTTGCCGCCCTCGAAGATCCGGGACGCGCCCTGGGTCAGCGAGGTGAGGCCGGAGGCGACGGCGGCGAGCTGGTCGGCCCGGTCGCGGGGGAAGCCCTCGGACATGGCGAGCAGCAGACCGTCGGCCGACACGACCACGGTGTGCGAGACCCCGGGGGTGTTGTCGACGAAGTTGGTGATCAACCAGTTGAGGTTCTGGGCCGCCTGGCTCATCTGACTCATCTTGGATCAACGCTCCTGGGGGTTGGTGCCGTACGGGCCAGAGCCCTGGTGGGGGGTGTCGCCCGCGTTGTGACCTTGCTGGATGCCGCGACGCAGGTTGGTGAGCCTGCCCCGGACCTCCTCGGGGGAACGGGAAAGCGGGGGCTGCGACGCGGGCAGATCGGGGGTACCTGTGCCGTTCGGGTCCGCGATCTGCCCGGGGAGCAGGTTCTGCTTGGGCACGCGGCGCGGCAGACCGGAGGTGGTGGTGCCACTGCTCACGACGTCCCGCGGCCCGGAGCTGGTCGGGCCGGCCGCCGGCAGTGCCGCCGCGGGGCGGCCCTGGGCGGGCGGCATGACCGGCATGGCGCTGGTGGTCTGGCCGCTCTCCTTGGCACCGGTGAACCAGTTGGGACGCTCGCCGGTCTCCCGGCCACCGATCGCGCCGCCACCGAGGGCCGCGCCGGGCCGCCGGGTGGGCAGACCGCTCGCGCCGCCGGCCGGCGGCTGGCTCTGCGTGGGGGCAGGGCCGGGCTCGTAGGCGGGTGCGCCGGTGCCGTAGTGCTGCATGCCGGGCGTGGCGCCGGGGGTCAGGTAGGTGTCCTCGGCGAAGTCCGTGCCGTAGCTCTGGTGTTCCGTCACTCCGGTCTCGAAGTGCTGGGCGGTGTAGCGCCCGGCTTCGTAACCGGCGTCCGGGGCCGGGTAGGACGACGCGGGCTGGTGGCCGCGAGCGTGGCTACCGTCCAGGTTCTGCGGGTGGCCCGACGCGGTCTCCGCGCCGAACCCCTGGGCGTAACCGGAACCGTACTGTGCGGAGTAGTCGCCGCGGGTGTCCGTCTCGAACTCCGGGCCGTACCCGGCGTCGAAGCCGCCCGCGTACTGCCCGGCGTCGGGGTACTCCTGTGTGCCGTACTCGGAGCCGTAGCCGTACTCGGCGGCGGGCGCCTGCGCGGGCTCGCCGTAGCCGGCGGGGGAGTCGGCGGGCTCGATCGCCACCTGCTGGCGGCGCTGGCCCAGGCGCAGCGAGCGCTGCACGGAGTCGAGCGCGCCGGCCTGCTCACCGGGCTCCAGGGCCCGCTCGTAGCGGCTGTCGTCGAAGCCGAGCTCGCTCGCGGTGCGCATGCCCGGCATGCCCGCGCCCTGCGCGGCGTCCGGGTAGATCCGGGAGACGGTGAACTGCTCCTCGGGCTCGACGGCACCGGCCGCCAGGGTCAGCCGCTCGGGCAGCATGACCAGCGAGGTGGTGCCGGCGGACTCGCCGGAGGGACGCAGCTGGACGCGGATGCCGTGCCGCTCGGACAGGCGGCCGACCACGAAGAGGCCCATCTGACGCGAGACGGAGGCGTCCACGGTCGGCGGGTCGGCCAGCTTCGCGTTGATCTCGGCGAAGTCCTCGGAGGTGAGGCCGATGCCCTTGTCGTGGATCTCGACCAGCACGCGCTGGTCGGGCAGGCGGGTCGCGGTGACGCGCACCTTGGTCTGCGGGCTGGAGAAGGTGGTGGCGTTCTCCAGCAGCTCGGCGAGCAGGTGCACGAGGTCGGTGACGGCGGGACCGATGACGTCGGTCTCGGGTATGCCGGCCAGCTCGATGCGCTCGTACTGCTCCACCTCGGAGGCGGCCGCGCGCAGCACGTCCACCAGCGGGATCGGCTCACCCCAGTTGCGGCCCGGGTCCTCGCCGGCGAGGACGAGGAGGTTCTCGCCGTTGCGGCGCATACGGGTGGCCAGGTGGTCCAGCTTGAAGAGGTTCTCCAGCTGGTCCGGGTCGGCCTCGTTGTTCTCCAGGTCCGTGATCAGCGACAGCTGCCGCTCGATCAGGCCGTGCGAACGACGGGAGAGGTTGGTGAAGATCGCGTTGACGTTGCCACGGAGCAGGGCCTGCTCGGAGGCGAGTCGGATGGCCTCGCGGTGGACCTCGTCGAAGGCGCGGGCGACCTCGGCGATCTCGTCCTTGCCGGACACCTGGATCGGCTCGACCGTCAGGTCGACCTTGCCGGGGTCGGTCTTGGAGAGCTGGCGCACCAGGTCGGGCAGGCGCTGCTGGGCGACCTGCTGGGCGCCGTCCCGCAGGCGGCGCATGCTGCGGATCATCGAGCGGGCGACCAGGGCGGTCATCACGCTGGCCAGTAGCACCGCGACGAGCACGATGGCGCCGTTCATGATGGCGTCGTTGCGCGCCTGGGAGGCCTGCGAGGACGCCTGGGTGACCGCGTCGGCGACGAGCTTGGTCTCGACCGTGTGCAGCGCGTCGAAGACGGCCTTGGTCTCGGCGCCCCACAGCTGCGCGGTGACGCCTGCCGCCCGCGCGTGCGCCGGGTCCGGCGCCGAGTACATGATGCCGACCATGTCCTGGATGCCCAGGGCCTTCTTGGCGGTGCCACCGTTGGACTGCGCGGCCGCGGCCTGCTGCTGCCCCACGCTCTCCAGGGCCGTCTGCACGTTCTGCAGGCCCTGGTTGAGCGCGGCCACGAAGGTCGGGTCGGCCGCGTTGGCGAACTCGTTCTGGGCGATGCCCTCGAGGTAGTAGTAGCTGAAGGCACGGACCTGCTGGCCGCCGTAGGCCGCGGTCAGCTTCGCGCTGGTGCCGGCCGTGTACTTCTCCAGCAGCATGTGCAGCACGATGGCGCGCTCGATGGACATCGCGTCCTTGGCCAGCGTGATCGCGTAGATCGCGCGGCCGTCGGAGTTGATGCTGCTGCCGTTGCCGAAGACGAGTTCGTTGTCGAGACCCTGGAGCGCGGAGAAGAGGGAGGAGTAGGCCTCCTCGGTCGTGGTTCCCGGCTTGCTGTAGTCCGCCTTGCGCAGGGTGTCGATGTTCTTGAGCTGCTGCTCGGCCGCGGCGATGCGGTCGCGCACATGGCCGACGTTCGGCGCGTCGGCTGCCAGCGAGTCGAACTGCGCGATGGCCGCGGTGGTGTTGTCCCGCAGCGTCTGCACCTGCGGGTCGACCTTGCCCGCGGCCGATCCGGGCGTCATGAGGTAGGGGATCGACCCGTCACGTTCCTGGTCGATGGCCTGGGTGACCTCGGTGGCCGCCTCGACCAGCTTGGCGACCTTCTGCGCGTCCTGGGCCTGCTGCCAGGCGGTGTAGGAGCTCTGCACCCGTAGCCCGGCGAAGGCGAGCGCTGCCAGGACCGGGACCAGGAGGATCGCGATCAGCTTGAAGGGCAGGCGGCGGTTGCTCAGGGAGAGCCGACCCGCAGGCCGGACCTGGGGCGCGCTTCCGGCGCCTGGAGCTGCCTCGTTGTGGCTCACTCGACTCAACCTCTCGGCCGGGGCGGCCTTGTCGTGCATCCGGGGGTCATCCGGCGGTGGCTGGCATTTCAGCACGGGCGAATGGCCTTGGCCAAACACCCTCCGGTTCACAGGGATCCTGGTGTAAATGGGACATAAACACCCACGGACGGCGAATGCCAGCGCCCCGCTATGCGGAGCGTGCGCATTCGCCTACCGATGGTGAGAGCTGGGTGGGAAATGCGTGTCGAACCGTTATAGAAAGTTCGGCGCGCGTTCTCAGCGGAGACGGGCCAGCAGCGCGTGCTCGACGAGCGTGATGAGCGTCGACTTGGCGCTGTCCCGCCGCCGGGCGTCGGTGGCGATGATGGGGGTGTCCGGGCCCAACTGCAGGGCCTCGCGCACCTCTTCGGGGCTGTGCGTGACGAAGCCGTCGAAGTTGTTGAGGGCCACGACGAACGGCAGGCCGCTGTTCTCGAAGTAGTCGATCGCCGGGAAGCAGTCGGCCAGGCGGCGGGTGTCGACCAGGACGACGGCGCCGATGGCGCCGCGGACCAGGTCGTCCCACATGAACCAGAAGCGGTCCTGGCCCGGGGTGCCGAACAGGTAGAGGATCAGGTCCGCATCGAGGGTGATGCGGCCGAAGTCCATGGCGACCGTGGTCGTGGTCTTGCCGCCGACGTGGGTCAGGTCGTCGATCCCGGCCGAGGCCGAGGTCATCACGGCCTCGGTCCGCAGCGGGTTGATCTCGGACACGGCACCGACGAGGGTGGTCTTGCCCACGCCGAAGCCACCCGCCACCACGATCTTCGCGGAGGTGGTGGCCCTGGTGGCGGTGGCCGGACTAGAGCTTGCGAAGTCCACTGAGCACCCTTTCGAGCAGCGTGACATCGGGCGCGCCACCGTTGTCGGAGGCGGCCGCAGGCTGGTGGATGGCGACCAGGCCGGCCTCGGCCAGGTCGGCGACGAGGATGCGGGCGACACCCAGGGGCATGGGGACCAGGGCGGAGACCTCCGCCACCGACTTCACCTCGCGGCACAGGTCGACGATCCGCGCGTGCTCCGGCAGCAGCGTCCCCGAGCGGTAGGCCTGGGGCGTGCTGGTCACCAGCGCCTCGAGGGCGAGCTGGTAGCGCGGACGGGTACGGCCGCCGGTCATCGCGTAGGGACGTACAAGCGGCTGCCGAGCGCCGCTCTGGCCTCCGTGCGGTGAAGTCATTCAGTCCTCCTAGTGCTGCAGCGGCCGTCGTGCCTTTCCGCGGCGAGGGTGGGTGGTGCCTGTCGATCCGGGTTGGGCGTGGTGCTGGTTGCGGTGCTGCTGCTAGCGGGGCTCGGTCGGTGCTGTTCCACCGTGTCCGGACGAATGCCCTGGCACGAGTGGCACCGGAGTGTACGGGGCCCTCGGCCCGCGAGTCCCGGCGGCGCCGGGATTCACGGACCGAGGTGGCCTATCTCTCACCTGGCTCCGGTCCTCGCCGGACCGGAGCCGATGGTGCCTCAGTGGAGCAGGCTGCCCTGGAGTTCGGCGCGCAGGGCCGGGGTGAGGACGGTTCCGGCGCGGTCGACCAGCAGCGCCATCTCGTAGCCGACCAGGCCGATGTCGCTGTCCGGGGAGGAGAGGACCGCCAGGGACGAACCGTCCGAGACCGCCATGAGGAAGAGGAAGCCGCGCTCCATCTCCACCACGGTCTGCGAGACCTTGCCGCCCTCGAAGATCCGGGCCGCACCCTGGGTCAGCGAGGTGAGGCCGGAGGCGACGGCGGCGAGCTGGTCGGCCCGGTCGCGGGGGAAGCCCTCGGACATGGCGAGCAGCAGACCGTCGGCCGACACGACCACGGTGTGCGACACCCCGGGGGTATTGTCGACGAAGTTGGTGATCAACCAGTTGAGGTTCTGGGCCGCTGGGCTCATCTGACTCATCTTGGCTCAACGCTCCTGGGGGTTGCTGCCGTACGGGCCGTTGCCCTGACCGGGACCGGCCGTGCCCTGTGCGCGGCCCTGCTGGATACCGCGACGCAGGTTGGTGAGACGTCCGCGGACCTCGTCGGGAGACCGGGAGACCTGCGGACCGGGAAGGGCCTGCGACTCCGCCGTGCCCGGGACCAGGTTGGCCTTGGGCACCCGACGCGGCAGACCGGAGGGCATCACGCCACCGGCGCTGGGCTCGCGCACCTGCTCGGCGCGGCGCCACGTCTCGTCGTTGGCCGAGCTGCGCCACGGCGCCTGCTCGGGAGCCATCCCGGAGACCCCGGTCGCACCGGCCGGAGCCTGGGGCTGGGCCGGACGGCCGCCGCCGAACTGGTCGGTGGCGAACTGGCCGGTGTTCTGGCCGGTGGGCTGGCCCGTCTGGAACTGGCTCGTGTCGAACTGGCCGGTGGCCGACGGGCCGCCGAACTGCGCGGTGCCGGAGGCCTGCTGGGCGCCGCCCTGGTTCTCGGACACCTGGACGCCGCGCATGCGCTCGGCGCGACCGGCGCGGAACCAGGTGGTCTCCATCTGCTCGAAGATCGGCGACGGAGCGGCGGACTCGTTCGCCGGCGGCAGGGCCCGGGTGAGCGGGTCGTTGCCGTAGTCCGGCTGCGGCGCGGGCTGCGGCTGCAGCGGGACCGGCGCCGGCGGCACCGGACGGGCTGGCGGCTCCTCGTCGAAGCGCGGCCGCGCGAACTGCGCGGTGCTCTCCGCTATCGAGGTGGGCTGGCCCATCGGCGAGGGCTGGCTCATGGGCTGCGGAGCAGGACGACCACCGGCCGGGGAGCCGTGCTGCGGCTGCTCGGCGTACGGGGACGGCTCGTGGCCGTAGCCGGCGTCACCGCGACCGCCGAACTGCTGCGGGGCGGGCTGCTGCTGCGGCGCCGGGGCGCCGCGCTGCGGCAGCGGCTGGCCGAAGCCGGCGTCCTGGACGGACTGGCCGGGCTGGCCACCCTGGCCGAGGTTCGGCAGCGGGATGCCGCGGCCGTCGGTGCGGCTGGAGTCGTAGCCGCCGGGCTGACCGGGCTGGCCGAAGCCCTGCTGGGGCTGCGGCTGGGCCTGGGGCGCCGGGGCGCCGCGCTGCGGCAACGGCTGGCCGTATCCGCCGTCCTGACCCGAGGGACCCGCCTGGCCGGGCAGACCCGCACCCGGGCCGGTCGGCAGGCCGCGGCCGTCGGTCGGCTGGCCACCGCGCTGCGGCAGACCGCCCTGCGGCGCGGGAGCCGGGCCGCCCTGGGGCAGGCCCAGGTGCGGCTGACCCTGCTGCGGCAGGGAGGGACGGCCGCCACGGCCGTCCGAGCCGCCCTGCGGGCCGGAGGCCAGCGGGGTGCGCTGCGGCGCGGCGGGAGCGGCCGGGCGCTGCGGGGCCGCCGGGGCGGCCTTGGCACCGGCGCCACCGGGACCGCCGGCGCGACGCTCGGCGACGTTGGTGACGTCCACCGGCAGCATGACCAGCGCGGTGGTGCCGCCCGAGTCGCTCGGGCGCAGCTGGATCCGGATGCCGTGACGCAGCGAGAGTCGACCGACCACGAAGAGGCCCATGCGGCGGGAGACGGAGACGTCCACCACCGGCGGGTTCGCCAGGCGCTCGTTGATCTCGGCCAGGTCGTCGGGGGAGAGACCGATACCGGTGTCGTGGATCTCGATCAGCACGCGGCCGTCGGGCAGCGCGTGACCGGTGACCTTGACCCGGGTCTGCGGGCTGGAGAACGAGGTGGCGTTCTCGAGCAGCTCGGCGAGCAGGTGCACGAGGTCGTTGACGACGCGGCCGGCGACCTCGGCCGACGGCACCGAGGCCAGCTCGATGCGCTCGTACTGCTCCACCTCGGAGGCGGCGGCACGGAGCACGTCGACCAGCGGGACCGGACGGGTCCAGCGGCGGCCCGGGTCCTCACCCGCGAGGACGAGGAGGTTCTCACCGTTACGGCGCATACGCGTCGCGAGGTGGTCGAGCTTGAACAGCTGGGCCAGCTGGTCCGGGTCGGCCTCGCGCGACTCCAGCTCCGAGATCATCGCCAGCTGGCGCTGGATCAGACCCTGCGAGCGGCGCGAGAGGTTGGTGAACATCGCGTTGATGTTGCCTCGGAGCAGGGCCTGCTCGGCGGCGAGTCGGACGGCCTGGCTGTGGACCTTGTCGAAGGCTCGGGCCACGTGCCCGATCTCGTCCGTGGTGTCGATACCGATCGGCTGGATCGTGACGTCGACGTCCTGCGGGTCGGACTCGGACAGCTTGCGGACCATCTCCGGCAGCGAGTGCTCGGCGACGTCCTCGGCGGTCTGCTGCAGCTTGGCCAGCGTGCGCACCATCGAGCGGGCCACCAGGGCGGCGCCGAGGATGGCGACGAGGAGAACCGCGGCGATCAGACCGGCGTTGGCGTACGCGTCGGTCTGCGCCTGCGAGCGCAGGTCGGACGAGGTGGTGTTGAGCTCCTGGACCAGGAAGGACTCGTCCTGGCTCATCTGCAGCATCTGCGTGCCGGAACGGGCGTACCAGTTCTGCGCGTCCAGCTGCTCCGTCACGCCGGCGAAGCCGTTCTTGGCGTTCAGCACCAGGCCGGCCCAGCGGTTGGACTCGGCGATGTTGGTGTTGTTCTGCCAGGAGTTGATCAGGTCGCCGGCCTGGGTCGTGCCGTACAGGGACTGGAACTCGAGCGTCGCGGTCTTGGCGTCCGTGAAGGCGGCCAGGGCGTACTGCTTGTCGCTCTGCGAGAGGTTCGGCTGCGGTCCGTTGGTGGCGTTCTCCGGGGTGTAGGCGAGAGCGCCGAGGAGCACGGAACGGACGATGGCCATGTCCTCGTGCCACTGCGTGAACGCCTGGAGCGAACGGGTCGCCTGGACCAGCTGCAGGTTCGAGGAGGCGAGGGCGAGGTCCTGGGTGACCTGCGTCAGCGGCGTGATCAGGCTGTCGAACTGGGCGACCGTCTTCTGCAGGTCGCCACCGCCGGACGTCCACTGGAACGCGCCCTGCTCGATGTTGCTGAGCTGGCCCAGCTTGGCCTGGACCGAGACGATGTCGACACCGTTGCCGGGCAGCTGCGACTTGTCGAGCGAGTCGATCAGGTTGCTCAGACGCTGGTTGCGCTTCTGGGTCTGCAGCATGTCGTAGATGACGGTGCTGTTGCTCTTCGGCGCCACGCCCTGGACACCGCTCGCCACCGCCATGTCGTCACGCTCGGTCTCGAGCGCGGTGGCGAGCATGGTGGCGGCCTGGGCGACCTCACCGAGCTTGGCGACGTTGTCGAGCTGCTGCTGCGTCTGGAGCGAGCCCTGGATACGCAGGCCACCGAGGACGATGGCCGCGATCACGGGGAGGATCAGAAGCGCGGTCAGCCTGGTCCGGATGCGCCAGTTGCCGAGCGAGAAACGCCGCGTCCGCCCGGACTTCGCCGGGCTGAGCGGGCCTGTTCGGCCCGCACCGGAGGGACCGCGCTTCTTGTCGGCCTTGGCGTTCTTGTCGCCCTTGCCGGGCGCGCCGCCCGGACCGGCCTCGGGGCCGGGGCGGTTAGACGTGGGCCCGGGGCGGGGGCCCTCGGCGGCGTGGGGGGCATTCGGCGACGGCTGCTGGTTGCCAGCTGCTCCGCGGTCCGCCGGGTTGCCCGCGCCGCCACCCCTCTTGATACGTCCCTGCACTAGCGTCGCAACCTCTGGACCAGGCGTCCCCCGCTGCGCACAGCGGCGGAACGGTGTCGAGTTTCTCGGAGGGCGTGGACCCCGGTCGGGTCCGAGTCGCGCCCTGTGCCGCCGTGTCGCGCCCCGGTGCCGAGCTGTTGCTGGGGGAGGGACGGGCTCCGGCGGTCCGTGGCATTCCAGCACAGGCCCCGATCTCCAACAAGGGGCGACGCTGGGTAGCGGGAGCGGTGACGACTGGTGAGGTTGATGTGACGGAGCGTGTGAAATGAGGCCGGGGAAACCGTACGTTTCGGACATGCGTGCGCTCGAATCGGGGGCTGCAGGGTGACGCCCCGTCATGATTTTGTCCGATATGGGCTTTATGCGGCACTTATGGAAGAGGCCTCAATGTCGTAACTGTCGGGTCGGAAGTGCTTGAAAGTGACCAAGCTCACAGGTTATGAGGTGGTGCCGAATGGTCCACCTGTGGAATGAGATCCTGGATGCGGGCACAGCAAGCGCCCCCTCCCGATCGAGACCAAGGTGAGTCCCCGGTGACCTTCAAGACGACCATGAGCTTCCGTCCCACGGCCAACCCGCGCCGGACCAAGCTCGACGCGCTGCCGGCCGACGGCGGCCCCGCGCTGCGCCCCTCCGCCGAGCAGCCGACGGAGCTCCCGCAGCAGACGGCCAACCCGCGCCGCACCAACCTGATGGTCGCCCCCGAGGCCGTCCTCGCGGACTGAGCAGTCTCGCGGACCGAGCAGTACTGAGGGGCCCCGCCATGGCGGGGCCCTTTCCGTTGCCCGGACTAATGTGGATCGCGTTCCACCCGTTCTGCTCCGAGGAGACGTTCGCACCGTGCGCATCGCCAGGTACACCCACGAGGGAGAGGTCACCTTCGGCGCCGTCGACGCCGAGGCCGAGACCGTCGCCGCGCTCGCCGGCCACCCGTTCGGCGAGCTCCAGCCCACCGGCGTGGTGCTGCCGCTGTCCCAGGTGCGGCTGCTGTCGCCGATGCTGCCCAGCAAGATCGTGGCTGTGGGCCGCAACTACGCCGCCCACGCCGCCGAGCTGGGCAACGAGGTGCCCGAGGCGCCGCTCACCTTCTTCAAGCCCTCCACCTCGGTGATCGGCCCCACCGAGAACATCGCCTACCCGCCGTTCTCCTCCGACGTGCAGTTCGAGGCCGAGCTGGCCGTCGTCATCGGCCGGATGTGCCGAGAGGTGCCGCACGCCCGGGTGAACGACGTGATCCTCGGCTACACCTGCGCCAACGACGTCACCGCGCGCGACGTCCAGCAGCGCGAGGGCCAGTGGGCCCGCGCCAAGGGCTTCGACACCGCCTGTCCGCTGGGCCCGTGGATCGAGACCGAGCTCGACCCGGCCGACCTCGCGATCACCTGCACGGTCAACGGCGAGCTGCGCCAAGCCGGCCGCACCTCGCAGATGGTCCGCTCGATCGCCGACCTGATCGTCCACATCTCCGACGCGATGACGCTGCTCCCCGGCGACGTCATCCTCACCGGCACCCCGGCCGGGGTCGGCCCGCTGGCCGTCGGCGACGAGGTCGCGGTCACCGTCGAGGGCGTCGGCACGCTGAGCAACCGCGTGGTCAAGCGTGGCTGAGGTCGGTGTCCTCTGGGACATCGACGACACCCTCTTCGACTACTCGGGTGCCGAACGCGCGGGCATCCTGGCGCACCTCACGAATCTGGGCCTGCTGGGGGAGTTCGCCTCCCCCGAGCAGGCGCACGCGCTGTGGAGCGCCGACGTCGAGGCCGTCTACGAGCGGTTCCTCGCCGGCGAGCTCGGCTTCCAGGAGCAGCGCCGGGTCCGCGTCGAGGCGTTCCTCGGCCGGATCGGCCGCGCCACCCGGGACCCCGACGCGTGGTTCGCCGGTTACCTGGACGCCTTCACCCGTCATCGCCGCGTCTTCGACGACGTGATACCCGCGCTGGACGCCCTGCCGGGGTACCGGCACGGGCTGCTCTCCAACTCCTCCAGCCGGTACCAGGAGGACAAGCTGGCTGCGATCGGCCTGCGCGACCGGTTCTCCTCGCTCGTCTGCTCGGACGAGATCGGGCACGCCAAGCCCGCTGCGCAGGCCTTCTGGGCCGGCTGCGCGGCGCTCGGCCTGCCGCCCGCCCAGGTGGTCTACGTGGGCGACAAGCTGACGACCGACGCCCGGGGTGCGCTGGCGGCGGGGCTGCGGGCGGTCTGGCTGGACCGGCGCGGCCTCGGCGGAGGTGACGGCGTACACCGGATCGACACCCTCGCTGACCTGCCGGAGCTGCTGCGGGTTATCGATTTTGGAGCGTCGGCCACCGTCCTGTAGTGTTCTTCTTGTTGCGCCGCCCGGACGGAACGCGGGAGAGCCGAGAAGCTCTCACCAAGATCCTCTGGACAGTGCGATGGGGTATGGTGTAATTGGCAGCACGACTGATTCTGGTTCAGTTAGTCTAGGTTCGAGTCCTGGTACCCCAGCTCACAAATTCATATTGATCTCGCCCCCGTTGTGTAGCGGCCTAGCACGCTGCCCTCTCACGGCAGTAGCGCCGGTTCGAATCCGGTCGGGGGTACTCGGTCCGCAAGGACCAACGCCCCCGTTGTGTAGCGGCCTAGCACGCTGCCCTCTCACGGCAGTAGCGCCGGTTCGAATCCGGTCGGGGGTACTCGGTCCGCAAGGACCAACGCCCCCGTTGTGTAGCGGCCTAGCACGCTGCCCTCTCACGGCAGTAGCGCCGGTTCGAATCCGGTCGGGGGTACCGAAGGAAAAGAGCTCCGGATATGATCCGGAGCTCTTTTGCATTTCAGGGGTGGGGTTGTGCGCGGATTTCTGGCCGCAGTCGGCGGCCTGGCGGCTGTTGTGCTCTATCTGGCCTGGGGATTCAGCATTCTGCTGACCGAACGGGCGGACGCCGGGGTGGATGTCGGCGGGGCGGTGTTCCTCCTCCTGCCCGTGGTGCTCGGCCTGGTGGCCCGCCAGGTCGTCACCCACCGGCGCCGCGCCGAGCGCGAGGACCGGTTGCAGCGCCTGCACGAGGCGCGGCTCGAACTGACCCGGGTGGAGCAGCCGGGGCTGTGGGAGCTGCTCGAGCGGACCGCCCGCGCCTGCGGCGCCGAGCTGCCCGAGTCGATCGAGCTTCACGCCGGTACCGGCGCGAGCGTGCGCCAGTACGGGCCGGCCCAGCGCCCGCGCCTGATGCTGGGCGTACCCCTGCTGCTCGGCATGTCCGTCGGTGAGCTGACCGCGGTTCTCGGGCACGAGTTCGGCCATGTCCGTCGTGGCCCGCACCTGCGGCTCGCGCGTCGCGCGCACGAGCGCCTCCTGCGGCGGCGGCTGCGCCTCGCGCTGGCCCGCCGTGAGGAGTTGGCCTGCGACGCGATGGGTGCCCGGGTGGCCGGCCCGGCGGCCATGGCCTCGGCCTTGCGCGCCATCATCGCGTGGGGCTGGGCCGAGCGGCGCTATGCGGCCGACTACCTGGAGCCGGGCGTCCTGGCCGGGGTCCGGCCCCGGCAGCTCTACCGCGGTCTGGCCGCGCTGTTCGCGGACCCCTCCCGCGCCGTCGAGCGTGAGGCGCATCTGCGCGCCGTCCTGGCGGAGCAGGAGGATCCCCGGCTCACCCATCCAGGCCTCCGGCGTCGCCTGGACGCGCTGGCGCGCCGCTCGGGAGCGCCGTCCGTCGCGGCCGACGACCGGCCCGCGCTCGAACTCCTCCGCGACGCGGACGAGGTACTGGATCGCGCGGCCGAACTCCTGCTGGGGCGCGACATCGTGAAGGCCCGTCCGCTGGACTGGGCGGAGTACTTCCACACGGCCGGACGGACCGCCAACATCCGTGTGGCGCTGCCGGTCTCGGTCCGGGCCGGGGGCGCGGGCGACCTGGCGCGGGTCATCGGGCTCTGGGAGGAAGGTGGCCTGCCCGACCTCGCGGTCCAGTCGGTCGCTCTGGACGCGCTCGCCGCCGCCGGGCACGTCCGGTGGATCGCCGACTGGGCGGCGCCGTTGCGCGCGGTCCGCGCGGACGGGAGCCCGCTGCCGGAGGGCGGCGCGGCCGCGTTGGTCGCCCTGGTCGGGGAGCTGCGGGTGGCGGTCAACCACGTCCCGGTTTTCGGGTAGTATCTTCCTCCGGCGGTCCGCGGACCGTCACTGGGGTATGGTGTAATTGGCAGCACGAGTGATTCTGGTTCATTTAGTCTAGGTTCGAGTCCTGGTACCCCAGCTTTTGAACAGCCCAGCTTTGAAGAGGCCCTCATCGAGGGCCTTTTTTGTGCCCTGGGAACGAACGACCGAGGGGCGGACCGCCGTAGCGGTCCGCCCCTTCTGGTACGTGGGGGTCAGGCGCGACGCAGCGCGTCGGTGAGGCGGGCGGCCGCCTCGACGATGGCCTGGGCGTGCAGCCGGCCCGGGTGACGGGTCAGGCGCTCGATCGGGCCGGAGACGGAAACCGCCGCCACGACCCGGTTGGACGGCCCGCGCACGGGCGCCGAGACGGAGGCCACGCCGGGCTCGCGCTCGCCGATGGACTGCGCCCAGCCGCGGCGTCGCACGCCGGAGAGCGCGGTCGCGGTGAAGCGCGCACCCTGGAGACCACGGTGCAGTCGCTCGGGCTCCTCCCAGGCGAGCAGCACCTGCGCGGCCGAACCGGCCTTCATCGGGAGCGTGGAGCCCACCGGGACGGTGTCCCGCAGGCCGGAGAGCCGCTCGGCGGCGGCCACACAGATACGGAGATCGCCCTGCCGCCGGTACAGCTGCGCGCTCTCGCCCGTCACGTCGCGCAGGTGGGTGAGCACCGGGCCGGCCGTGGCCAGCAGCCGGTCCTCGCCCGCCGCGGCGGCGAGCTCGGAGAGGCGGGGCCCCAGGATGAAGCGGCCCTGCATGTCACGGGTGACCAGGCGGTGGTGCTCCAAGGCGACCGCCAGGCGGTGCGCGGTGGGACGCGCCAAGCCGGTGGCCGAGACCAGCCCGGCCAGGGTCGCGGGGCCGGACTCCAGCGCGCTCAGCACCAGAGCAGCCTTGTCGAGAACGCCGACGCCACTAGAGTTGTCCATGCCCTGATATTGCAGTCTCGGATCGCGAGACGCAAGTTCAATCTTCTGGGAACTGCGTCACTCTGGAGGAACAGGGGCTCCCCAGGGGCATCCAGGGGGCTCCCACAGGAGCTTTCGCCAAGCAGACGCCACGTAATCGACGGCTTGACCGGCGACGTAGCCGGTCGGAGGGACAGCGATGGGACGCACACTCGCGGAGAAGGTCTGGGACGACCACGTCGTTCGGCGCGCCGAGGGCGAGCCCGACCTGCTCTTCATCGATCTTCACCTGCTGCACGAGGTCACCAGCCCGCAGGCCTTCGACGGCCTGCGCCTCGCCGGCCGCAAGGTGCGTCGCACGGACCTCACCATCGCCACCGAGGACCACAACACCCCGACTCTCGACATCGACAAGCCGATCGCGGACCCGGTGTCCAAGGTCCAGTTGGAGACGCTGCGCGCCAACTGCGCCGAGTTCGGCGTCCGCCTGCACTCGCTGGGCGACGTAGAGCAGGGTGTCGTCCACGTGGTGGGACCGCAGCTGGGACTGACCCAGCCCGGCACCACCGTGGTCTGCGGCGACTCGCACACCTCCACCCACGGCGCGTTCGGCGCGCTTGCCTTCGGCATCGGCACCAGCCAGGTCGAGCACGTGCTGGCCACGCAGACGCTGCCGATGGACCGCCCGAAGACGATGGCCATCACGGTCGAGGGCGAGCTGCCCGACGGCGTCACCGCCAAGGACCTGATCCTGGCGGTCATCGCGAAGATCGGCACCGGCGGCGGCCAGGGCTACGTCCTGGAGTACCGCGGTTCGGCGATCCGGGGCCTGTCCATGGAGGCCCGGATGACCGTCTGCAACATGTCGATCGAGGCCGGCGCCCGTGCCGGCATGATCGCCCCGGACGAGACCACCTTCGCCTACCTCCAGGGCCGCGACCACGCCCCCACGGGCGAGGACTGGGACGCCGCCGTGGCGTACTGGAAGACCCTGGCCACCGACGAGGACGCGGTCTTCGACGCCGAGGTCCTCATCGACGCGGCCTCCCTGTCGCCGTTCGTCACCTGGGGCACCAACCCGGGCCAGGGCGCGCCGCTGGGCGCGAACGTGCCGGACCCGGCGTCCTTCGAGGACCCGCAGGAGCGCATCGCCGCCGAGAACGCCCTGACGTACATGGGCCTCACGGCCGGCACCCCGCTGCGCGAGGTGAAGGTCGACGCGGTCTTCGTCGGCTCCTGCACCAACGGCCGCATCGAGGACCTGCGCGCCGCCGCCGCGATCGTCGAGGGCCGCCGGATCGCCGACGGCGTGCGGATGCTGGTCGTCCCGGGCTCCGTCCGCGTCGCCCTCCAGGCGATCGAGGAGGGCCTGGACAAGGTCTTCACCGCCGCCGGTGCCGAGTGGCGCCACGCCGGTTGCTCGATGTGTCTGGGCATGAACCCCGACCAGCTGGCCCCCGGTGAGCGCTGCGCGTCCACCTCCAACCGCAACTTCGAGGGCCGCCAGGGCAAGGGCGGGCGCACCCACCTGGTCAGCCCCCAGGTGGCCGCCGCCACCGCGGTGCTGGGCCACCTGGCCTCGCCCGCCGACCTGTCCGACGCCCAGCAGCTCGTGGAGGCCTGAGCAGCCATGGAGAAGTTCACCTCGCACACCGGCCGGGCCGTCCCGCTGCGCCGCAGCAACGTCGACACCGACCAGATCATCCCGGCGCACTGGCTCAAGAAGGTCACCCGCAACGGCTTCGAGGACGGCCTGTTCGAGGCCTGGCGCAAGGACGACGCGTTCGTCCTCAACCGCCCGGAGCGTCAGGGCGCGACGGTCCTGATCGCGGGCCCCGAGTTCGGCACCGGCTCCTCCCGCGAGCACGCGGTCTGGGCGCTGCAGAACTACGGCTTCAAGACCGTCATCTCCTCCCGCTTCGCGGACATCTTCCGCGGCAACTCCCTGAAGAACGGCCTGCTGACGGTGATCCTGCCGCAGGAGACCGTGGAGCGGCTGTGGGCGGTCGTCGAGGCCGACCCGCAGGCGGAGGTGACCGTCGACCTGGAGGCCCGCGAGGTCCGCGCGGAGGGCGTCACCGCCTCGTTCGCGCTGGACGAGAACGTCCGTTGGCGTCTGCTGAACGGTCTGGACGACATCTCCATCACCCTCCAGCAGGAGGCGGACATCGCCTCCTACGAGGCCGCGCGGCCGTCCTTCAAGCCGACCACCACGCCCGTCGGCTGATCTCTCAGCAGCGGTTTTTCGCCACATCCAGGCAGCCCCCCGGTGTCCACCGGGGGGCTGCCTGCTGTCGTCCGGGTGACTCTGTGTAAGGTCATCGGCAGGCGCAAGCAGGAGACAACTGGCCTTGAGTGGCACAATCTCCGCATGAGTCCCAGTGACCCGCCCCCGGGTGGCGACGACGCGGAGCTGATCGAGGAGGCCGCGGACGTCGAGCTGTACGGGCTGGTCGCACGACGACTCAAGGATGCACACGCCCGTGTGCGTGCTCTGGACGTGTCGGACGCGGAGAGAGCCGCGTTGACCCGTTCGTTGCTCATGGTGACGGAGGCGGCGAAACGCGATCTCCCGGAAGCCGCACGGAGGTTGGCGCGTTTCGTAGCGGACCTGGACGGCCCCCGGCCGACCGGTCGGACGACGGGCTGAAACCCGAATCCATTGCGACACAAGGGTGATGCGCCCGTTTGGTTATTGAAATGGCGTATATACATGCCTAACGTGCGAATTGCCCAGAAGAATCTTCCGGGCTTCCGTTTCCGAAGGGGAAGACGTGAACAAGGCGCAGCTTGTTGAAGCGGTAGCCGAGCAGCTTGGTGGCCGTCGCGCCGCCGCAGAGGCAGTTGATGCTGTGCTCGACACCATCGTGCGTGCCGTGACCGCGGGTGACCGCGTGTCCGTGACCGGTTTCGGCACTTTCGAGAAGGTGGACCGCGCCGCGCGGTTCGCCCGTAACCCGCAGACCGGTGACAAGGTCAAGGTCAAGAAGACCGCCGTTCCGCGGTTCCGCCCGGGTCAGGGTTTCAAGGACCTGGTCAGCGGCTCGAAGAAGCTCCCGAAGACGGGTGTCTCGGTCCGCAAGGCCCCCAAGGGCTCGCTGACCCCGGGCAAGACGGGCATGGCGGCTCCGGTCGGCTCTCCGGCGGCGAAGAAGGCCGCTGCCGCGGCCAAGAAGGTCACGGCGAAGAAGACCACGCCGACGGTCAAGAAGGCCGCCGCCAAGAAGGCCACGGCGGCTGCGGCCGCCACCACGGCCGCGAAGAAGGCCACGCCGGCGAAGAAGGCGACCACGGCGAAGACCGCGGCCGCGAAGAAGACCACGGCCGCTGCGAAGAAGACCACCGCGGCGGTCAAGGCTCCGGCGAAGAAGACGGTCACCGCCAGCACCTCCCGCCCCGCGGCGAAGAAGGCCACGACGGCGAAGAAGGCCACCCCGGCGGCCAAGAAGACCACGGCGAAGAAGGCTCCCGCCAAGAAGGCCACGGCCAAGTAAGCCACCGGCCACGTCGAGCACACCTCACCGCAGGGGCACGCGAACCCACCCGGGTCCACGTGCCCCTCGGTGCATTCGGCGGCGGAGCCGCCAGGGGCGCGAGGAACTGCGCGGGAAACCACTGATGAGCGGATGGCCCTGCTCGTTCGGCGCGCTACGTGGGTGGGTGGCTTGTCGCGCAGTTCCTCGCGCCCCTGGGTGGTGCAGCTGAGCCGTTTGCCTAGAAGGTCTGCAGTGTGATGAGCGTGATGCGGCGGTTCGCGCCGTTGCCCTCGGTCTCGATGCGGACGCGCTGGCCCGGCCGCAGGAGGCGCAAGCCGCCCGCGTCGAAGGCCGCCGCGTCGAAGGGGAGCGGGGTGCCGTCGTCCAGGAGGACCTGGCCGCTGCGGCTGTCGGGGGAGTACGTGTACGCGGTCGCCTGCATGAGGCCAAGCGTAGTCAGCGTGTGCCGGCCCGCGCCCAGGGCCAGGGCCACGCGGAGGTCCTCGCCCGTGTCGACGTCGCGGCGCACGCTCGCCACGCCGTCCAGTCCGAGCTCCACCGCGCCCGACGCGGCGTGCGCCGCACGCGACGCGCCCCCGAACAAGGGTGAGAGCGGCACGCCCCGCGCCGCCGCCAGCAGCGTCGTCCCGACGCCCTGCGTGTCCGCCAGGAACGCCCGCGGATGCGCGCTCGCCGCGCCCAGCACGCGGGCCAGTTCCGCCGGCCGCAGCGCCGGCAGGTCCGCGGACATCGCCGCCACCGCCCCCGCGCCCAGCGCCTCCCGCGCGTACCGCGCGCCGTGGGCGAGCGCCGCGTTCAGGCCCGCGCCGGGGGAGTCGGGTACGACCACGGCCCCGGCCAGGGCCAACTGCGCGCCCGCCTGCTCGTCGTCGCAGACGGCCACCACCCGGGCCACCGCCGGGCACGCCCACGCCGCCGCGACGGTGTCGAGCGCGAAGGCGAGGGCCAGTCGCGGCCGGAGCGCCCCGACCACCGGCGCGAGGCGCGACTTGCCCTCGGCGGGTGGCTTCAGCGGGATCACCACGGTGGTGCCCGCGGTCGTCTTCGGGGTCGTCATCGGCGCCCATTGTGCCCGGAACAGGCACCCGGACGGGCTCTACCGGCGGGGGCGCCTCGACAGTCCGACGAGGCAGGGGCGACACTTGTGCGGTTGAACGTTAAGAATCACCGTCGGCCCCACGCGGGACGGCGCGCGAAGGAGGAGTGCTCGTGCCCGGCTCCAGCACCAGGGCGGCGCGCCGCAGATACGGCTTCTGGTACCGCTTGGCCGCGGTGATCGCGAAGCCGCCGCTGTTCGCGATGACCAAGCGGGACTGGCGCGGTTACGAGAACATTCCTGTCGAGGGCGGATTCCTGACCGCGATCAACCACAACTCGTATTTGGATCCGCTCGTCTACGGGCACTATCAGTACGACTCCGGTCGCCCTGCGCGATTTCTGGCGAAGGCCGGCGTCTTCAAGCTGCCGGGGGTCAAGCAGATTCTGCACGGCGCAAAGATGATCCCGGTGTACCGCGGTTCCACCGACGCGACGCAGGCTTTCCGCGCCGCGATCGACGCCGTCGACTCCGGTGAATGCGTCGCGTTCTACATCGAGGGAACGCTCACGCGCGACCCGGACCTGTGGCCGATGACCGGCAAGACCGGTGCGGCGCGCGTCGCGCTGACGACCGGAGCTCCCGTCATCCCGGTGGCCCAGTGGGGCGCGCACGAGATCATGCCGCGCTACGCGAAGGGCGGGAAGGGCAACCGCCGCTTCAAGCCCTTCCCCCGAAAGACCGTCATGGTCGTCGCGGGGCCGCCCGTGGACCTCGACCGCTGGCGTGGCGAGGAGATCACCGGGGCGGTCCTGCGCGAGGCGACGGACGCCATCATGAACGACATCACCGCCCTGCTGGAGCAGCTGCGCGGGGAGAAGGCCCCGTCCGAGCGCTTCGACATGGCCAAGTCGCGCGCGCCGCAGGGCCAGGCGGAGGGCTCGCAGGAGATGGGCTCGGAGGAGAACGAGAAGGAGCCCGCCGAGTGACCACCCGCTGCGCCGTCTTCGGATACGGCTCCTGGGGCACCGCCTTCGCCATGATCCTCGCCGACGCCGGCTGCGACGTGACCCTGTGGGGCCGTCGCCAGGAGCTCGTCGACGCCATCAACGGCACCCGAACCAACCCGGAGTACCACCCGGGCATCGAACTCCCGCCGAACATCACGGCCACCACCGACCCCGCCAAGGCGGCGGCGGACGCGGACTTCACCGTCCTCACCGTCCCCTCCCAGACGCTGCGTCCGCTGCTCGCCGACTGGGCGCCGCTGCTGGCTCCGGAGACGGTGCTGGTCAGCCTGATGAAGGGCGTGGAGCTCGGTACGGCCAAGCTCATGAGCCAGGTCATCCAGGAGGTCGCCGAGGTGCCCGCGGAGCGGGTCGCGGTCGTCTCCGGGCCGAACCTGGCGGGCGAGATCATGCAGCGTCAGCCTGCGGCGAGTGTCGTCGCGTGCACGGACGAGTCGGCCGCGCGGCGCCTCCAGGCGGCGTGCCTGACGGGCTACTTCCGCCCCTACACGATCACCGACGTGGTCGGCGCCGAGCTCGGTGGCGCGGTGAAGAACGTCATCGGTGTGGCGGTCGGCATCGTCGACGGCCTGGGCTTCGGCGACAACACCAAGGCCTCCCTGATCACCCGCGGCCTCGCCGAGACCACCAGGCTCGGCCTGGCGATGGGCGCCGACCCGCACACCTTCGCGGGGCTGGCGGGCATGGGCGACCTGGTCGCCACGTGCAGCTCGCCGCTGTCGCGCAACCACACCTTCGGCCTCAACCTCGGCCGCGGCATGTCCCTGGCCGAGGCGACGGCCGCGATGCGGCAGACGGCGGAGGGTGTGAAGTCCTGCGTCTCGGTGCTGGATCTGGCGCAGCGCAACGGCGTCGACATGCCGATCACCCAGACGGTCGTCGACATCGTCCACGGCGGCAAGTCCCCCCGGAAGGCGGTCAAGGAACTCATGGGCCGCAGCGCCAAGCCCGAACGGCGCTGAGCCTTCTTCAGGGCGCCGGTTGCACCATCCAGGGGCGCGAGGCTCCGCTGACTTGCGGCTCCTCCCCCAGCCTTCGGCCGGGAGGTGCCCCCTGCGTGGGCGCGACAATCCCCCAGCCTTCGGCCGGAAGGTGCCCCCTGCGTGGGCGCGACAATCCCCCAGCCTTCGGCCGGAAGGTGCCCCCTCTGACGAGCGGATGGTCCTCATCGAGCAGGGCCATCCGCGCAGGGTGGCTGCGCGCGCAGTTCCTCGCGCCCCTGCGGTAGTGCCGGGAGCGCCCCCGCTGGACAGTGCGGGTAGTGTCCTACGGGATATGAGCACTCAGCCTTCCTCCCCCAGTCCCGCCGGAGGGCGCAAGCCCCGCGTCGCGGTCGTCTTCGGCGGCCGCAGCTCCGAGCACGCCATCTCCGTCGTCACCGCCGGCAGCGTCCTGCGCGCGCTGGACCGGGACGCGTACGAGGTGCTGCCGATCGGCATCACCCATGACGGCCGGTTCGCGCTCACGACCGACGAGCCCGAGCGGATGGCCATCACCGACGGCAAGCTGCCCGACGTGGACCAGCTGGCCGAGTCCACCGAGGGCCAGGTGAACCTGCCCGCCAGCCCGGTCGCCCGCGAGGTGGTCTACGCCGAGCCCGGCGCGGTCCCGAAGGCGCTGGGCGAGGTCGACGTCGTCCTGCCGCTGCTGCACGGGCCGTGGGGCGAGGACGGCACGCTCCAGGGACTGCTGGAGCTCTCCGGCGTGCCCTACGTCGGCTCCGGCGTGCTGTCGAGCTCGGTGGGGATGGACAAGGAGTACACCAAGCGGGTGCTCCAGGCCTTCGGTCTGCCCGTCGGCCCGTACACCGTGGTGCGGCCGCGCGAGTGGGCGACCAAGACCGGTCGCGACGCCGCGATCGCCCGCATCAACGAGCTGGCCTACCCGGTCTTCGTGAAGCCCGCCCGGGCCGGTTCCTCCATCGGCATCACCAAGGTGAACGACCCGGCCGACCTGGTCCGCGCGATCGAGTTCGCCCGCGAGCACGACCCGAAGGTGATCGTCGAGGCGGGCGTGGTCGGCCGTGAACTGGAGTGCGGCGTTCTGGAGTTCGAGGACGGCCCGCGCGCCAGCCTGCCGGCCGAGGTGCTCGTCGCCGAGGGCTTCGACTTCTACGACTTCGAGGCCAAGTACATCGACTCCAGCGACGTGCAGATCCCGGCGAAGCTGAACGAGGACGAGCTCGCTCGGCTCCAGGAGCTCGCCGTGCAGGTCTTCGAGGCGCTCTCCTGCGAGGGCCTGGCCCGTGTCGACGTCTTCCTGCAGGAGAACGGCGAGTTCGTGGTCAACGAGATCAACACCATGCCGGGCTTCACCCCGATCTCGGCCTTCCCGAAGATGTGGGAGGCCAGCGGCATCGCCTACCCGCAGCTGGTCGACCACCTGCTGCAGGCGGCCCTGCGCCGGTCCACCGGCCTGCGCTGACCCCCGCGCGCGGCCGACCCTAGGCGCACGAGAACTTGCGGTCCGGGTCCAGCGGGCTCGCCTTGGCCACGGCCGGGGCGAGCTCGCTGAGCGGGGACTGCTTGCCGTAGTACGCGGCAGGCACGAAGACCTCCACGATGGCCTGCTGGTCCACCGAGGAGAAGGTGAAGCTGTTGTCGGCCTGGTTGTGGACCGAGGCCCAGCAGACGCCGCCGATCTCCGCGCCGCTCAGATTGTCGCCCTCGGGGTTGTAGTTCCTCGAGTGCGGGTCGAGCACGCTCGGCATCCCCGCGCCGCAGCGCAGCGTCACCGCCGGGTCACCCCAGGCGGCGGTGTTCGCGCTGCCGGGGGTGGTGCCGCGGCGGCCCTGGCCCATCAGCGTCTTCGGCAGCGACTTCTGCAACGCCACACACTGCTGTGCCACCGCGCCCGTGGTGGTCGGCGCGGCGACGGGCACGCGTCCGCCCCCGCCACCGCCGCAGGCGGTCAGCAGGAGGGCGGTGGCGGCGGTCAGCGCGAGCGGGGCGGCGATCCTGGTCACCCCGCGATGCTACGTGGTGCTTACAGGTGCACCACCGGGCAGGTCAGGGTGCGGGTGATCCCCTCCACCTGCTGGATCTGCGCCACGACGAGTCGGCCCAGGTCGTCGACGGTCTCCGCCTCGGCGCGGACGATGACGTCATAGGGACCGGTGACATCCTCGGCCTGGACCACTCCGGGGATCCCGGAGATGACCTCGGCCACATTGGACGCCTTGCCGACTTCTGTCTGGATGAGGATGTAGGCCTGTACCACGAGGACTCCCGGCGGCTCGGAGCGGAGATCTTGCGTGGGTGTGGTTCCCCGACGGCGACGATGGAAACGGGGGAACCGAGGGAACCGCCACGCTATCGTTCCCCGTCGCCCGCAGGGGAGCCCTTCGACGCGCCCCCAGGGCGTACGCTGCGCGCGTGAGGCGCGTAGACGCGCGCCCGCGACCGAACAGTCTCAAGGACAGTCTCAGGTACTGACCAGATCCGGAAGGAAACCCATGCAGGTCGGCGAGCTCGGTGAGTTCGGACTGATCCGGGAGCTCACGTCCCGGCTGCCGCAGACCTCGGCCGTGGAGCTCGGTCCGGGCGACGACGCGGCCGTCGTCGCCGCGCCCGACGGGCGGGTCGTGGCCACCACCGACGTGCTGCTGGAGGGCAGCCACTTCCGCCGGGACTGGTCCACCGCCTACGACGTGGGCCGCAAGGCCGCCGCACAGAACCTGGCCGACGTCGCCGCGATGGGCGCCGTCCCGACCGCGCTGCTGCTGGGCCTCGTCGTCCCGGCCCAGCTCCCGGTCACCTGGGCGCTGGAGCTCATGGACGGCCTGCGCGACGAGTGCCAGGTGGCGGGCGCGGCCGTGGTCGGCGGCGACGTCGTGCGCGGCGAGGCGATCACCGTCTCCATCACCGCACTGGGTGACCTGCAGGGCCGTCGCCCGGTCACCCGCTCGGGCGCCCGTCCGGGTGACAAGGTCGCCGTGACGGGCTGGCTGGGCTGGTCCGCGGCGGGCTTCACCGTCCTGTCGCGCGGCTTCCGCTCGCCGCGTGCCTTCGTCGAGGCGCACCGGCGCCCCGAGCCGCCGTACCACGCCGGCCCGGCGGCGTCCGTGCTCGGCGCGACGTCCATGATCGACGTCAGCGACGGCCTGGTGGCCGACCTCGGCCACGTCGCGGAGGCCAGCGGCGTGCACATCGACCTGCGGGCCGCCGACTTCGACATCCCCGCGCAGATGGCGGACATCGGCCAGGCGGTCGGTGTCGACCCGCTCCAGTGGGTGCTCTCCGGCGGCGAGGACCACGCGCTCGTCGCGACCTTCCCGGCCGACACCCACCTGCCCTCGCGCTGGCGCGTCGTCGGCGAGGTGACCCGCCCCGCGAGCCTGACCGGCACCGGACGGGTGACGGTCGACGGCGCCCCCTGGGACCGCATCGGCGGATGGGACCACTTCGGCGCGCAGGCCTGAGAGGGCGATAAGTCCCCCCGGTCGGGGCCCTTGTGCTGTGGGGCGAAGCATCCCCTTTCTGCATAGTCTTCCCTTATGCGAATCGGCGTGCTGACGAGCGGTGGCGACTGTCCCGGACTCAACGCGGTGATCCGCTCGGTGGTGCACCGGGCGGTCACCGAACACCAGGACGAGGTGCTCGGAGTCCAGGACGGCTTCCTCGGCCTCATCGAGGGCCGCACCCGGCCGCTCGGGCTGGAGGACGTCACCGGCATCCTGACCCGCGGCGGCACGATCCTCGGCAGCGCGCGGGTCGAGCGCGAACGCATGCGGGAGGCCGTCGCCAACGCCCACGCGCTGGCCGCGAGCGTCGGCATCGACGCCCTGATCGCCATCGGCGGCGAGGGCACGCTGACGGCGGCCAGGATGTTCAGCGAGGCCGGCCTGCCGGTCGTCGCGGTCCCGAAGACCATCGACAACGACATCGACGCCACGGACGTGACCTTCGGCCACGACACCGCCGTGTGGGTGGCCACCGAGGCGATCGACCGGCTGAAGACCACCGCCGAGTCCCACCAGCGGGTGATGGTCGTCGAGCTGATGGGTCGCCACACCGGCTGGATCACACTCCACGCCGGCATGGCGGGCGGCGCGCACGGCATCCTCATCCCGGAGCGCCCGTTCGACGTCGAGACGGTCTGCTGCATGGTCGAGGAGCGGTTCTCGCGCGGCAAGAAGTTCGCCATCGTCGCGGTCGCTGAGGGCGCGCAGCCGGCCCCCGGCACGATGCGCTTCGCGCACGGCGGCACGGACGCGTTCGGCCACCAGACCTTCGGCGGCATCGGCTCGCGCCTGGCGGGTGAGATCGCGCAGTGGATCAACAAGGAGTCCAAGCCGGTCATCCTCGGCCACATCCAGCGCGGCGGCACACCCACGGCCCACGACCGGGTCCTGGCGACCCGCTTCGGCTGGCACGCGGTGGAGGCGGTCCACAAGGGCGCCTACGGCCACATGACCGCTCTCCGCGGCACCGAGATCCACCTCGTCCCCATCGCGGACGCGGTCGCCCAGCTCAAGACCGTCCCCGAGGGCCGCTGGACCGAGGCCGAGGCCGTGCTCTGAGGGACGTCGCACCATCCAGGCGGCGCAGCCGCCAGGGGCGCTGGGCTCTGCGCGACAAGCCACGCCGTGCGGATGGTCCTCGATGCGCAGGGCCATCCGCGCAGGGTGGTTGCCCGCGCAGTTCCCCGCGCCCCTAGGGTGAGTGCATGGCTTCTGTCTCATCCAACGTTGCACCGCCGCGCGTGCTGACCATCGCGGGGTCCGATTCCGGCGGTGGCGCCGGGATCCAGGCCGATCTCAAGACCATGCTGGCCCTCGGCGTGCACGGCATGAGCGTCATCGCCGCCGTCACCGCGCAGAACTCCGTCGGGGTACAGGGGTACTGGGAGCTGCCCGTCGAGGCGGTCGTCGCGCAGTACCGGAGCGTCGTGGACGACATCGGCGTGCAGGCCGTGAAGACGGGCATGCTGGCCAGCGCCGAACTGGTCGAGGCCGTGGCCGGCCTCCTCGCCGAGAAGCCCGCGCCGGTCGTGGTGGACCCGGTCGGGGTCAGCAAGCACGGGGACGCGCTGCTCGCCGCGTCCGCGGTGAGCGTGCTGCGGGACCGTCTGCTGCCGCAGGCCACCGTGGCGACGCCGAACCTGCACGAGGTGGCGCAGCTCACAGGGATCGAGGTCACCCGTGAGAGCGAGCTCTCGGACGCCGCGAAGGCCGTGCAGGACCTCGGGCCGCAGTGGGCGCTGGTGAAGGGCGGGCATCTGGAGGGCGACGCGGTCGACCTGCTGCGCGGGCCCGACGGCACCGAGACGCTGTTCCGGGCCCACCGCTACGACAACCGGCACACCCACGGCACCGGCTGCACGCTGGCCAGCGCGGTCGCGTCCTACCTCGCGATCGGACTCGCCGTCCCGGACGCCGTCGCCGCCGCGAAGGAGTACATCACCGGCGCGATCCAGGGCGGCTTCGCGCTCGGCGCGGGCATCGGCCCGGTCGACCACGGCTGGCGCTTCCGGTAGCAGCGGAAGGGCAAAGCGAAGGGCCGGTCCACCCGGAGGTGGACCGGCCCTTGCGAAGCCGGAGGGGCAGCCGCCGCGTCAGCGGGAAACCTTGCCGGCCTTGATGCACGAGGTGCACACGTTGAGCCGCTTCGGCGTACGCCCGATCACAGCGCGGACCGTCTGGATGTTGGGGTTCCAACGACGACGGGTCCGGCGGTGCGAAAAGGAGATGTTGTTGCCGAAGCCCGGCCCCTTGCCGCAGACGTCGCAGTTGGCAGCCACGGGAGTCACTCCAAAGACTTCAGATGCACTAACGGTTCCAACCCCGTGGCGCGAACGCCGCGACAGCGCGGTTCGCACCGACTGTCCTTGGGGGTGTCCTGGAAGGGATTCCAGGCAACCGGAGC
This sequence comes from Streptacidiphilus sp. MAP12-33, assembly GCF_041261265.1. NCBI lineage: Bacteria > Bacillati > Actinomycetota > Actinomycetes > Kitasatosporales > Streptomycetaceae > Streptacidiphilus > Streptacidiphilus sp. MAP12-33. The sequence goes on from NZ_JBGCCA010000014.1 coordinate 98,983, forward strand.
AGCATACATCGGCTGGCTCCGTAGAACGAAACTACCATGACCGGGCGGTTAAGCCCGCATCGCCGTCCTCCCGCCCGCGCTGACCGGGGCCCCGACCGGGCGGTAGCCTGCGGGGAACCCAGAGAGCAAGAGGAGAGACCCGGTGCCGCAGACCCTCGACGCCGCGGCCGTGCGCGACTGGTGCCGGCTCTCCCTGGCCGCCCTCGGCCAGGCGCGTGAGGAGATCGACGCGCTCAACGTCTACCCGGTTCCCGACGGGGACACCGGGACCAACCTCTACCTCACCGTCGAATCCGCCGCCGGGAAGGTCGAGGCGCTGTTCACCGACGGCGCCGGCGCCCCCACCCTGGAGGCCGCCCTGCGCGCCATGGCGCACGGCGCGCTGCTGGGCGCGCGCGGCAACTCCGGAGTGATCCTGTCCCAGCTGCTGCGCGGCGTGGCCGCCTCCGTCGGGGCGGGGCCCTGCGACGCCGACGGGCTGCGGCGCGCGCTGCGGCGGGCCGCCGACGCCGGATACGAGGCCGTGGCGGTGCCCGTCGAGGGCACCGTGCTGACCGTGGCCGCCGCGGCCGCCGACGCCGCGGCGGCGCTGCCGGGGACGGCGGGGCTGTCGGCGGTCGCCGAGGCGGCGTTCGAGGCGGCGGGCACCGCGCTCGCGCTCACCCCGCAGCAGTTGGACGTGCTCGGCCGGGCCGGCGTCGTCGACGCCGGCGGACGCGGCCTGGTGGCCGTCCTCGGCGCGCTCGCCGACGCCGTCAGCGGGCAGTCCCCGATGGGGCCGCTGGCGCTGGCCACCCCCCGCCCGGTCGTCGTCCACGCCACGCCCGCCGCGCTGCTCGACGACGACCCGACCGGACCGGCCTACGAGGTCGTCTATCTGCTCGACGCCCGCGACGAGGCCGTGCCCGGGCTGCGCGCCCGCCTCGGCGCCCTCGGTGACTCGCTCGTCGTCAGCGGCGGCGAGGGTCTGTGGAGCGTCCACGTGCACGTCGACGACCCCGGTGCCGCCGTCGAGGCCGGGATCGAGACCGGGCGACCGCACCGGATCAGGATCACCCACTTCGCCTCGGCCGCCGCCGAGCAGGCGGACGCCTCGCACGCGGTCGGGCTCAGCCCGACCCGGGCCGTCGTCAGCGTGGTCCAGGGGGAGGGCCTGGCCGGGCTCTGCCGCGAGTGCGGCGCCACCGTCCTGCCCGCCGACCCCGACCGCGCGCCCAGCAGCGCCGAGCTCGCCGCCGCGATCCGGCTCGCCCACGCCCGCGAGGTCGTGCTGCTGCTCAACGACGCCGAACTGCGCGCGGCCGCCGGGGTCGCCGCCGACCAGCTGCGCGGCGAGGGCGTCCGGGTCGCCGTCATTCCCACCCGCTCGCCCGTCCAGGGTTTGGCCGCGCTCGCCGTGCACGAGCCCGCCCGTCGCTTCGACGAGGACGTGGTCGCGATGACCACGGCCGCCGGTGCCACCCGCTACGCGGAGCTGGCCGTCGCCGAGGGGGAGTCGTGGACGATGGCCGGCGTCTGCCAGGCCGGTGACATCCTCGGCCTGATCGACGGGGACGTGGCCGTCATCGGCGACCAGAGCGAGATGGTCACCACCGCGGCGACCGTGCTCGACCGCATGCTCGCGGCCGGTGGCGAGATGGTGACACTGATCGTCGGCGAGGACGCCGGGCCGGGGCTCGCCGACGCGCTCGTCGCGCACCTGCGGCGCACCAACCCGGTCGTGGACGCGGTCGTCTACGAGGGCGGCCAGGGCGCCGCGCCGCTGGTCGTCGGCGTGGAGTGACGGGCCTTTTGCGGTGGCCTGTCCGACCGATGGTGCATCGTTGACCTTGTGTCTCCTCTCGACGACGACCTGAAGAAGCACCTCGGCGCCCCGGCCAAGCAGCTCGCCGAAGGTCTCGACCTGCACACCGTCGGGGACCTGCTGCACCACTTTCCGCGCCGCTACAACGAGCGCGGCGAACTGACCAGCCTGGATTCGCTCGAGGTCGACGAGCACGTCACGGTCGTCGCCCGGATCGAGAAGTGCACGCTGATCCCCTTCCGCGGCCGCAAGGGCGACCGGCTGGAGGTCGTGGTCACGGACGGGCGCGGCCGGCTCTCGCTGACCTTCTTCAACCAGCGCTGGCGCGAGAAGGAACTGCGGCCCGGCCGCAGCGGCCTGTTCGCGGGCAAGGTCGGCGTCTTCAACCGCACCAGGCAGCTGACCAACCCGGACTACGAGCTGTTCGGCGACGGCGACGACCCCGACGCTCCCAAGGCCGCCGACCGCTTCGCCGGGCGGCTGATCCCCGTCTACCCGGCCTCCGCCAAGGCGCCCTCCTGGCGGCTCGCGCTCGCCGTGGACACCATCCTCGACGGCATGGACTGGACGCAGGTCCCCGACCCGGTCCCCGCCTCGCTGCTCGACTCACGCGGCCTGATCCCGCTGCACCAGGCGCTGGAGCAGATCCACCGCCCGCGCAACCAGGCCGAACGTCTCGCCGCCCAGGCCCGCCTGAAGTGGGACGAGGCCTTCGTGCTCCAGGTGGCCCTGGCCCGGCGTCGCGCCGAGGACACCGCCCGCCCGGCCGTCGCCCGCAAGCCGCGCACCGGCGGTTTGCTGGACGCCTTCGACGCCAAGCTCCCCTTCACCTTGACCGAGGGTCAGCAGCGCGTCTGCGCGGAGGTCTTCGCGGACCTCGCCACCGAGCACCCGATGCACCGCCTGCTCCAGGGCGAGGTCGGCTCCGGCAAGACGCTGGTCGCCCTGCGCGCCATGCTCGCCGTCGTCGACGCGGGCGGCCAGGCGGCCATGCTGGCGCCCACGGAGGTCCTGGCCCAGCAGCACCACCGCTCGATCGTGGAGATGATGGGCGAGCTGGCCCAGGGCGGCATGCTGGGCGGCGCCGACCACGCCACCAAGGTCACCCTGCTGACCGGCTCGATGGGCGTCGCGGCCCGCAAGCGCGCCCTGCTGGACCTGATCACGGGCGAGGCGGGCCTCGTCATCGGCACCCACGCGCTGATCGAGGACAAGGTGCAGTTCCTCGACCTCGGCCTGGTCGTCGTCGACGAGCAGCACCGCTTCGGCGTCGAGCAGCGCGACGCGCTGCGCGCCAAGGCCGAACGCCCGCCGCACCTGCTGGTCATGACGGCCACCCCGATCCCGCGCACCGTCGCCATGACGGTCTTCGGCGACCTGGAGACCTCCGTCCTGGACCAGCTCCCGGCCGGCCGCTCGCCCATCTCCTCGCACGTCGTCCCCGCGCTGGAGCGCCCCAACTTCCTGGCCCGTGCCTGGGAACGGATCCGGGAGGAGGTCGGCAAGGGCCACCAGGCGTATGTCGTCACGCCCCGGATCGGCGACGAGGAGGACGAGAAGGCGCTGAAGAAGGCGGAGAAGGCCGCGGCCAAGGATGGCGACGACCGACGACCGCCACTGGCCGTCCTGGACGTCGCAGAGGAACTGCGCGGCGGCCCGCTGGCGGGCCTGCGGGTGGAGGTGCTGCACGGGCGCATGGCGCCCGACGCCAAGGACGAGGTGATGCGGGCGTACTCGGCCGGCGAGGTGGACGTGCTGGTCGCGACCACGGTCATCGAGGTCGGCGTCAACGTCCCCAACGCCACGGTCATGGTCATCATGGACGCGGACCGCTTCGGCGTCTCCCAGCTGCACCAGCTGCGCGGGCGGGTGGGCCGTGGCTCGGCGCCGGGGCTGTGCCTGCTGGTCTCGGACATGCCGGCCGCGTCCGCCGCGCGCGAGCGCCTGGACGCGGTGGCGGGCACGCTGGACGGCTTCGAGCTCTCCCGCATCGACCTGGAGCAGCGCAGGGAGGGTGACGTGCTGGGGCAGGCGCAGTCGGGGGTCAAGTCCTCGCTGCGCGTGCTGTCGGTGCTGGAGGACGAGGACGTCATCGAGGCCGCGAGGGCGGAGGCGACCGCGCTGGTCGAGTCCGACCCCGAACTGACGGAGCATCCGGCCCTGCGCAGCGCGCTGGACTCGCTCCTCGGAGCGGAGCGCGCGGAGTACCTGGAGAAGGGCTGACGGGGGCTCGATTGTCAGTGCCCCCTGCGAGAATAGAGGTGTTGCAAAGGGGCCCTGACCGGCCATTCTTCAACATTCTCAGGGGGCACTTCCATGGCGTTCCGTCACCTGAACGAGCTGCCGCTCGGTGACAAGGTCTTCCGCATCGAACTCACCAGTGAGGACGACCGCGAGGTCACCCTCACCCTCACCGGCTGGCGCGAGGGTCACGCGTCCGAGCCGATCGCCTCCGGCAAGCTCCGCTTGCCGGTGGAGGACACCGCGTCCCTGCGCATCGCGCTGAACCGCGCGCTGCGGGCCCTCGCCATCGTCGCCGACGTCTCCGAGCCGATCCCGGACCGGGACGTGCTCCGTGAGCTCTACCCGGGACACGGTGCGCCGTGGGTCCCGCAGCACGAGGAGGAGCTGGTCCGCCGGTTCCACGAGGGCGAGACCATAGCCCGCGTGGCGGCCCGCTTCGGCCGCACGCCGGACTCCGTCCGCACCAAGCTCCGCGAGTTGGGCCACGACCCCCGCCGCCCCGAGTACTGCCCGCCCGACGGCTGCCTCTCCTGGAGCCGCTACGCCAGCCCGACGCTTCTGGGATCCGTGACGACTGAGGGCTAGTCGCACCACCGGGGGCGCGGGGCTCTGCGGATATGCGGCTCCGCCGCGTGGGCGCGACAAGCCACCCGCGTGGTGCGTGCAGGGCCGTCCGCACGCCGGTGGTTCTCGCGCAGTTCCTCGCGCCCCCGGATAGTGCACTAGCGTGAAAGTGCACACCTTTCCCCACCAGCAAGGACGCAGCCCACATGACCCGCGTGATCGCCGGAGCCGCCCGGGGGCGACGCCTCGCCGTGCCGCCGGGGAACGGTACCCGTCCCACCTCGGACCGGGCGCGGGAGGCGCTCTTCTCCAGCTGGGAGTCGCTCCGCGGCTCCCTCGCCGGGGCGCGCGTGATCGACCTGTACGCGGGATCAGGTGCCGTCGGGCTGGAGGCACTCTCCCGGGGCGCCGCGCACGCGCTCCTCGTGGAGGAGGACCCGGCCGCGGTGAAGGTGATCCTCGCGAACGTCCGCACGCTCTCCCTCCCCGGCGCCGAGGTCCGTTCGGGCAAGGCCGAGCGGGTGATCGTGGGGGCGCCCCCGTCCACCCCGTACGACCTGCTGTTCCTCGATCCGCCCTACGCCGTCACCGACGGCGAACTGCGCGAGATCCTGGTCACACTCACCTCTGAGGGCTGGCTCGACGACGACGTGATCGTCACCGTGGAGCGCAGCACCAGGGGCGGCGCTTTCGCCTGGCCGGAGGGCTTCGAGGGCCTGCGCGAGCGCCGCTACGGCGAGGCGACCCTCTGGTACGGTCGCGCCGCCGACGGAGCCGGCAAGGATGCCGGCCTGTGAGCGAGGAGATGACGATGTTCCGCCGTGCCGTCTGCCCGGGGTCCTTCGACCCCATCCACAACGGCCATCTCGACATCATCGAGCGCGCCTCGCGGCTCTATGACGTGGTCCACGTCGCGGTGCTGGTCAATCCCTCCAAGAAGGGGATGTTCAGCGTCGACGAGCGGGTGTCGATGATCGAGGAGATCACCGCGGGCTACGGCAACGTCAAGGTCGAGTCCCACCAGGGCCTGTTGGTGGACTACTGCCGCGACCGCGACATCCCGGCCATCGTGAAGGGCCTGCGCGCCGTCAGCGACTTCGACTACGAGCTGCAGATGGCGCAGATGAACTACGGGCTGAGCGGCGTGGAGACCCTGTTCGTGCCGACCAACCCCACCTACAGCTTCCAGTCCTCCTCCCTGATCAAGGAGGTCGCCGTCCTCGGCGGCGATGTGTCCCACCTTGTCCCGGACTTGGTGCTTCGCAGGCTGACCGAGCGGATCGCGGAACGGCGCGCGCAGCCCACGAATCCGTAGGACTGAGTACAGTTCCTTTTCTCCAGTTCCCTCGCGGAAAGCGTGACCCGGTGGACGTGCAGCAGAAGCTCGACGAGATCACCAAGCTGGTGGAGGGTGCCCGGTCGATGCCGATGTCGGCGTCGATCGTGGTCAACAAGGCCGATCTGGTGACCCTGCTCACCGAGCTGCGTGAGGAGCTCCCGAGCGAGATCGCGCAGGCGCAGCAGACGGTGCAGTACGGCGACCAGGTCGTCGAGGACGCCCGTCGTGAGGCCGAGCGGGTGGTCGCCGCCGCGCACGACGAGCGGCAGGCGCTGATCAACGGCACCGACTACGTCACCGTGGCCCAGTCCGAGGCGGACCGGCTGCTGGCCGAGGCCCGTGCGGAGGCGGGGGAGCAGCGGCGCGAGGCGGACGACTACGTCGACAGCAAGCTGGCCAACTTCGAGGTCGTGCTGACCAAGACCCTCGGCGCGATCGGCCGTGGCCGCGCGAAGCTGCGGGTGGCCGGCGGTCCGGTCGAGGGCGAGGACGGCGAGGAGTTCACCCAGGACGCCTTCCGCTCGCCCAGCCCCGAGGTGGACGAGTACGTCGACGTGAAGCTCGCCGCCCTGGAGACCGCGCTCAGCAAGACGTTGGAGGCCGTCGGCCGCGGCCGCGACAAGCTGCTGGGCAAGGCTCCCATCGACGAGCTGGGTGCCTACCTGGCCGCCGCCGACCAGGCGCAGGGCGTCGAGCAGGGCGACTTCCGTCAGGCGGCCGTGGCCGCGGAGCTGGGCCGCCAGGGCCTGATGCCCGGTGCCGAGCAGCAGGGCGTGCACCAGCCGGAGATGCACCCGGAGATGCAGCCGCAGGTCGAGTACTGGCCGCCGCAGCAGGACCCGTACGCGCAGCAGCCGCAGCAGCCGGTCTACGACCCCTACCAGGGTGGTTACGCCGAGCCGCAGCAGCAGCCCGTCTACGACCCCTACACCGGCGGCTACGTCGAGCAGCAGCCGCAGCCGGCGTACGACGCCTACGGCCAGCCGGTGCAGCCGGTCCAGCACGCGCAGATCCCGCAGCAGCAGCACTACGCGCAGCCGCAGCCGCAGGAGGTCACCAGCTTCTTCGACACCGGCTTCATCGACATGTCGAAGCTGCGCGAGTACGGCCAGGGCCACTGATCATCCGGCCGTGAGGTCGTGATCATCCGGCCCGAAGTTGGGTCGGGGTTCCGGCGTCGGGTATTCTGACCTCTCCGGCTTGATGTGCTGGGATTTGCTGCTGCCCTCGAACAGGGCGGCGGCCGCCGAAGACCAAGAGAAGGACAGACCCCTGAACCGCCTCGACCACCGCAACCCGCTCGTGTTCGACACACACGAGCTGGGCCGTCGGCCTGGGGCGATGCGGAAGGTGTCCCGCTCGGTCCCGGCGCCCGAGAACTTCGGCAACGAAGTGATCGGCGTGCCGGTCGGCGGTCCCGTGGAGCTGGAGCTCCGACTGGAGTCGGTCATCGAGGGCGTGCTCGTGACGGGCACGGCCGAGGCCGACCTCAAGGGCGAGTGCGTGCGCTGCCTGGAGCCGATCGAGCGCGAGCTCGAAGCGGACTTCCAGGAGCTTTACTACTACCCTGAGGCGGCCGACCGCTTCAAGGGAGGGTCCGACTCCGACGAGGACGAGGACGACGAGACTTACCGTCTCGAGGGCGACCTGTTCGACCTCGAGCCGGTGCTGCGTGACGCGGTGGTGCTCGCACTGCCGCTGCAGCCGGTGTGCCAGGACGACTGCCTGGGACTGTGCCCCGAGTGCGGGGCGCGGCTCACGGACGACCCGGACCACCACCATGACGCCGTCGACCCCCGGTGGGCGGCACTGCAGGAACTCTCGGCCGCATCCAGCGCGACCGGTAGCGAAGAGGACAGCGTCACCCGGGAGGGTGCCGCCGAGAACCAGGAGAAGTAGCTGTGGCTGTTCCCAAGCGGAAGATGTCGCGCAGCAACACGCGTCACCGTCGTGCGCAGTGGAAGGCCACTGTTCCCGCGCTCGTGGCGTGCGACCGCTGCAACCAGCCGAAGCTGGGTCACATCGCGTGCCCGAGCTGCGGCACCTACAACCGCCGTCAGGTCCTGTCGGTCTGATCGGCAGGAGAACACCAGATGTCAGCGTCAGCATCCGCTTCGCACGCCGACACCGGGTACAGCGTTCTGGAGGGACGGCTCGGCTACACGCTTGAGCCGCCCCTTCTGACGCGTGCACTGACTCACCGCTCGTACGCGTACGAGAACGGTGGCCTTCCCACGAACGAGCGTCTGGAGTTCCTGGGCGACTCGGTGCTGGGCCTGGTGGTGACGGACACCCTGTACCGCGTCCACCCCGACCTTCCGGAGGGGCAGCTCGCGAAGCTGCGCGCCGCGGTGGTCAACTCGCGCGCCCTCGCGGACGTCGCGCGGGGACTGGAACTCGGTACCTTCATCAGCCTCGGCCGTGGTGAGGAGGGAACCGGTGGGCGTGACAAGTCCTCGATCCTCGCGGACACCCTTGAGGCCGTCATCGGCGCGGTCTACCTCGACCAGGGCCTCGACAGCGCCTCGGAGCTGGTTCACCGGCTCTTCGACCCGCTGATCGAGAAGTCGTCGAACCTCGGCGCGGGCCTGGACTGGAAGACCAGCCTCCAGGAGCTCACCGCGAGCGTCGGGATCGGTGTGCCGGAGTACGTCGTCACCGAGTCCGGTCCGGACCACGAGAAGACGTTCATCGCCGCCGCCCGTGTGGCCGGCGAGGACTACGGCACGGGTACCGGTCGCTCGAAGAAGGAGGCCGAGCAGAAGGCCGCCGAGAGCGCCTGGCACGCGATCCGTGAGAAGCACGGCGAAGGCGCCGCACCGGCGCAGCCCGTGCCCTCCGCGGACGCGTAACACCACGAGCCGACTGCGGCTAGGCTGCCCGGATGCCTGAGCTTCCCGAAGTAGAGGTCGTCCGGCGCGGCCTGGACCGCTGGGTCAGTGGTCGCACGGTCCGCGCCGTCGAGGTGCTGCACCCGCGCGCCGTGCGCCGTCACGAGGCCGGCCCGGACGACTTCGCCGCGCAGCTGCGCGGCCGGGAGCTCGGTCCGGCGCTGCGCCGCGGCAAGTACCTGTGGCTGCCGCTGCCCGGCACCGGCGTCTCGCTGCTCGGCCACCTCGGCATGAGCGGCCAGCTGCTGGTGCAGCCGGAGGGCGCGGCGGACGAGAAGCACCTGCGGGTGCGCGTCCGGTTCGACGACGCGGCCGGCACCGAGCTGCGCTTCGTCGACCAGCGCACCTTCGGCGGTCTCGCCGTGGAGGACGCGGACCCGAGCGACCCGGACGCGGCCCCGATGTCCCTCGCGCACATCGCCCGCGACCCGCTCGACTCCCGTTTCGACGACACCGCCTTCCTCGCCGCGCTGCGCCGCCGCAGCAGCGGCGTCAAGCGCGCCCTGCTGGACCAGTCCCTGATCAGCGGTGTCGGCAACATCTACGCCGACGAAGCGCTGTGGCGCAGCAAGCTGCACTACGACCGTCCCGCCGACACCCTCACCCGCCCGGCCTCCGAGCTGCTGCTCGCCTCCGCCCGCGCGGTGATGACGGAGGCCCTGGCCCAGGGCGGCACCAGCTTCGACAGCCTCTACGTCAACGTCAACGGCGAGTCCGGCTACTTCTCCCGCTCCCTGGACGCCTACGGCCGCGAGGGCGAGCCGTGCAACCGCTGCGGCACGGCGATGCGCCGCGCGGCGTGGATGAACCGCTCCAGCTACTTCTGCCCCAAGTGTCAGCGTCTGCCCCGGCCGCGGTGAGTGATCACTGATGTGGCAGGCTGCTGACCGCACGCGTTCAACGGGGAGGCAGCGGTGGCAGCTGGTCAGTTCTTGGTCGCCAAGGAGTACCTGAACGATCTGGCGACGGAGTTCCGGCAGGCGGCGGACCGGCTCGCGTCGCTGGCCCCCGCCTTCCAGAGCAACGTCCTGGAGATCGGCGAGGCCTTCGGCGCGCTCGGGGCCTGTACCGGCGCCGCCTCCCAGTACCAGTCGCTCGTCGAGCACACGGCCCACGGTCTCGGGGAGCTGGAGCAGGCGCTGGCCGCGGACTCGGCGGGCCTGGAGCACACGGCGGCACAGTACGACCAGGTGGAGCACTGCAACTCCCGCCTGCTCGGGGGGAACTGATGTACGACATCAACGGTGCGATCGCGGGCAAGGTGGCCCAGGTCCTCTCCCTGCTCAACCTGCCCTGGCCCGGCGGCGACCCGGCCACCCTGCGCGACTTCGCCGGTGAGTGGCGCGCGATGGCGGGTGAGCTGAGCGGCACGGCGGAGCACCTCGACACCCGCGTCGGTCAGGTCGTCGGCACGTACTGGCAGGGTGACGCGGCCGACGCCTTCGAGGCGCACTGGCGGCGCCAGCACCAGGCCATGCGGCAGAGCTCGCAGAACTTCGAGGCGGTGGCCAAGGAGTTGGAGGCCTACGCCGCCGAGGCGGAGCAGATCATTGCGGCGATCGTCGAGATCGCGCTGCAGATCGCCGAGTTCGAGCTGGCTGGGGCGCTGCTGACGGTGGTCACCGCGGGCATCTCGGACGCCGTCGCGGCGGCCGCCTCCGGCGAGCGAGCCTGGAAGATCACGCAGCTGATCGACAAGTTCATCAAGCTGGGCGAGAAGGCCATCAAGGTGATCACGGAGTTGATCAACGACATCCGCAAGCTGGGCGCGATCCCCCGGATCGTCGTGGACGCCCTCAAGAACACCGCGATGAACCTGATGGGCACCCAGCTGAGCGATTTCATGACGGGGCAGGGCCTGATCAAGGGGTCGGACGTGGAGACCGCCGCCCTGGCCGGTGCCGGTGGCAGCATCGGCGGCGCGGCGCTCGAGGGGATCGGCGAGAAGTTCGGCGGTGCGGGCGGCCTCGGGAAGACCGGCAACTTCCTGGTGGGCAAGGGCGCTGACGGAAAGACGCTCACCGGCGCTGCCGCTTTCGGTTCGCGCGCCTTCGGGGGCGGGCTCACCAGCGGCGCCGCAGCCGTCGGCACGGACATCTACGAGGGCAAGGACGCGGGCACGACCATCGCGGACGGGGTGACCTCCACAGTCACCGGCGGCGTCGGCGCCGGCGTCGCCGGCGGCCACACGGTCGACCCGCTGCCGCAGGGTCGCCACGCCAAGCCCCGTGACCCCTACACGCCGATCACCACGGACCTCGGGGCGAACGGATACGTCTACGGTGCGGGCGGCGCTGTCGAGAACGACGTCAACGCCACGAAACCGCCGTCCCAGCAGCAGGGGGCGGACGGGGCCGTGGAGGTCGTCGCGTGAGCAGGCCGATTGTCTTCGCCATCGTGGCGGTGGTGCTGTTCGTGGCCGTGGCAGCGATGATGATCCGAGGGGTCAACAAGACGAGCGAGCGGCAGCGGGAAGCGGCGCTCGCGGGGCGTCCCGGTTGGGAGCCGGCTGACGGGAAGAGCCTGGCCGAGCGCTACCGGCGTGCGACGCCGTTCTCCTTCGCAGAGCGCACCTTCGGCGGGCTGCTGCGCGGTCCGCTGCCCGGTGGGCTACGAGCCGAGACCTTCGCCGTGTTGTTCGGCCAGAACCACGACGCGCGCAATCAGCAGATGACCAGTTGGACCGTCGCCACCGTGGTCTTCCCCTATCCGCTGCCACTGGTCGCCCTCTCCACCACGAACGACCCGCGCGACCGGCAACCCGCCGCCCAGGAGCCCGCGCGCTACCGCGAGGGGACACACGGCCCGGCCTTCGCCGGGCTGCGTGGCTTCGCCACCGACCCTGCGGCCGCCTCGGCGCTGTTCACCCCCGAGGTGCTGGACCGCACCCGGGCGCTCCGCGCCGACTGGCGGATGGACGGGCACGCGCTGATTGCCGTGGTGAAGGAGCAACTGCCCGCCCCGGCCATGATGACGCTGGTCGACAACATGGCCTGGATCGGCGCCCTCCTCCCGGGCGAGGTCCGGGAGACGGCCGCACTGCAGCCGGACCCCTGGCCGGGCCCGACCGCAGAACGACCCGCCTAGCCTTCCGGCGCGCTACCGCGCCGCGTAGTCGTTGACCACGGGCAGGGCCTTGTCCGAGAAGTCGAACATCGCCTGGTTCTCCCAGCCGTCGCCGGACGAGGCGTTCGTCGGGTCCCAGCCGTTGCCGGCCACCGCCGTCCAGGTCGGCTCCCAGTAGAACGCGCCCCAGCCGAGCCCGTTCGGGACGGCCTGGACGATCGACTGGACGTCGCGGAAGTTCGCCGCCTGACCGGCCGGGGTGGCCGGGTAGCCGGCGTCCAGGGTGGTGTTGGTGGAGGTGACCGAGTTGGTCTCGGAGTCGCCGTTGGCCATCGTCCACGGGTAGGCCGTCTCGGCCACGACCACCGGCTTCTTGAAGGTCGCCGCCAGGTCGTCCAGCGTGGTCTGGAGCTGGTCCAGCGGGCCGTGCCAGTAGTCGTAGTAGGAGAGCCCGATCACGTCGAACGGCACGCCGTCGTTGACCGCGTTCTGGTACCAGGCCTTGTCCGTGGCGTCCGCCGCGCCGTTCGCGATGTGCAGCATGATCTTCGTGTTCGGCGCAGCCGCCTTCACGCCGCTGATCCCGGCCTTCAGCAGCGCCGCGAACTGGCCCCAGTTCGCGGTGGAGCCGAGCGACCAGAGCATCCCGGCGTTGACCTCGTTGCCGACCTGCACCATGTCCGGCGCCGTGCCCTGGGCGACCAGATCGCCGACGACCTGCTTGGAGTAGGCGGTCACCTGCGTCTCCAGCTGGGAGAGGTTGTCGCTCGCCCAGGCCGCCGGGACGGTCTGGTGGCCGGGATCGGCCCAGGTGTCGGAGTAGTGCAGGTCCAGCAGCAGGCCCATGCCCTTCGCCTTGACCTGCTTGGCCATTGCCAGCAGTTCGGTCTCGTCGTCGAACCCGTCCGCCGGGTTCACCCAGACGCGCAGCCGCGCGTAGTTCATGCCCGCGTTGCCGAGGACCGTCAGCGCCGACTGCTGCGTGCCGCTGCTGTCGTAGTAGACGCCACCCAGCTCCTGCCCGCGTTCCAGGCTGGAGACGTCACCGCCGCGGATCGGCAGCGAGGCGTAGCCGGAGGTGAGGGTGACGTCGTCGTAGTTGGTCCAGTCGCCGGCGTTGGCGTCGGAGTAGAGGCCGATGGTGCACTGCCCGTTGCTGACGGTCGTGGAGACCACGATCCGCACCCACGCGCCGTCGGCGGTCGGCGGCACGGAGGTCTGCTTGTCGCTGCCGCCGCAGCCGAGCAGACCGATGGTGTCGGTGTTCTGCCCGCCGCCGGAGCGGACCCAGGCGGTGAGCGTGTAGCTGCCGTTGGTCAGGCCGGTGAGTGTCTGGTAGGTCGTGACCTTGTAGGCGCTGGAGGACCAGTGGGTGAGTCGGTAGCTGCCGGAATGGCCGCCGGACTCGGTGTAGGAGGCGGACGAGGTCCCGCTGGTGCTCCAGCCGGTCGGTGTGGCGGTGCCCTTGGCGTCGGTCTCGAACCCGCCGTTGGTGACGGTGCCCGCCGCGTGCGCGGCGGGCGCACTCAACAGGGCGGCGGAGGCGAGCAGGGCGACGGCGGTGGTGCGGGCCAGCGTTCGGCCCAGGAGGTGGCGCATCGTCAACGTCCTCTCTGACGTTGGGATGGTGGGTGGGAGCGTCCCGACGGCGCGACCCTCGGCGCACCGTCGGGACGGATGGCGCGACAGGGCCTAACGTGGGTCCAGTCGCACCACGCGCACCGCGCCCGCCGGGATGCCGAGGCGTCCGGCCACGCGCTCGTCGGTCAGCAGCTCCGTGCCGGGTCGGGGGACCGGCACCTTGGCCTCGACGGGGTTGTGGTTCACGGCGAACAGGTACGCGGCTTCGGGGCCCTCCCGTAGCACCACCTCGACGTCGCGCGGCAGTTCCGCACGATCCGGGAGGCGGGCGTCGGCGCAGGCCAGGGCGAGGACCTCGCCGAGCCGCGCGGGGGAGAGACGGGTGGAGAGGTACCAGGCGGCGCCCGCGCCGCGCAGGTTGCGGGTGACGGCGGGTCCGCCCGCGGCCGGGCCGTCGGCGTAGTGCCAGACCGTCTTGGCACCCTGTGGCACGACCGTCTCGGCCCACACGTCCCCGGTCAGCCGCGCCCCGCCGGTCCGTCCGGCGTCGCCTCCGAGCGCGACTGTCTCGCCGGCGCGCAGCGGCAGGAACTCCTCGACGGTCAGGCCCAGCACGTCCCGCAGCACGCCCGGATGCGGGCCGGGGTGGACGGTGTCGTGCTCGTCGACGATCCCGGAGAAGTAGGAGACGACGAGCGTGCCACCGTTCTCGACGTAGCGGGTCAGGTTCGCGCCCGCGGCTGCCGTGGCCAGGTACAACGCCGGCACGACGACGAGCGGGTAGGCGGAGAGGTCGGCCTCGGGGTGGGCGAAGTCGACCGTCAGGTGCCGGTCGTACAGGGCCTCGTAGAACGCGTCGGCGCGCTCCTCGGCCCGGTGGTCCACGCTCGGGCGCCACTCCAGCGACTGTGCCCACCAGGAGTGCCAGTCCCAGAGCACCGCCACGTCCGCGACCGTCCGGGTGCCGGCGACCTCGCCGAGGCGGGCCAGGTCCGCGCCGAGCTGCCGGACCTCGCGCCAGATCCGGCTCTCCGTGCCCGCGTGCGGCAGCATCGAGCTGTGGAACTTCTCCGCGCCGTAGCGGGAGGCCCGCCACTGGAAGAACATGGCCCCGTCGGAGCCGCGCGCCACATGGGCCAGGCTGTTGCGGGCCAGCTCGCCGGGACGCTTGGCGATGTTGCGCGGCTGCCAGTTGACCGCCCCGGTGGAGTGCTCCAGCAGCAGCCACGGCGCGCCGCCCGCCACGGAGCGGGTGAGGTCGGCGGCCATGGCCAGGTTGACGTGTGTCCGTGCCGCCTCGCCGACCAGGTAGTGGTCGTTGGTGACCAGGTCCACCTCGCCGCCCCACCTCCAGTAGTCGACGCTGCTGCACTGGCTCAGCGCCGTCATGAAGTTGGTGGTGATCGGCGTGCCGGGGGAGAGGCGGTGCAGGATGTCGCGCTCGGTGGTGAAGTTGGCGAGCATCGCGTCGGACGAGAAGCGGGCGAAGTCCAGCTGCTGGGCCGGGTTCCCGGCGGTCGGGGTGCGCAGTGGCGTGCCGATCTGCGTCCACTCGGTGTAGCGCTGGCCCCAGAAGGCGGTGCCCCACGCCTCGTTCAGCCGAGCCAGCCCGTCTCGGCCCTCGCCGTGGCGGGCGCGCAGCCAGCGGCGGAAGTCGGCGGCGGAGACGTCGCAGTAGCAGGCGGAGACGGGCGCGCCGTACTCGTTGTGGACGTGCCACATCGCCAGCGCCGGATGGCCGGCGTAGCGCTCGGCGAGCGCGGTGGTGACGCCGGTGATCGCGGCCCGGTAGGCGGGGGAGCTGTGGCAGATGGCCGCGCGGCCACCGAAGGCGAGCCGTTGGCCGTCCTTGGTGACGGGCAGCGCCTCGGGGTGCCGCTGGTAGAACCAGGCCGGCGGGACGACGGTCGGGGTGCCGAGGTCGGCCGCGATGCCGTTCTCGTGCAGCAGCGCGAGCAGCCGGTCCAGCCAGCCGAAGTCGTACACGCCGGGCTCGGGCTCCAGCAGCGCCCAGGAGAAGATCCCGACGCTCACCATGGTGACGCCCGCCTCGCGCATGAGGGCCATGTCCTCGGCCCAGACGTGCTCGGGCCACTGCTCGGGGTTGTAGTCACCGCCGAACGCGAGGCGGGGGGTGGACGGCATCGGCGTCTCCTGCGTTGCGCTTGTGTGAACGTGCACACCGTAGTGGACGACCGGCATGTTCTGGCAAGTGGGTAGTTGTTGGATTCTGAGCGACGCTACGTCCCATTTGGGGGCCTATTTCAGGGTTTTTCTCGCTGTGGGAGTCCATAGATAACCGCTCGGCAACAAGTCTTGACAGATGTCACGGCGGTTTCCGTACTGTGAACGTTCACAGCGCCCGTGCTGTTCATCCGTGGGAGACCCCATGCTTTCCGACGCCCCCAGAGGCCTCCGCCTCGCCCTCGGCCTCACCTCCGCGGCCGTCGCCGCCACCCTCGTCGCCGGCTGCGGCAGCAGCGGATCCACGAGTGCCGCCCCCTCCTCGTCCGGCCCGGTGCACCTGACCTACTGGGCCTGGGCGCCCGGCCTCGACCAGGTGGCGGCGATCTGGAACAAGTCCCACCCGAACATCCAGGTCACCGTCGAGAAGCAGGCCCAGGGCGACGACCTGCTGACCAAGGTGATCACCGCCGCCAAGGCGGGCAGCGCGCCGGACCTGGTCCAGGCCGAGTACCAGGCCCTGCCGACGCTGGTCAGCAACAACGTCCTCGCCGACATCTCCGCGCAGGACGGCTCGGCCTCGGGGAAGTTCGCACCCGGCATCTGGAAGCAGGTCACCCTCGGCACGGGCGCCGTCTACGCGATCCCGCAGGACAGCGGTCCGCTGATGTTCTACTACCGCACCGACCTGTTCCAGAAGTACGGCCTGACCGTCCCCACCACCTGGGACCAGTTCAGGGCCGACGCCGAGAAGCTGCGCGGCGAGGACTCCTCCAGGTACCTCACCACCTTCTCCGCCAACGACGCCGGCCTCTTCGCCGGTCTGGCCCAGCAGGCCGGCGCACAGTGGTGGACCACCTCGGGCAGCAGCTGGAAGGTCAGCCTCGACGACGCCGCCACACAGAAGGTCGCGAGCTTCTGGGGCGGCCTGGTCAAGGAGGGGGCGATCGACAACCAGCCGATGTACACCCCCGCGTGGAGCAAGGCTCTGGACGACGGCACCCAGCTCGCCTGGGTCAGCGCGGTGTGGGCGCCCGGCGTGCTGAGCAGCAGCGCCCCGTCGGGCAAGGGCAAGTGGGCGATGGCGCCGCTGCCGCAGTGGACAGCCGGTCAGAACGTCACCGGCAGCTGGGGCGGCTCCTCGACGGCCGTCACCGCCGACTCCAGGAACAAGGCCGCGGCCGCGCAGTTCGCGCTCTGGCTGAACACCGACCCGCAGGCCGTCGCCGCGCTGGTCAAGGACTCCTACGTGTACCCGGCCGCGACCGACGCCCAGACCGGTGGCGCGCTGTCCACCGCGCCGGACTACTTCAGCAACCAGCCCGACTTCTACACCCAGGCCGCGAAGATCGCCGCGACGACCGCGCCCGCCGCGTGGGGCCCGAACGTCAACACCGCCTACAGCGCCTTCAAGGACGCCTTCGGCAAGGCCGCGCAGAACAGGACCGACTTCCTCGCCGCGCTGAGCACCGTCCAGCAGACCACCCTCGCCGACATGAAGAGCCAGGGCTTCACCGTCTCCGGCTGACCCTGCGTCACCTCTCGCCCCGGGCGTTCCTGCGCCGCGCCCGGGGCCCTGTCCCCACGATGCTTACGGAGACCCGCATGGCCGCTCGCCGCGTCCGCAGCGCGCCCTACCTCTTCATCGCCCCCGCCGTCCTCGCCTTCACACTGCTGCTGGCCGTGCCGATCGGCTACGCCGTCTACCTGAGCCTGCGCGAGGTGCACATCAGCGGCCTGGGCCTCGGCCCCGGCGCGCGCACCGAGCGTTGGGCGGGCCTGGCCAACTACACCGCCGCGCTGGGCGACCACGAGCTCCTCGCGGGAGCGGGCCGGGTCCTCGTCTACGGCGGGCTGCTGGTGCCGGTCATGCTCGGCCTGGCGCTGCTGTTCGCCCTGCTGCTGGACGCGGACCGGACGCGGCTGCGCGCGTTCTCGCGGATCGCGATCTTCCTGCCCTACGCCGTTCCCGGGGTCGTCGCCACGCTGCTGTGGGGCTTCCTCTACCTGCCGACCACCAGCCCCGGCTACTACGTGTTGCACCAGCTGGGCATGAGCGGCCCGCAACTGCTCCAGGGCAACGGGATGTACGTGGCCCTGGCCAACATCGCCATCTGGGGCGGCACCGGCTTCAACATGATCGTCATCTACACCTCGCTGCGCTCCATCCCGGCGGAGCTCTACGAGGCCGCGCGTCTCGACGGCGCGAGCGAGCTGCAGATCGCGCGGCGGATCAAGATCCCGATGGTGCTGCCCTCGCTCGTGCTCACCTTCTTCTTCTCGCTCATCGCGACGCTCCAGGTCTTCGCCGAGCCGATGAACCTCAAGCCGCTGACCAACGGCATCTCCTCCACCTGGAGCCCGCTGATGAAGGTCTACCGCGACGCCTTCGTCCGCGGCGACATCTACTCCGCCTCGGCGACCTCCGTGGTCATCGCCGCCGTCACCCTGGCCGTCTCCTTCGGCTTCCTCAAGCTCGCCGGCCGCCGCGCCTACGGGGAGGACACCACCTCATGAGCACCCTGACCACCACCCCCCGGCGCACCCGCAAGGGCGGCTGGATACCCACCGTCGGTCTGCTCGTCGGCGCCGCCTACACGCTGCTCCCGGTGCTGTGGGTGCTGATCGCCTCCACCAAGAGCATCAGCCAGCTCTTCTCCACCTTCACCCTGTTGCCCGGCACCGGCCTCCTCACCAACCTGCACCAGCTCTCCGCCTACCGCGGCGGCGAGTTCTGGCAGTGGATGCTCAACTCCGCCCTCTACGCCGGGGTCGGCGGCGCGCTGTCCGCGCTGCTGTCCGGCGTCACCGGCTACGCGCTGGCCAAGTACCGCTTCGCGGGACGTGCCGCGATCTTCAACATCCTGCTGGCGGGCGTGCTGATGCCGCCGGTCGTGCTGGCTGTGCCGCAGTACCTGCTCTTCGCCAAGGCCGGGTTGGCCGACAGCTACTGGTCCGTCCTGCTGCCCAGCGTCATCAGCCCCTACGGTATCTACCTGGCCCGTATCTACGCCGCCGGCGCGATCCCGGACGACGTGCTGGAGGCGGGCCGGATGGACGGCACCGGCGAGTGGCGGCTGTTCCGCTCGGTCGCGCTGCCGATGATGGCTCCGGGCCTGGTCACCGTCTTCCTCTTCCAGTTCGTGGCCATCTGGAACAACTTCCTGCTGCCTTTCGTGATGCTCGGCGACGACCACAAGTTCCCGGTCACCGTCGGCCTCTACACGCTGCTGCTGCAGGGCGCGAACGCCCCGTCGCTGTACACGCTGGTGATCACCGGGGCGCTGCTGTCGGTGCTGCCACTGATCGCGCTCTTCCTCTCGCTCCAGCGCTTCTGGCGGCTCGATCTGCTCTCCGGGGCCGTAAAGTCCTGAGCAGCGCCGACCCCCGTTCCTGTGACCACTCGTCAGAAAGCTCTCCATGACCGACCCCGAGGCCACCCCCGCCCGACGCCGACCGCCGACGATCCACGACGTCGCGCGCGAGGCGGGGATATCGCGCGGCACGGTCTCCCGTGTGCTCCAGGGCGGCCACAACGTCAGTCCGGAGGCTTTGAAGGCGGTCAACGCGGCGATCAAGAAGACGGGCTACGTCGTCAACCGGCACGCCCGCAGTCTGGTCACCCAGCGCTCGGACTCGGTGGCCTTCCTGCTGACGGAACCGCAGGACCGCTTCTTCGAGGACCCCAACTTCGGCCACCTGCTGCGCGGCTGCACGGCGGCGCTGGCCGAGCACGACATCCCGCTGTTGCTGATGATCGCCGGCACGGAGGAGGAGCGGCGCCGGATAGGGCGCTACATCACCTCCGGGCACGTCGACGGGGTGCTGCTGGTCTCCTCCCACTCGGGCAACCCGATGGTGGAGCTGCTCCAGGAGGCCCGCATGCCCGTCGTCGCCTGCGGCAAGCCGCTCGGCCACGCGACCGCCACCCCTTACGTCGCGGCCGACGACCGCGAGGGCGCACGGCAGTTGGTGCGGCACCTGGTGCAGGGCGGGCGCCGCCGGGTCGCCACCATCACCGGCCCCCTGGACACGCCCGGCGGCGTGGACCGCCTCTCCGGCTACCGCGAGATGCTGGCCGAGGCGGGCCTGGGCTACGACCCGGCCCTGGTCGTCGAGGGCGACTACAGCCGCGCGAGCGGCAGCGCCGGCATGGACGCGCTGCTGCGGCAGGCCCCGGACCTGGACGCGGTCTTCGTCGCCTCCGACCTGATGGCCGACGGCGCGCTCGCCGCGCTGGACCGCACGGGCCGCCGCGTGCCGCAGGACGTCGCGGTCGGCGGCTTCGACGACTCCGCCGTGGCCGCGTCGACGCGTCCCTCGCTGACGACGGTCCGTCAGCCGTGGGAGCGGATCAGCGGTGAGATGGTCCGCGTGCTGCTGGACCTGATCGCGGGCCGCCCGCCGGCGTCGGTGATCCTGCCGACGGAGCTGGTGCGCAGGGAGTCGGCGTAGGGAGTCGGCGCAGGGCGGGGCCGGACGGGTGGAATCGGCGGGCGAGCGGGCTCGGGGCGCGGGGTGACGGTGATGATCCCGGAAAGGTCACCTCACCACACGAACGGACAAGCTGCCCGCCATGCGCCCTGCCTCCGCCCGCCGACTCGCCTCCGCCCTGCTCGCGCTCGCCGCGCTCACCCCCGCCGTCCTGGCCGCCCCGTCGGTCCAGGCCGCGCCACGGACGACGGTCCATCCGTCCGTCCAACGGTCGGCGGACGACTGTCCGCTCGACCCCGTGCTGGCCGCCCGTCTCGACAAGGCGATCGAGGCGGTCCGTAAGGAGACCGGCACCCCGGGCGTCACCGTGGGCCTGTGGATGCCGGGCCGGGGCACCTACCTGCGCTCGTTCGGGGTGGCCGACAAGGCCACCGGTGCGCCGATGCGGCCCGATCTGTTCATGCGGATCGGCAGCGAGACCAAGACGTTCACCGCGACCGCCGTGCTGGAGCTGGTCGACCAGGGCCTGGTCAAGCTGGACGACCCGATCGGCGACTACATCCGCGGTGTGCGGAATGGGCGGAAGATCACGATCCGTCAGCTGCTGGAGATGCGCAGCGGTCTGTTCTCCTACACCTTCGACAAGGCCTTCCAGACGGCCCTGCTCACGAACCCGACCCGGTCGTTCACCCCGCAGCAGCTGCTCGCCTACTCCCACAGCCACAAGAACCTCTTCGCGCCGGGGGCGAGGTTCGACTACTCCAACACCAACTACGTCCTGCTCGGCCTGCTGGTGGAGAAGCTGGGCCGGATGCCGCTCGCCGACTTCATCCGCGAGCGGGTACTGAAGCCCTCCCACCTGGACCACTCCTTCCTCCCGGTCGGAGCCGAGTTCCCCTCGCCGCACGCGCACGGCTACACCAACCAGACGCTGTCCGGTGCCGTCGAGGACAGCACGCACTGGAACCCCAGCTGGGGCTGGGCGGCCGGAGCGATGATCTCCGACCTGCGTGACCTGCACCTGTGGGCCAAGGAGGCCGCGACCGGCACCCTGCTCTCGCCCGCCACGCAGGCCCAGCGGCTGAAGTTCATCCCCGTCGGGGACCCCTCCGGCCTCGGCTACGGCCTGGGCCTCCTCACCAGCCACGGCTGGCTCGGCCACAACGGCTCCCTGCCCGGCTACGAGAGCGTCACCGTCTACCTGCCGCAGCAGGACGCCACGCTGGTGATCCTGCTCAACACCGACGTCCTCCACAACGGCGCGGAGCCCAGCACGCTCTTCGCCACCGCTGTCACCGCGATCGCCACCCCGTCGAACGTCTACGGCGCGCCGAGCCAGCGCTGACCCGCCCGCGCGGCCCGCTCCAGCTCCGCCGGCTCCGAGCCGGACGCCATCCACGACCCGCCGAACCAGGGCTGACCCGCCCAGGGGCTCCTGGGCGTCAGAAGCCGAAGTCCTGGGTCCACCACGGGCCGCCCGCGCCGTAGAAGACGCCGACGCCGAGGGAGTGGTAGGCACAGTCGAGGATGTTGGCGCGGTGGCCCGGGCTGTTGAGCCAGGCGGTCATGACCGCGTCCGGGGTCTGCTGGCCGCGGGCGATGTTCTCGCCACCCAGGTTGGTGATGCCGAGGGCGCGGGCGCGGTCCCAGGGGGTGTGGCCGTCCGGGTCGGTGTGGGAGAAGAAGCCGCGGGCCGCCATCTCGCGGCTGAAGGACTGGGCCAGCTCCGTCAGGGCCGGGGAGGCGCTCAGCGCCCCGCAGCCGTGCTGGGCGCGCGCGGTGTTCACCAGGGCCAGCACGGCGGCCTCGTCCGTGCCGGTCCCGGCGGAGACCGAGGCGGAGACGGAGGGCGAGGCCGAAACCGACGCGCTCGCCGTCGCGGACGGGCTCGTGGACGGGGGTGCGGACGTGGGCGTGCTCGACACGGACCACGTCGCCGTGGGTACCGCCGGGGTCGACGGTCGGCTGCCCGTCGGGTGCGCGCCGATCGGCACGGGACGCGCGCGGGTGCTCGACGCGGTGGCGGTGGGGGTACCGACCGCGCCGGCCGGGTCGCCCGCCACGGTGACGCCCGGGGACATGCCCGGCGGCATCGGCAGTGCGCCGCTCAGGACGACGCCCACCCCCGCCGCCGCGGCCGTCGCCACCGCGGCCAGGACCGCTCTGGCCGGCCCACGCCGACGTGGTGACCCGCGGTGTCCACGGTGTCCGCCCCGCTGGGGGCTGCGCGCATGACGCGACACGACCGTCGCCCTCCCCGCCCCCGACTCGCCAACTCGCCCCACTCGTCCGACTCGCCCGTCCGAGTGATGGCTCAGGACTGTAGGGCATCGCCGGGCAGGAGCGGGAGCGGTGGCGCAGAGTGCCGGTGAGAGACTGGCCCACATGAGTGCAGAGGTTCGGATGACCGCCTGGGTGCGCGGCAAGGTGCAGCAGGTCGGCTTCCGCTGGTGGACCCGCTCCCGCGCTCTGGAGGTCGGCCTGACCGGCTACGCCTCCAACCTCGGGGACGGCCGGGTCCAGGTTGTCGCCCAGGGCACCCGTGAGCAGTGCGAACAGCTGCTGGACCTGCTGCGGCACGGCGACACGCCCGGCCGGGTTGACGGGGTCACCGAGCTGTGGGGGAGCGTCGACAGCGCGTACGACGGCTTCGCCATCCGCTGAGTCGATCCGGGGCATCGCCGCAGGCCGGAAGTATTTCCCGGCTGTTGCGCATTGGGCTGTCGCGTGGTTGACTGCGCACCAACGAAGTCGCCGTGCCACGCAGCGTGACATATCCGCCGCGTCCGTCGGACGACTCAGGTAGCACGCTGTGATCGTGTTGACCGTCTGCGCGTTTGGTGAGACGCTGGAAACCCGCGCACCCGTACGTCCGCTCAGGGCTGATCGGCCCCGTACAGCCTTGCTCGGGCACGCGTTCCGGTGCGGCCCACCTCACACGACCCCAATCGCGGTCGGTCACTCAGCGTGGAGGACCATCCATCATGGCAAAGGCGCTTCTCGGTTACGTCGGCGGACCCGACCCCCGACTGCTCGCCGAGATGCGACGTCTCCAGCAGCGTGTCCAGGACCTGGAATCCGAGCTCATCCGTATCCAGGCCGAAAACGATGCGCTGCAGGCCGTCGCGGACCACGAGCAGCTGCTCCGCATGGACGCAACCCAGCCGGTGCTTGCCTGAACCTGACCTTTCCGCGTAGGTCAGGAACAGTCGGCATCGTCACTGGATAGTGCAAGGGACGCCTCCCCGGCGTCCCTTCGTCGTTCCCCGGCCCTGTTGCTCTGTTCGCCCCCACATGGTTGACCCCTCAACCGCGATATGCCCCTTACTCATGCGCACGAAACCGAGCCGTCACCGGGCTCGGAGGGTGCCGGCGGTTAGGGTGTCCCCGAGTCGTGGGACAGGAGGTCGGGCCGGTGCATCTGAAGAGCCTCACGCTGCGCGGGTTCAAGTCCTTCGCCTCCGCGACGACCCTGCGCTTCGAACCGGGCATCACCTGCGTCGTCGGCCCCAACGGCTCCGGCAAGTCCAACGTCGTGGACGCGCTCAGCTGGGTCATGGGCGAGCAGGGCGCGAAGTCGCTGCGCGGCGGCAAGATGGAGGACGTCATCTTCGCCGGCACGACCGGCCGCGCGCCGCTCGGCCGCGCCGAGGTCGCGCTCACCATCGACAACACCGACGGCGCGCTGCCGATCGAGTACGCCGAGGTCACCATCTCGCGGACGATGTTCCGCAACGGCGGCAGCGAGTACGCCATCAACGGCGACACCTGCCGCCTCCTCGACATCCAGGAGCTGCTCTCCGACTCCGGCATCGGCCGGGAGATGCACGTCATCGTCGGCCAGGGCCAGCTCGACTCCGTCCTGCACGCCGATCCGATGGGCCGCCGGGCCTTCATCGAGGAGGCGGCCGGCGTCCTCAAGCACCGCAAGCGCAAGGAGAAGGCGCTGCGGAAGCTGGACGCGATGCAGGCGAACCTGACCCGCGTGCAGGACCTGGTCGGCGAGCTGCGGCGGCAGCTGAAGCCGCTCGGACGGCAGGCCGCGATCGCCCGCCGGGCGGCGGTGATCCAGGCCGACCTGCGCGACGCGCGGCTGCGGCTGCTCGCCGACGACCTGGTGACGCTGCGCAAGACGGTCGAGGAGGAGATCGCCGACGAGATGGCGCTGCGGTTGCGCCGCGGCGGCGTGGAGGAGGAGCTGACCCGGCTGCAGCAGCGCGAGGCGGTGCTGGAGGCGCAGGTCGCGCAGCTCGGCCCGGCCGTGGAGCTGGCCCAGCAGACCTGGTTCGACCTCTCCTCGCTCGCGGAACGGGCCCGGGGGACCATCGGCCTGGCCGAGGCCAAGG
This sequence comes from Streptacidiphilus sp. MAP12-33, assembly GCF_041261265.1. Classification (NCBI taxonomy): domain Bacteria; kingdom Bacillati; phylum Actinomycetota; class Actinomycetes; order Kitasatosporales; family Streptomycetaceae; genus Streptacidiphilus; species Streptacidiphilus sp. MAP12-33. The sequence continues at coordinate 123,436 of NZ_JBGCCA010000014.1, forward strand.
TCCGGCACGCCCGCTCCCCGCAGGGCGAGGAGAGGCGCGGCCGCGACCCCGAGGACATGGAGCGCGAGGCCGCGCGGATCCGCGAGCAGGAGGCGGAGCTCGCGGAGGCGCTGGAGGAGGCGCAGTACGCGCTCGCGGAGACCGTGGAGCGGCGCGCGGAGCTGGAGCGTGAGCTCCAGGCCGAGGAACAGTCGCTCCGGGCCGCGGCCCGTGCGCTGGCCGACCGCCGCGAAGGGCTGGCCCGCCTGCAGGGCAAGGTCGCGGCGGCGCGCTCGCGCGCGTCCGGCTCCGCGGCGGAGATCGGCCGCCTCGCCGAGGCGCGCGACGCCGCGCTGGAGCGCGCGGCGGCCGCGCAGGAGGAGTACGAGACCCTCCAGGCCCAGTCCGACACCCTGGACACCGCGGACGAGGCCCGCGACGCGGAACACGCCGCGCTTCGCGCCTCCCTCGCCGCCGCCGAGGAGGCCCAGTCCGGCGCCCGCGACTCCCTCGCCACGGCGGACCGCGAGCACGCGGCCGTGACTGCCCGCCGTGACGCTCTGGCGCTGGCCCTGCGCCGCAAGGACGGCACGGCCGCGCTCCTCTCCGCCACCGACCGCCTCGCGGGCCTCCTCGGCCCGGCTGCGGGCCACCTCACGATCGCTCCGGGCATGGAGACCCCCGTCGCCGCCGCCCTCGACCGCGCGGCGGACGCCGTGGCGGTCTCCTCCCTCACCACCGCTGCCGACGCCCTCCGCCTCCTCCGCAAGGACGACTCCGGCCGCGCGGCCCTCCTCATCGCCACCCCACCCCCGGTCCCGGCGGGTGGATTCGCCGGCGCGGGTGGTTCGGTCGGCTCGGCGCAGGCGGCTGCGCCCACCCCGGTCCCGGCGGGTGGCTCTTCCGGGCTTCCCGCAGGGGCGGTGGCGGCGGCCGGGCTGGTGTCGGGGCCGGGGGAGCTGGTCGGGGCTGCGCGGGCGTTGTTGCGTGGGTACGTCGTGGTGGACGGCTTGGCCGAGGCGGAGGCCGTGGTCGCCGCGCGGCCCGACCTGGTCGCCGTGACCGCCGAAGGCGATGTGCTCGGGGCCGCGTACGCCTACGGCGGGTCCGCCGGGGCGCCGAGTGTGCTGGAGACGCAGGCCGCCGTCGACGAGGCCGTGGCCACGCTGGAGGCGCTCGGCGTGCGGCGGCAGGCGCTGCGCGTGGAGCTGGAGGAGGCGACCGCGCAGCGGAAGGCGCTGGCCGCGCGGGTCGAGGAGGTCGCCGTCGTGCGGCGGGCCGCCGAGAAGGAGAAGGCCGCGGTCGCCCAGCAGGTCGGACGCCTCGCCGGGCAGGCGCGTGGCGCGGCCGGAGAGGCCGAGCGGCTCGCGGCGGCCGCCGCCAAGGCGGAGGACGCCCAGGAGCAGGCCGCGATGGAGCTCGCCGAGCTCGAGGAGCGGCTGCTCGTCGCCGAGGAACTGCCCGCCGACGAGGAGCCGGACACGGACCGTCGCGACCGCCTGGCCGAGGAGGCGACCTGCACCCGCGCCGCCGAGATGGAGGCCCGGCTGTCCGTGCGCACGCACGAGGAGCGCGTCCGCGGTCTCGCGGGGCGCGCCGACGGCCTGGACCGCGCCGCCCGCGCCGAGCGGGAGACCCGGGCCCGCGCCGCCGCGCGCGCTGCTCGCGCCGCGCACGACGCCCAGGTCGCGACCGCCGTCGCCGACGGCGCGCGGCAGCTGCTGGCCCATGTCGAGCACTCCCTCGGCGAGGCAGCCGGCGCCAAGTCCACCGCCGAGCAGGACCGTGCCGCCCGCGACGCCGAGCTGACCCGCGAGCGCGCCCGCAGCCGCGAGCTGAAGGCCGAGCTCGACAAGCTCACCGACTCCGTCCACCGTGACGAGGTGCTCCGCGCCGAGAAGCGGCTGCGTATCGAGCAGCTGGAGAGCAAGGCGCTGGAGGAGCACGGCATCGAGTCCGCCGCGCTGCTCGCGGAGTACGGCCCGGACCAGCTCGTCCCGCCGCCGCTCCCCGTCGAGGGCGAGGAACCGACCGACGAGGAGCCGCAGCCCCGTCCCTACAGGCGCGCCGAGCAGGAACGCAGGCTCAAGGCCGCCGAGAAGGCCTACACCCAGCTCGGCAAGGTCAACCCGCTCGCGCTGGAGGAGTTCGCCGCGCTGGAGGAGCGCCACCAGTTCCTCTCCGAGCAGCTGGAGGACCTCAAGTCCACCCGCCGCGACCTGCTGACCGTCGTCAAGGAGGTCGACGAGCGGGTCGAGCAGGTCTTCACCGCCGCGTACCACGACACGGCGCGTGAGTTCGAGGGCGTCTTCTCCCGGCTCTTCCCCGGCGGAGAGGGCCGGCTGATCCTCACCGACCCGGACAACATGCTGACCACCGGCGTCGAGGTGGAGGCCCGCCCGCCGGGCAAGAAGGTCAAGCGTCTCTCGCTGCTCTCCGGCGGCGAGCGCTCGCTCACCGCCGTCGCCCTGCTGGTCTCGATCTTCAAGGCACGCCCCAGCCCGTTCTACGTCATGGACGAGGTCGAGGCCGCGCTCGACGAGACCAACCTGCGGCGCCTGATCGCGATCATGGAGGAGCTGCGGGACAACTCGCAGCTGATCGTGATCACCCACCAGAAGCTGACGATGGAGTGCGCCGACGCCCTCTACGGCGTCTCGATGCGCGGCGACGGCATCTCCCAGGTGATCAGCCAGCGCCTGCGTGACGAACCCCGCAAGCCGCCGCGTCAGCTGCGCCGGGCCGAGCCGGTGCGAGAGCCGGCGCAGGCCCAGACGGAGGCCCAGACGGAGGCGCAGGTGGAGGCACCGTCGGCGGAGGCGTTGGAGCAGACGGCGGACGCTTCCGAGTAACGCCCCGGCCGTACCCGATACTGGGAGGGCCATGGAAACCGTCATTCTTGCTGTAGTCATCGCTGTGGTCGCCGTCACGGCGGCCGCTGGTCTCGTCGTCACCGGTCGACGGCGCAAGCAGCTGCCGCCTGCCCCCCAGGCGCAGCCGCAGATCACCAAGCCCGCCGAACCGACGCCCGAGCCGCAGGTCGGCGAGGATGCCGCGGTCACCGCGCCCGAGGAACGGCGCACCGTCGAGGAGGTCGCACTCCCCGCCCAGGCGGAGCCCGCGCAGGCGGAGGCCGCCGAGCCCGCCCTGGAGCTGGAGGTCCCCGAGCCGACCGCCGGCCGCCTGGTCCGGCTGCGCTCGCGCCTCGCGCGCTCGCAGAACACCCTCGGCAAGGGCCTGCTCTCCCTCCTCTCCCGGGACCGCCTCGACGAGGACACCTGGGAGGAGATCGAGGAGCTGCTGCTCACCGCCGACGTCGGCGTCGCGCCGACCCAGGAGCTCGTCGAGCGCCTGCGCACCCGCGTCAAGGTGCTCGGCACCCGCAGCCCGGAGGAGCTGCGCACCCTGCTGCGCGAGGAACTCGTCGCGCTGATCGACCCCTCGATGGACCGGACCCTGCACGTCGCCCGCCACGACGAGGAGACCCCGGCCCGCCCGGCGGTGTTGCTGGTCGTCGGCGTCAACGGCGTCGGCAAGACCACCACCAGCGGCAAGCTGGCCCGCGTGCTGGTCGCGGACGGTCACACGGTCGTCCTCGGCGCCGCGGACACCTTCCGCGCCGCTGCGGCGGACCAGCTGCAGACCTGGGGCGAGCGCGTCGGCGCCCGCACCGTCCGCGGCCCGGAGGCCGGCGACCCGGCGTCGGTGGCCTTCGACGCGGTCAAGGAGGGCATCGCCGAGGGCGCGGACACCGTCCTGGTCGACACGGCCGGCCGCCTGCACACCAAGACCGGCCTGATGGACGAGCTCGGCAAGGTCAAGCGCGTCGTGGAGAAGCACGGCCCGGTCGACGAGGTCCTCCTCGTCCTCGACGCCACGACCGGCCAGAACGGCCTGGTCCAGGCGAAGGTCTTCGCCGAGGTCGTGGACATCACCGGCATCGTGCTGACCAAGCTCGACGGCACCGCCAAGGGCGGCATCGTCATCTCCGTCCAGCGTCAGCTGGGCGTCCCGGTCAAGCTCATCGGGCTCGGCGAGGGCGCGGACGACCTCGCCCCGTTCGACCCCGGCGCCTTCGTCGACGCCCTCCTGGGCTGAGCCCCGCTCCACGCCCCCAGCCGCCGCCCGCACCCCGCGGGCGGCGGCTTCGTCTTTCCGCCCGGCCCCACCCGCGGATACGGTCCTCGTCGTGACGACGGGAAGCGGGACGCGTGGATCGGCGCTGCGCGCGCTCTGCGGGCTGCTCGACGCCTCCGTCGAGCAGATCGCGGCGGCCTCCGCCGACGCCCGGACCTACGACCGCGGCCTGATCGCCCGGACCGCCGACGTCTGGGACAACAACACCTGGCCCTTGTTCCACGTACTGAGCGCCCGTACCCCGTGGGGGCGGGAGCACAGGGCCCGGGCGGCGCTGCGGTCGATGGCCGGGCTGGGGGAGTCGCGGCGGGCGTGGATGACCGAGACCGCGGCGGCACGGGGTGAGCGCCTCGAGCGCCTGGTGCCGTCGATGCCAGGGTCCCTCTACGCCCGCGACTTCCGCGGGCAGGTCCGGCCCTGGTACGACGAGCTCGGCGCGGGCGTTGTCGCCGAACTCGCCGAGGACTACGACCTCGGGTCCGCGACCGTGCGCGCGCTGCGCGTCGAGCGGGCGGGGAGCCGGTTGACCGCGGCGGTGGTGCTCGAGATCGCCCGCCGCTTTCCGATGCCTGACGTGGCCGTCCCCCCGGCGACGCTGAGCCTTCGCTGGCACACGATCGACGGGCTGGCCTTCGACTCCCGGGAGGCCACGGGAGTCCGGATCCCGCCCGGCGAGGGAGGGGTCGCCGAGACGAGTGCCGAGCTCGGCGCTGCGGGCCTCCTGTCGGGCCGGGACGTCACCCTCCGGCTGGACGACAACCACTGGCACCGCTCCGCCGCCGGTCGTCGCGCGGACGGCGTCCTCCCCCCGAACCGGCCGGACGAATCCCGTCGCGACCTTCGTACCCGCCGGTTTCCTGCGGACGCCGTCGTCGCGGCGCGGTTGCTGCACCGCGCCGTGCTGGAGATCCGCGGCGTGCGCCACCCGCGCCGTGCCGCGCGGGTGCCCGTGGCGGACTTCTGCCGCGCCCTCGACGGCGCGGGGACGGAGCTGCTCGACGCGGCGCGGACCGGGGCGTTCGCGCCGCTGGTCGACCGGTGGGCCGGCCGCGGGGGACCGCGGCTCGCGCGTTGGTTCGCGGCGACGACCGGTGCTCCGGCGGAGTGGCCGGCCGCGGTGGAACCGGCTCGGGCGCCGTGGCAGCCGGGGCGGGGCGAACTCCGGTTCCTGTCCTACGCGCGAGCAGAGGGAACGGCCGAGGCCGGGCTCGAACTGCTCTACGCGGCCCCTGCCGCCGACGGGAGTTGGCGGCTGCGTTCGTGGTGCGGCCCGGCTCCCGCACGGTTCCGGCTGCGGTACGAGGCGTTCCGGCGGGTGCCGTGAGGGCTCAGCGGCGGCCGACGAGTTCCGGGGCGCGCTGGTGGCTGGCGTAGGCGAGGGTACCGAGCAGGAGCTTGGGGTCCGGGAGGCGCAGGGCGTTCTCGGGGGTCGGCGGGCGGAGCCAGCGCGCGCCCGGGGTGGGCGGGGCCGGGACGGAGGAGCCCGAGCCGTGGGGGAGGAGGTCGAGCGTCGCGTCGTCCCAGCCGGTGCGGTACAGCAGCTCCGGCAGGCGGGACGCCGTCTGCGGGGTGACGAAGAAGAACGCGCGGCCCTGCGCGGCGAGGACCGGGCCGGGGCGGATGCCCATCCGCTCCAGGCGGACCAGCGCCTGGCAGCCGGCCGGCTCGGGGATGTCGAGCGCGTCGAAGCCGTGGCCGGTGGGGAGTCGGAGGGCGTCCCCCTCCAACTCCGCGGTCCAGCCCCAGCGTGAGCGGTACTCCGCGGCTGCCTCGGACCGGGTCAGCTTGGCCCGGCGCCGCTGAACCCGGAGCCAGCTGTCGCCGAACAGGGAGTCGGTGCTCATCAAGTCCACTCACCTCCAACCGATCGGGGGAGACCTTGGTTACGGGGCGCAGACCCGCCGCCTTCGCGCCCGCACAATTCGGGCAGTCGGCGCCGACGTTCGGGCGGTGTGCTATTTCTGGACTGCGGCGATGAACGGCCTGCTCACCAGTGAAGCGTGAGTGAGTCTCAGGAAGTTCACTCGTAGGGGTGGCGAAAGGTGGCGTTTCTTCGCGCAAGCTCCCCCGGTCGGCGCAAATCGCGCTACGTTCCTGGTGCAGGGTCGGAGAACCCGGCGCGACATGAGCACGTCAGCGGGTATGCCAGAGGCACGGCCGACAGTTTGTTCGGTCATCGCTCAACGGCACTGTCAACTCAGCCCGCTCCACAGCAAACTGACGGCCGCGAGCCCGGGATGGGGGCGTTCCGGTGGGCGACAAGCAACCCAACGACAAGCTGACGGCGTGGTTCGTCAGGAGTGGCTGGTCCAAGGGCGAGTTGGCCCGTCAGGTCAACCGCCGTGCCCGCCAGATGGGCGCAGCCCACATCAGTACCGACACCTCGCGGGTGCGGCGCTGGCTGGACGGCGAGCAGCCGCGTGAGCCGATTCCGAAGATCCTCTCGGAGCTGTTCTCGGACCGCTTCGGATCCCCGGTTCCCGTCGAGGACTTGGGCCTCAAGGCGGTCGCGCCGCTCACCCCCGGCTCCGGTATCGACCTGCCCTGGGGCGGGGACCAGACGGTCCAACTCATCTCCGAGTACTCGCGCAGCGACCTGATGCTCAACCGCCGGGGCTTCCTCGGCACCTCCCTCGCGCTCACGGCCGGTTCCGCCCTGATCGAGCCGATGCAGCGCTGGTTGACGCCCAACGCCCACGGCCGCCCCACCCCGGTGCTCTCCGCCGCCCGCGACGGCGAGGCGGTCACCGGCCGGCTTTCCGGGCCCGAGCTGGACCTGCTCGGTTCCACGGTCGAGATGTTCCGTCGCTGGGACGCCCAGAACGGCGGCGGCCTGCGCCGCAAGGCGGTCGTCGGCCAGCTGCACGAGGTGTGCGACCTGCTCCAGGAGAGCTACAGCCCCGGCACCACCCAGCGCCTGTTCCAGACCACGGCCCAACTCGCCCATCTGGCCGGGTGGATGTCCTACGACGTCGGCATGCATCCGAGCGCGCAGAAGTACTACGTGCTCGCGCTGCACGCCGCCAAGGAGGCGGGGGACCGTCCCTTCGGCGCGTTGATCCTGACGGACATGTGCCGTCAGATGATCCACCTCAACCGCCCCGGCGACGCGCTGGAGCTGATCCACCTGGCCCAGTACGGCTCCCGCGACACGGCGAGTTCACGCCAACTCGCGCTGATGCACGCCATGGAGGCCCGCGCCTACGCCAACCTCGGCGAGGCCGGCAAGTGCTATCGGGCCGCCCGGCACGCCGAGGACTGCTTCGACGAGGCCGGCAAGGACGACCCGATGCCGGACTGGCTGGGCTTCTTCTCCGAGGCCGAGCTGCACGCCGAGAACGGCCACTCCTACCGCGACCTGTGCTACCACACCGGCCGCAGCCAGGTGTACGCGTTGCAGGCGGAGCCCGAGATCGGTGAGGCGGTGCGGCTCTTCTCGGAGGATCCGAGCCACAAGCGCTCCTACGCCCTCAACCTGATCGGCATGGCCAGCGTCCACGTGCTCAACCACGAGCCCGAGGCGGCGGCGGCCACCGCCGAGCAGGCCATGGAGATCGCCGCGCGCATCCGCTCGGAGCGTGTCAATACGCGGCTGCGCAAGACGACGGAGGCGGCCGAGCGGGAGTTCAAGGACGTCCCCAGCGTGCGTCGGCTGCGCGAGCAGATCGACCAGACCATCCCCGACAGCCTGGCCAACCGGAACAGCGCCTGAACAGGCGGTTCCCCGCGTGAACACCGTGGTCTCCGGCCGCGAGCGCCGTCCCCCTTCACCCGACTCGGCTCCCCCACGCCAGGTCATTCGGACGGTTCTCGCGGCCGGTTTTCGGTGAGGTTGCGTTCACCGCCGCGTAACACCGGCGTCAGCTTCGTCACGCATGCGAAACAACACCAGGTCATCTGTGGAAACCGGCCTGCGTCAATCTCCTCAGCATCAGCCGACGACCCCGGGGGCACGGGACGGGATACCCGGGATCGGAGCGGCCCGACATTTCGAGGAGACGCCGATGCCCAGCGGCTTCAGCGGCGGAGACACCGCATTCGTACTCATAAGCGCAGCCCTGGTCATGTTGATGACCCCGGGCCTCGCTTTCTTCTACGGCGGCATGGTCCGGGTCAAGAGTGCCCTGAACATGCTGGCCATGAGCTTCATCGCGCTCGGCATCGTCACAGTGCTGTGGGTGCTCTTCGGCTTCTCGATCGCTTTCGGACCGGATTCCTTCCACGGTCTGATCGGTGACTTCTCGATGGTCGGCATGCGCCACATCGGAATGAACCAGCTCTCCGGAACCATTCCGACCTTTGCCTTCTCGATGTTCCAGCTGATGTTCGCCGTGATCACCCCCGCGCTGATCTCCGGCGCGATCGCGGACCGGGCCAAGTTCACCGCTTGGGCCCTGTTCCTCACCTTCTGGGTCAGCGTCGTGTACTTCCCGGTCGCGCACTGGGTCTTCTACACCGACAACGGCAAGGGCGGCTGGCTGGTCGACCACATCGGCGCGCTGGACTTCGCCGGTGGCACAGCGGTCCACCTGAACGCCGGTATCGCCGGTCTGGCGCTCGCCTTCGTGCTCGGCAAGCGGGTCGGCTTCAAGAAGGACCCGATGCGTCCGCACAGCCTGCCGCTGGTGATGCTCGGCTCCGGGCTGCTCTGGTTCGGCTGGTTCGGCTTCAACGCCGGCTCCGCGCTCTCGGCCAACGGCCTGGCCGCTCTCGCCTTCACCAACACCCAGGTCGCCACCGCCTCCGCCATGGTCGGCTGGCTGATCTTCGAGCGGATCAAGCACGGGGCGATCACCACCCTGGGCGCCGCCTCCGGCGCGGTCGCCGGCCTGGTCGGCATCACCCCCGCCTGTGCCTACATCAGCCCGCTCGGCTCGATCGCGCTCGGCCTGATCTGCGGCGCGCTCTGCGCCTGGGCGATCAGCCTCAAGTACAGGTTCGGCTTCGACGACTCGCTCGACGTCGTGGGCGTCCACGCGGTCGGCGGTGCGGTCGGCGCCCTGCTGATCGGTCTGCTGGCCACCGGTGGCGGCGGCTCCACGGCCAAGGGCCTCTTCTACGGCGGCGGCTTCTCGCAGCTGGGCAAGCAGGCGATCGGCGTGGGCGCGGTCGGCGCCTACTCCTTCGTCCTGGCCTGGATCATCGGCACGGTCATCCAGAAGACCATCGGCTTCCGGGTCTCCGAGGAGGTCGAGATCGCCGGTATCGACCAGGCGGAGCACGCCGAGTCGGCGTACGACTTCAGCGCGGTGGGCGCGGCCCTCTCCAAGGCCTTCGCCCCCTCGGCCCCGGTCACCAAGACGGCAGCCGCCGAGGAGAGCCCCGCCGAAAGCCCCGCCGAGACGAAGGTCGATGCCTGAGATGAAGCTCATCACCGCCGTGATCAAGCCCCACCGCCTGGACGACGTCAAGGAGGCCCTGCAGGCCTTCGGCGTCCACGGGCTGACGGTCACCGAGGCCAGCGGCTACGGCCGCCAGCGCGGCCACACCGAGGTCTACCGGGGTGCGGAGTACACCGTCGACCTGGTGCCGAAGGTCCGCATAGAGGTGCTGGCCGAGGACGACGACGCCGAGAGCGTGATCGATGTCATCGTGAAGGCGGCCCGGACCGGCAAGATTGGTGACGGCAAGGTCTGGAGCGTCCCGGTCGAGTCCGCGGTGCGGGTGCGCACCGGGGAGCGCGGACCGGACGCGCTGTAGGCAGCCACTCCAGCTACACAGTTCAGGGCAGGCGAAGCGGGCTCGCGACCGATGAGGGTCGCGGGTCCGCTCCGCCGTATCCGCAGGCGGGCACTCCCGAGGAACGGGGAAGAACGTGACGGACCAGCAGGCGGCCGGGTCGGGCTACGCGGCGGCGCGGCTCGCGTTGCTGCGGGAGGACGAGCGCAGCGGCGCGGCACGGCGCCAGGCGCTGTCGCAGTTGACGGACCGTTGGCTGTCCGGTCTGCTGGCCGACGCGCTGCAGGGCGCGCCCGCGCAGGGCGTCGCGCTGGTCGCCGTCGGCGGCTACGGGCGCGGCGAGCTCTCCCCGCGCAGCGACCTGGACGTGCTGCTGCTGCACGACGGCGGCGCCCGCGCGGCTGCCGTCCCGGCGCTGGCCGAGCGGCTCTGGTACCCGGTGTGGGACCAGGGCGTGGCGCTCGACCACTCCGTGCGGGACCTGGGCCAGGCCCGCAAGGTCGCCGCCGAGGACCTCAAGGCCCAGCTGGGCCTGCTCGACGCCCGCCACGTCGCGGGCGACCAGGAGCTCACCGCCCAGCTGCGCTCCGCCGTCCTCGCCGACTGGCGGGCGACGGCGCCCAAGCGGCTGCCCGAGCTGCGCGAGCTGTGCCGGGAGCGCGCCGAGCGCCAGGGCGAGCTCGCGTTCCTGCTGGAGCCGGACCTGAAGGAGGCGCGCGGCGGCCTGCGTGACGTCACCGCGCTGGACGCGGTGGCCGCCTCCTGGGTCGCTGACGCCCCGCGCGCCGGTCTCGCCGACGCGGCAACCAGGTTGCGTGACGTCCGCGACGCGCTGCACCTGGTCACCGGCCGCACCACGGACCGGCTGAGTCTCCAGGAGCAGGACGCCGTCGCCGCCGACCTCGGTCTGCTGGACGCGGACATCCTGCTGCGGCAGGTCTACGAGTCCGCCCGGGTCATCGCCTACGCCGCCGACGTCACCTGGCGTGAGGTCGAGCGGGTGCTGCGGGCCCGCAGTGGGCGCGGCAGCCGCCGGATGTTCGGCTTCGGGGGTGGCGCGGCGGGCTCCCGCGGCCCGGTGGAGCGCCGTCCGCTGGCCGAGGGCGTGGTGGAGATGGAGGGCGAGGCCGTGCTCGCCGCGCCCGCGCGGCCGGGAAACGACCCGGTGCTGCCGCTGCGCGCGGCGGCAGCCGCCGCCCAGGCGGGCCTGCCGCTGGCGCTCAGCACCGTCCGGCGGCTCGCCGCCGAGGCGAAGCCGCTGCCGGTGCCGTGGCCGGACGAGGCCCGCGAGCAGCTGATCACGCTGCTGGGCGCGGGGGAGAGCGCGATCCCGGTCTGGGAGGCGCTGGAGGCCGAGGGCCTGGTGGCCCGGCTGCTGCCGGACTGGGAGCGGGTCCGCTGCCGGCCGCAGCGCAACGCCGTGCACCGCTGGACCGTGGATCGGCACCTGGTCGAGACGGCCGTTCGCGCCGCCGCGATGACCCGTCGCGTCGCCCGCCCCGACCTGCTGCTGGTCGCGGCGTTCCTGCACGACATCGGCAAGGGCTGGCCGGGCGACCACTCCGAGGCCGGTGAGGTGATCACTCGCGACGTGGCCACCCGGATCGGCTTCCCCAAGCAGGACGTGGAGACCCTCGCCCTGCTGGTCCGCCACCACCTACTGCTGGTGGAGACGGCGATGCGCCGCGACCCGGACGACCCGGCCACCGTCGCGGTGGTCACCGACGCGGTCGGCACCGTCGGCGCGCTGGAGCTGCTGCACGCGCTGACCGAGGCCGACGCGCTGGCCACCGGCCCGGCCGCGTGGAGCAACTGGCGCGCGACGCTCGTCGGCGAGCTGGTCCAGCGTGCGGCGGCGGCGCTCGCGGGCGTCGCTCCGCCGCAGGACAGCGCGACCGAGGCCACGGCGGAGGAGGAGCGGCTGGCCGTCGAGGCGGCCAGGACCGTCGGCCCGGCGCTGTCGGTGCGCGCCGAGACGGAGGGCGGTGAGGGCACCGGCAGCGAGGCGATGGGCGTCGAGCTCACCCTCGCCCTGCCGGACCGCCCGGACGTGCTGCCGACCGTCGCGGGTGTCCTCGCCCTGCACCGCCTCGCCGTCCGCACGGCCGCGATCCGTGAGCTGGACCCGATCGGCGCCGGCCCGGTCCTCGTGCTGACCTGGAAGGTCGCCGCGGAGTTCGGCGACGTGCCGGAGGCGGCGCGGCTGCGCGCCGACATCCGCCGTGCGCTGGACGGCGGCCTGGACGTCGCCCGCCGCCTCGCCGAGCGCGACGCGTCCGCGCCCCGGCGGCGCGGCGTGGTCGCCCCGCCGCCGCGCGTGACGGTGGCGCGGGGGAGCAGCGCGTCGGCCACGGTGCTGGAGGTCCGCGCCCACGACGCGCCCGGCCTGCTGCACCGGATCGGCCGCGCGCTGGAGGGTACGGGCGTGCGCGTGCACCGCGCCCGCATCTCCACGCTGGGCGCGGACGCGGTCGACGCCTTCTACCTCACCGACGCGGCCGGTCAGCCGCTCTCGGACGCGGCGGCGACGGAGCTGGCGCGCTCGGTGGAGCGGGCGCTGCTGGCCTGAGGCTGCCTGTCCACGGGCCCGGGCAGCGGTTCCCTGAAGCCCACGCGGCGGGCCGGCACCCCGGCCCAGATCTCGTTCGGCCCGGTGGAGCGCGTCAGCACGGCGTTGGCGCCGACGATGGTGCCCGCGCCGACGGTCAGCACGCCGTCCTTGCAGACCACGCGCGCGCCCGAGCACAGGACGGCGCCGTCCTCGACGACGACGCGCTCCATCCGGCTGAGCTCCTGCGGAACCCAGGGATCGGCGCGGCCGATGGTGACGTTGTTGTAGAGGACGACGTCGGCGCCCAGGGTCGTGTAGGGGTGCAGGACCAGCCCGAAGCCCCGGTGGAAGACGACGAGCCCCGGCCCGATCTCGGCGGCGGCGGGCACCTCGACCCCGTAGAGCGCGAGCACCTCCTGCACGAGGCGTTTCAGCAGCGGGTGACGGCGGGCGTAGATCAGCTTGGCGACCAGCGACATACACCCATGCTGGTGACGTCCCGCCGCACCGCGGGGAAGACTCGCGCAGGGTCCCCCCGTACGGGTGGCTGAGAGGGGCCGGCAGCAGGGGGCCAGCGTCGCGGCGCCCGGACTCCCGCCCCCAGCCTTCGGCCGGGGGTGCCCCCTCGTCCGCCCCGCCCAGACTCGGCCCGCTGCGGACATCAGCCGCTTCGCGGCGGGCGCTCCTTGCTCTGGCCCCCCGCTGCCGGCCCCTCTTGCGGGTGCGTTCCCGGGACCGTCGGGCGGGCAGATACCCTGGAAGGCGAATCTCTTCCCGCCCCCGAGCAACGAGGACCCGCGACCGACGTGTTCGACACCCTTTCCGACCGCCTCGCAGCGACGTTCAAGAACCTCCGGGGCAAGGGCCGCCTCTCCGAGGCGGACATCGACGCCACCGCCCGTGAGATCCGCATCGCCCTGCTGGAGGCGGACGTCGCCCTCCCGGCGGTGCGTGCCTTCATCTCCCGGATCAAGGAGCGCGCGGCCGGCGCCGAGGTCAGCGCCGCGCTGAACCCGGCCCAGCAGGTCATCAAGATCGTCAACGAGGAGCTCATCGGCATCCTCGGTGGCGAGACCCGCCGCCTGCGCTACGCCAAGACCGGCCCCACGGTCATCATGCTGGCCGGTCTCCAGGGTGCCGGTAAGACCACCCTGGCCGGAAAGCTGGCCAAGTGGCTCAAGGACCAGAAGCACACCCCGCTGCTGGTCGCCTGTGACCTCCAGCGCCCGAACGCGGTCACCCAGCTCGGCGTCATGGCCGAGCGCGCCGGTGTCGCGATCTACGCCCCCGAGCCGGGCAACGGCGTCGGTGACCCGGTCAAGGTCGCCCGCGACTCGATCGACTACGCCAAGAACAAGCAGTACGACGTCGTCATCGTCGACACCGCCGGCCGCCTCGGCATCGACGCCGAGCTGATGCAGCAGGCCGCGGACATCCGCGCCGCGATCAACCCGGACGAGGTCCTCTTCGTCGTCGACGCCATGATCGGCCAGGACGCGGTCACCACCGCCCAGGCGTTCCTCGAGGGCGTGGACTTCACCGGTGTCGTGCTGTCCAAGCTCGACGGCGACGCCCGCGGTGGCGCGGCCCTGTCGGTGGCGCACGTCACCGGCCGCCAGATCATGTTCGCCTCCAACGGCGAGAAGCTCGAGGACTTCGACGCGTTCCACCCGGACCGGATGGCCTCGCGCATCCTGGGCATGGGTGACGTCCTCTCCCTGATCGAGCAGGCCGAGAAGACCTTCTCCCAGGAGGAGGCCGCCAAGGTCCACGCCAAGCTCGCCAGCAAGGGCGGCAAGGAGTTCGGTCTCGGCGACTTCCTGGCCCAGCTGGAGCAGGTCGCCAAGATGGGCTCGATCACGAAGCTGCTCGGCATGCTGCCCGGCATGGCGCAGATGCGGGACCAGATCAACAACATCGACGACAAGGACGTCGCCCGGGTGGGCGCGATCATCAAGTCGATGACCCCGGCGGAGCGCGACGATCCGAAGCTGATCAACGGCTCGCGCCGCGCGCGTATCGCCAAGGGCTCCGGCGTCCACGTCTCCGAGGTCTCCAGCCTGGTCGAGCGCTTCTTCGAGGCGCGCAAGATGATGTCCGCGATGGCCGGTGGCAAGGGCATCCCCGGGATGCCGGGCATGCCGGGCATGGGCGGGGGCGCGTCGCGCAAGCCCAAGCAGCAGAAGGCGGCCAAGGGCCGCCGCCAGAGCGGCAACCCGCTCAAGCGCCAGCAGGACGCGCAGCAGGCGGCCCAGAAGAAGACCGACGGCACGGCCCAGCCCGGCGGCGCCTTCGGCCTCGGCCCCGGCCAGGGCCCCTCGGACTTCGAGCTCCCCAAGGAGTTCAAGGACCTGCTGTAACCCTTCGGGGGCGCGGGGAACCGCGCGTTTCTCGCGCAGTTCCCCGCGCCCCTTCAATGACTATGGTTGCTGCATGCGTGTAGAGATCCGTTTCCCTCAACTCTCCGACGCCGCCGCGTACTACGCGGCCGTCACCCGCTCGGCGGAGCACATCGGGCGGTGGAACCCCGTCGAGCCCGAGGCGCTGCCGGACATGGTGCGGCGTCAGGGGGACACCCTGCGCACGTTCCTGGTCTTCGACACCGAGGACGGCGGCCTCGTCGGCACCTGCAACGTGTCGAACGTCGTCCGGGGGCGCTTCCAGAACGCGTCCCTCGGTTACAACTCCTACCTCCCCTACAACGGCACCGGTCGCATGACCGAGGGCATGCGGCTCGTCGTCGGGGCCTGCTTCCGCCCGCAGACCGAGGGGGGCCTCGGCCTGCACCGGCTGGAGATCAACGTGCAGCCGGAGAACGGCCCGTCCATCGCGATGGCCAAGCGCCTCGGCTTCCGCCTGGAGGGGTACACCCCGCGGATGCTGTTCCTCCAGGAGGCCTGGCGCGACCACGAGCGATACGCGCTGACCGCGGAGGAGTGGCCCGGCGCGGGCGCTGGCGACGTGTCCTGATTGTCCGTATTGTCACAAGGGTGACCAGCCCCGTGCCGCCCCGTGAGGATCCCGACAAGCTCTGGCGGTCGGAGGGCGCCCCGCCGACGCCCCCGCCGCCGCGGAAGACCTCGCGGGGCAACTGGTTCAGCATGATCCTCACCGCGCTGGTCGTCTTCCTCCTGGTGGATCTGCTGCTCAGCGCGTTCGGGGGCGGGAGCAAGACCAACGTCCCGTACACCGAGTTCACCAAGCAGCTGAACGCCGGTCAGGTCTCGGAGATCTACGCCAAGGGCGAGTCCATCCAGGGCAAGCTCAAGAGCGCCCAGCCGAACCCGAACAACGACAAGCAGACGTACCAGAACTTCACCACCACCCGTCCGGCGTTCGCCGACGACAACCTGTGGTCCGAGCTGACGGCCCAGAACGTCAAGGTCGACGCCGAGCCGGTGGTGAAGGAGCGCAGCTTCCTCGCCAACCTGCTCATCTCGCTGGCACCGATGCTGCTGCTGGTCGTGCTCTGGGTCTTCATCGCCCGCCGGATGAGCGCCGGCGGCGGGATGGGCGGGCTGGCCCGCAAGGCGCCGCCGAAGCCGGTGGAGCTCGCGCCCGGCGCCAAGCGGACCACCTTCGACGACGTGGCCGGGATCGACGAGGTCAAGGACGAGCTCACCGAGGTCGTCGACTTCCTGCGGCGCCCGGACGCCTACCGCAAGCTCGGCGCGAAGATGCCGCGCGGCGTCCTGCTGGCGGGCCCGCCCGGCACCGGCAAGACGCTGCTGGCCCGCGCGGTCGCCGGTGAGGCGAACGTCCCCTTCTTCTCCGCCTCCGCGTCGGAGTTCATCGAGATGATCGTGGGCGTGGGCGCGTCCCGGGTGCGCGAGCTGTTCGCCGAGGCGCGCAAGGTCGCGCCGGCCATCATCTTCATCGACGAGATCGACACCATCGGCCGCGCCCGCGGCGGCGGCAACTCCATGGGCGGTCATGACGAGCGCGAGCAGACGCTCAACCAGATCCTCACCGAGATGGACGGCTTCTCCGGCGCCGAGGGTGTCGTCGTCCTCGCCGCGACCAACCGCTCCGACGTGCTCGACCCGGCGCTGCTGCGGCCCGGGCGCTTCGACCGCACGGTGATGGTCAGCCCGCCGGACCGCACCGGCCGCGAGGCGATCCTGAAGATCCACACCCGCGACAAGCCGCTGGCGAACGACGTGGACCTGGAGCAGGTCGCCAAGACCACCCCCGGCATGACCGGCGCCGAGCTCGCCAACCTGGCCAACGAGGCGGCGCTGCTCGCGGTCAAGCGCAAGGACGACGAGGTCTCGGCGCGGGACTTCTCCGAGGCGCTGGAGAAGGTCCAGCTCGGCGCCGTCCGCGCGCTGGTCATGCCGGACGCGGACCGGCTCCGCACGGCGTACCACGAGTCCGGCCACGCACTGCTCGGCATGCTGCAGCCCGGCGCGGACCCGGTCCGCAAGATCACCATCGTGCCGCGCGGTCGGGCGCTCGGCGTCACACTCTCCACGCCTGAGGCGGACCGCTACTCCTACACCGAGGAGTACCTGCGCGGCCGCATCATCGGGGCCCTCGGCGGCATGGCCGCGGAGCAGGTGGTCTACGGGGTGGTCACGACGGGCGCGGAGAGCGATCTGGAGCAGGTCACCAACATCGCCCGCGGCATGGCGGGGCGCTGGGGCATGAGCGAGCGGGTCGGTCGTCTGACCGCCATCCCGAGCGACACCCAGGGCGCCTACGGCCTGGCGGCCGCGCCGAGCACGCTGGACGCGGTGGACCAGGAGGCGCGCCGGATCGTGTCGGAGTGCTACGAGGAGGCGTGCCGCAAGCTGGTCGCCCACCGCGACCAACTCGACTCCCTGGCGAACGCCCTGATGGAACACGAGACCCTCGACGAGGACGACGCCTACCGCGTCGCCGGCCTCGAGTCCGTGAGGTCCTAGCGGATCCGTCAGCGGATCCGTTCCGCCAGCACGTACCGGAAGACGTTCTCCATCCGCACCGACCCGTCCCGCCTGGTGAACGGGAACAGCGCCTCCCTGAGCTCCTTCTCCACCTGCCGCTCGCCGGCGAACTCCGTCGCCGCGTCGAAGAACCCCGTCGACACCAGCCCGCGCAGCGCGCTCTCCAGGTCGGGGTAGGCGTACGGGCAGCACACCCGTCCGCCGCCGGCCGGGCGCAGGCCCGCGCCGGTGACGAGGGACTCCAGAGCGCCGGGGGCGGAGAGCGCGAACGCGTCGTAGCCGCCGTGGCGGCGGGCGACGTCGAGGACGGCGGCCGTCTCGCACCGCTCCTCGGGGCCCCAGACAGCCAGGGCGACGTGCCCGCCGCGCAGCGTCAGCGCCGCCGCGTCGCGGACCAGGGCCTGTGGGACCGCCGTGCAGGAGAGGTGCTCGAACGCCGTGACGACCGAGTGGGTCGCGCCGAGGCCCGGCAGCCCGGGGGAGAGCTCGCGGTAGACGTCGGACAGGACGCGCAGCGAGCGGTCCTGCGCCAGCTCCCGCAGCTCCGCCTCCGGCTCCAGCCCGGCGACCTCCGCCCCGCGCGCGGCGGCCAGCAGCAGGGCCAGTCCGCTGCGGCAGCCGAGGCCCAGCACGGACGTCGCGGGGCCGATGTCGAGGCGGTCGTAGACCGCCTCGTAGAGGGGGACGAGCATCCGCTCCTGGATCTCCGCCCAGTCCCGCGCCCGTTGCCGGGCGCTCGTCCGAGTCGTATGCGCAGAGACCATGTGACGGCTCCTCAAGTCGGACGTGCCGGGGGTCTGCCTCCAATCAAGCGCGCGAGCAGCCCGGCGTCCATAGGCCGGACGGTCCCCCTTGCCGCGGTCCGGGCAGGGATCTGATTGGAGCCGGAGCCTTTCAGCCCCGTACCATTCGCCCCATGGCAAAGGCTCCCATTCTCACCCCCCAGGCGGAGGACTTCCCGCGCTGGTACCAGGATCTGATCAACAAGGCCGAGCTGGCCGACAACGGTCCGGTGCGCGGCACCATGGTCATCCGACCGTACGGCTACGGCCTGTGGGAGCGGATGCAGCAGGAGATGGACGCGCGGATCAAGAAGGCCGGCGCGCAGAACGCCTACTTCCCGATGTTCATCCCGCAGTCCTACCTGACGCGTGAGGCCGAGCACGTCGAGGGCTTCGCTCCCGAGCTCGCCGTGGTGACCCATGGCGGCGGCAAGGAGCTGGAGGAGCCGGTCGTCGTCCGGCCCACCTCCGAGACGATCATCAACGAGTACTTCTCCAAGTGGGTCCAGAGCCACCGCGACCTGCCGCTGCTGATCAACCAGTGGGCGAACGTCGTCCGCTGGGAGCTGCGTCCGCGCGTCTTCCTGCGCACCACCGAGTTCCTCTGGCAGGAGGGCCACACGGCCCACGCCACCTACGAGGACGCGCACGCCTACGCGTCGATGATCCACACCGACGTCTACGGCGACTTCATGACCAACGTGCTCGGCATCGACGTGGTCCTCGGCCGCAAGACGGCCAAGGAGCGCTTCGCGGGCGCGATCAACACCCTCACCCTCGAGGGCATGATGGGCGACGGCAAGGCGCTGCAGATGGGCACCAGCCACGAGCTGGGTCAGAACTTCGCCAAGGCGTTCAACACCACCTACCTCAAGGGCGAGGGCGAGCGCGAGCACGTCTGGCAGACCTCCTGGGGTGTCTCCACCCGCATGGTCGGCGGCCTGATCATGTCGCACGGCGACGACAGCGGCCTGCGCGTTCCGCCCCGCCTCGCCGCCGTCCAGGCGGTCGTGCTGGCGATCAAGGGCGACGACGCCGTGCTGGCCAAGGTCCGCGAGATCGGCGCCCAGCTGGAGGCCGTCGGCGTCCGCGTGGTCGTCGACGACAGGACGGACACCCCGTTCGGCCGCCGCGCGGTGGACTGGGAGCTCAAGGGCGTTCCGCTGCGCATCGAGGTCGGCCCGCGCGACCTGGAGAACGGCACGGCCATGCTGGTCCGCCGCATCGCCGGCGGCAAGGAGCCGGTCAACGCCGACGCGCTGGCCGCTCTGGTGCCGACGATCCTGGAGGAGGACCAGGCGCTGTTGCTGCGCCAGTCCCGCGAGCGCCGGCTGGCCCGTACCGTCGACGTCGCCTCGATCGAGGAGGCCCGCGAGGCCGCGGCGACCGGCTGGGGCCGCATCTCCTGGGCCGAGCTGGGCCCGGAGGGCGAGGCCAAGCTGGCCGCCGACGGTGTCTCGGTGCGCTGCATCGTCGCCGAGGACGGCTCCGTGCCGGCCGAGGACGACCAGGCCGGCAATGTGGCGATCGTGGCGCGCGCCTACTGAGACCCGTCTCGGTGGTTGAGACCACGCTCAGCCGATCGTCGTAGCAGGGCCGGTCCGGGACCCCCGAACAGGGGGCCTCGGACCGGCCTGCTCCGTTTGGTCAACTACCTTTCCGAGAACGGAAGATGGCTGACGGGTGGCGAATCGGACCGCGATGGCCCCCGGATGTGGCCCAGGTCACGGAAAAATAAAGCCTTCAACAATTCCTGAATCTGCGGAACATCCCGGGAACCTTCCTCGTTTGCGTTGCGTGAGCACGACACAACCTCTTGTTCTCGCCGCTGAGCTGGCCGTCGCCTGGGGCGACATCCAGCGCTTCCACTCCGACCTGCCGAATCTCGCAGCCCCGGAGTCGCTGATCGGGGAGTCCTCCTCGGCCTGCGGCACCGAGCTGGGTTTCGAGCGGCTGCTGCACGAGGCCGCACACGGCCTCGCTGCCGCGCGCGGCATCCGGGACACCTCCCGGGCCGGGCGTTACCACAACCGGCGCTTCCTGGCCCTCGCCGACGAGCTCGGCCTGGACCACAACGCCGATCCTCATCCGAGCTCCGGGTTCTCCCTGGTCACCATGCGACCGGAGACCCGCGAGCGCTTTGCGGAAACGATTGATCGCCTGCAGCAGGCGCTCGGCGACCACGCCGCGGCGACCAGCGGCGTGCTGGACCGTTCGCGGACGTTCCGCGGTCCGGCCACGCGACACGGCTCCTCCGGGGGTGGCGTCCGCGTCAAGGCGGTCTGCGGCTGCGGCCGCAACGTTCGGGTGGTCCCCTCCGTGCTGTCCCAGGCGCCGATCGTCTGCGGCAACTGCGGAGAGACCTTCCAGATCGCCGAACCCCGTCCCAGGCGCTGAAAGCGCCGGTAGGGGCGCGGGGCTCTGCCTGACGAACTGCGTGCGCGACAAGCCACCGATGAGCGGATGGTCCCCACCGAGCAGGGCCATCCGCGCAGGGTGGTTTCTCGCGTACGCAGTTCGTCAAGCAGAGCCCCGCGCTCCCAGGTGCTGCAACTCGCTGCCCGCGGTCAAGCCTCATGCGCCGATATGGCAGAATGGATCGCTGAGTACTCGGCAGCCGAGCAGGACCCCTCTCTCCTCCGGCTGACGTGTCCGTCGAGCAGCCAGCAGCCGCAACCCCACGTGGAATGCGCGGCTGCTCACCCACGTCAAAACCAGGAGAACCACTCCCGTGGCAGTCAAGATCAAGCTGAAGCGTCTCGGCAAGATTCGCTCCCCGCACTACCGCATCGTCGTCGCCGACTCGCGCACCAAGCGCGACGGCCGTGCGATCGAGGAGATCGGCATCTACCAGCCGACCTACGACCCCTCGATCATCCAGGTCGACGGCGACCGCGCGCAGTACTGGCTGAGCGTCGGCGCCCAGCCGACCGAGGCCGTGCTCGCCATCCTGAAGCTGACCGGCGACTGGCAGAAGTTCAAGGGCCTCGAGGCCCCGGCGCCGCTGAAGGTCGCCGAGCCGAAGATCACCGACTTCTCGCACCTCTTCGCCAAGGCCGTCGCCGGCTTCGAGGACTCGACGACCGGTGTCGCCATCACCCCGAAGGCGAAGAAGACGGAGAAGAAGGACGAGGCCGCTGCCGAGTCCGACGCTTCCGCCGAGGCCTGAGCATGCTGGAGGAAGCCCTCGAGCACCTGGTGAAGGGCATCGTCGAGAACCCGGACGACGTCCAGGTCCGCTCGCGTGAGCTCCGCCGGGGCCGGGTCCTTGAGGTGCGCGTGCACCCCGAGGACCTGGGCAAGGTCATCGGCCGCGGTGGGCGCACGGCTCGTGCGCTCCGCACCGTGGTCACCGCCCTCGGCGGTCGCAGTGTCCGCGTCGACCTGGTCGACGTGGACAGCGCCCGCTGAGCGGCTGCTGAGAGGCACCTCTGCGGACCGGCTGGGATCCTTGATCCCAGCCGGTCCTTTGTTTGTTCGTGAAGTCTGAAGGAGACGCGGAACAGTGCAGCTGATCGTCGGCCGGATCGGCCGCGCCCACGGGATCAAGGGCGACGTCACCGTCGAGGTGCGCACCGACGAGCCCGAGCTGCGGCTCGGCCCCGGCGCGGTGCTGATGACCGACCCGAGCTCGGCCGGTCCGCTGACCGTCGCCTCCGGCAAGGTGCACAGCGGGCGGCTGCTGCTGCGCTTCGAGGGCGTCCACGACCGCAACGGCGCCGAGGCGCTGCGCGGCACCATGCTGATCGCCGAGATCGACCCGGAGGACACCCCGGAGGACCCGGACGAGTACTACGACCACCAGCTGGTCGGCCTCGACGTGGTGCTGACCGACGGCACCCTCGTGGGCGAGCTCACCGAGGTGCTGCACCTGCCCTACCAGGACCTGCTGACGGTCCTCCGCCCGGACGGGACGGAGGTGCTGGTGCCGTTCGTCTCCGAGTTCGTCCCGGAGATCGACCTGGAGGCGCAGCGCGCCGTGATCACCCCGCCGCCGGGCCTGATCGACGCCGCCGAGGCCGTCGTCGCCTCCTCCCGCGAGGACGAGCCGGACGCCGCGGACGAGAAGAGCGGCGAGGCCGACGCCTGATGCGGATCGACGTCGTCACGATCTTCCCCGAGTACCTCGCCCCGCTCGACCTCTCCCTCGTGGGCAAGGCCCGCGCCCGCGGGCAGCTGGACGTGCGGCTGCACGAGCTGCGCGGGTTCACCCACGACATCCACCGCAGCGTGGACGACACCCCCTACGGCGGTGGCCCCGGCATGGTGATGAAGGCCGAGCCGTGGTCCGAGGCGCTCGACGCCGTCGTTGCCTCCGGGCCGGGGGAGGGCGCGGTGCCGACGCTCGTCGTCCCGACGCCCAGCGGGCGGCCGTTCACCCAGGAGCTGGCCCAGCAGCTCGCCGCGGAGCCGTGGCTGGCCTTCGCGCCGGCCCGCTACGAGGGCATCGACCGCCGGGTGATCGAGGACGCCGCCGACCGGATGCCGGTCGTCGAGGTCTCCATCGGCGACTACGTGCTGGCCGGCGGCGAGGTCGCCGTGCTGGTCATCGTCGAGGCCGTGGCCCGGCTGCTGCCGGGCGTGCTCGGCAACGCCGAGTCGCACCAGGACGACTCCTTCGCGCCCGGGAGGATGGCGGACCTGCTGGAGGGTCCCGTCTACACCAAGCCCGCCGAGTGGCGCGGCCGCGAGGTGCCCGAGGTGCTGCTCAGCGGCCACCACGGCAAGATCGCCCGCTGGCGCCGGGAGCAGGCCTTCGCCCGCACCCTCGCCCACCGCCCGGACCTGGTGGCCCGCTGGCGGCGCGAGGAGATGGACAAGCACGACCTCAAGGCGCTGGCCGCCCTCGGCGTCTGGTGGGACGAGGCGAGCGGTCGATTTCTCCAGTCCCCCGAGGCCGTGGCAGAATAACCCCTTGCTGCCTGTCTCCGGCCGCAGCGGCGCTCGCGCCGTGCACAGGACCGCCGCCTCTGCCTCAGGGGGGACGACGGGAACCGGCTGACACACAGCTCCTCATCTGCAGAACTATTCCGCGGGCGGCCTGTGGCGCTCGTGATGGAGAGATCATGACCAACCTGATCAGCGAGATCGACAACGCGTCGGTCCGCGATGACATCCCGACCTTCCGCGCCGGTGACACCGTGAACGTCCACGTTCGCGTCATCGAGGGCAACCGCTCCCGTATCCAGCAGTTCAAGGGTGTTGTCATCCGCCGCCAGGGTGCGGGCGTCCGCGAGACCTTCACGGTCCGCAAGGTCTCCTTCAACGTCGGCGTCGAGCGCACCTTCCCGGTGCACACCCCGATCGTCGAGAAGATCGAGCTCGTGTCCCGTGGCGCCGTCCGTCGCGCGAAGCTCTACTACCTGCGCGAGCTGCGCGGCAAGGCCGCCAAGATCAAGGAGAAGCGCGACAACTGAGTTTCGCGCTCAGCCTGATGGCTTAGGCTGCTGCCCGCCATGGAAACGCAGCAGCTTCCCGAGGACCGCGACAGCGCTCCGTCCCCCGTCGACGACGAGGGGACCGAGGCGCCGTCGCGGTCCTTCGGCGTTCCCGGCGCCCTGCGTGTCATGCGGCAGTGGCGCGGCACGCTCGCGCTCGTCGCGGTCTGCGTCCTGGTCCTGGTGCTGGTGAACCGTTTCGTCGCCCAGCCGTTCACGATCCCGTCCGGCTCGATGGAGAACACCCTCGCGGTCGGTGACCGGGTGCTGGTCAACAAGCTCTCCTACGACTTCGGCGGCGCCCCGCAGCGCGGCGACGTGATCGTCTTCGACGGCCGTGGCTCCTTCGTCGACACCGTGACCCAGGACACCGAGGACGGTTCGGGCAACGACTTCGTCAAGCGCGTCATCGGCATCGGCGGCGACACCGTCAAGTGCTGTGACGTCCATGGCCGGATCACCGTCGACGGCGTGCCGCTCGACGAGAGCTCCTACCTCTACCCGGGCGCCGCGCCGTCGAGCTTCCCGTTCGTGGTGCAGGTGCCGGCCGGCGAGCTGTTCGTGCTCGGGGACAACCGGGCCGTCTCCGCGGACTCCCGCGCGCACCTGGGCGACCCCGGCGGCGGCTTCGTGCCGGTGAGCCGGGTCGTCGGGCGCGCGGAGTGGGTCATCATGCCCGTCGGTCACTGGCGCTCGCTCGGTCGCCCGGCGGTCTTCGCCACGCTGGACCGTGCGATCGCGGCGGGAGGTGCGGCCCGTGGGCACCAGGGGTAAGCCGCGCGGCGGCGCGGAACCGGCGCCGATGCGCCACGACTTCACGTCCTCCCCGGAGACGTTCTCCGCAGAGCCGTCCTCCCCGGAGACGTCCTCCGCCCAGGACAGCGCTTTCGCCGACCCCGCCGGAGCCGGGGACAGCTCGCGCGCCGGTCGCGGGCGCGCGGACCGACGCCGCAGCGCGCTGCGCGCCAAGCGGCGGCGGCAACGCTCGCTGGTGCGGGAGGTGCCGTTGGTCATCGGGGTGGCGCTGGCGATCACACTGCTGCTGCAGACCTTCCTGGTCCAGGTTTTCTCGATCCCCTCGGGGTCGATGCAGAACACCATCGCCATCGGCGACCGGGTGGCCGTGGACAAGCTCTCGCCGTGGTTCGGCTGGACCCCGCAGCGTGGTGACGTCGTCGTCTTCAACGACCCGAGCGACTGGCTCGCCAACGACCCGGTGCCCTCCTCGGGCCCGGTGCTCGGCGCTGTGAAGGGCGCTTTCACCTTCCTCGGCCTGTTGCCCTCGGACCGCGACCTGATCAAGCGGGTCATCGGCCTGCCGGGCGACACCGTCGCCTGCTGCGGCGCCGACGGGAAGATCACGGTCAACGGGCACGAGATCGACGAGCCCTACCTCTACGCGGGCAACCCGCCCTCGCGGATCCCGTTCAAGGTGACGGTGCCGGCCGGGGAGTTGTGGGTGATGGGTGACCATCGCGACATCTCGGCCGACTCCCGGTACCACATGAGCGAGCCGGGGGGCGGCTTCGTGCCGGAGAAGGACGTGGTGGGACGGGCCGTCGCGATTGTCTGGCCGATCTCGCGCTGGCAGTCCCTACCGGGCGGTCAGCAAAGTGTTCGTCAAGTTTCCTCGGCGGGACCCCTCCACCCGGTTCCTGCGGAACTCCCGATCGTTATGGGTGTGGTCGCGGCTGCGCCTGGGGTGGGGCGCCTTCGCCGGGGCCGCCGCACGTGAGGTGTCGCGGGTGGGACGGGTGGTAGCGGGTGCAGGTGCAAGGTAGCGAGGAGGCGACGTGGGGGACTTGGTGATCGGTGCCCGCTCTGGTGTCGGCGAGCCCGAGGACTCCGGCGGCCGTACCGTAGGGTCCGTGGACGACAAGGCACGCGGGGAAGCCGCCGAGGAGAAGAGCGAGGCTGCGGAGAAGATGGGCGATCAGGCGGGGAGTTCGACTCCGGACCTCTCTCGGGACGAGGACTACCTCGGCTCCGGCGGTTCTGCCGGAGGCGGCGCGGGCGGGGGTGCCCTGGGCGACGAACCCGACGGCCCGTCCGCCACGGCGAGCGCCGCGGCCACAGCCGCGTCGACGAAGACGGCGAAGAAGCAGCGCTCCTTCTGGAAGGAGCTGCCGATCCTCGTCATCGTGGCGCTCGCGCTCGCGCTGCTGATCAAGACCTTCCTGGTGCAGGCCTTCTCGATTCCCTCGGGCTCGATGGAGAACACCCTCCAGGTCGGCGACCGCGTCCTGGTCGACAAGCTGACGCCCAACTTCGGCGCCAAGCCCTCCCGGGGCGAGGTCGTGGTCTTCCACGACCCGAGCGACTGGCTGGCGGGCGAGCCCGGCCAGCAGCAGAGCAGCAACGGCTTCGTCCGCGGCTTCCAGGACGTGCTGTCCTGGATCGGCCTGATGCCCTCGGTCAACGAGAAGGATCTGATCAAGCGGGTCATCGCGGTCGGCGGCGACACCATCAGCTGCAAGGGCACCGGCCCGGTCTACGTCAACGGCAAGGCGCTGACCGAGCCCTACCTCTACCCGGGCAGCACCGCCTGCGGCGACAAGAACATCCCCACGTTCAAGGTCCCGGCCGACTCGATCTACGTCATGGGCGACCACCGCCAGGACTCGCTCGACTCGCGCTACCACTCGGACGAGCCCGGTGGCGGCTCGGTGCCGGACAAGGACGTGGTGGGCCGCGCGATCGTGGTGGCCTGGCCGATCTCGCACTGGAAGACGCTGCCGATCCCGGACACCTTCTCCCAGCCGGGCATCACCAACCAGGCGCTCGCTCTCACCGCGGGCCACCCGGGCTTCGCCGGCCTCGCCGCCGCCGTCCCGCTCACCTGGCTGAACCGGCGGCGCAAGCTGCGCCAGAAGTAGCGGCCGGCGTTCTCCGCCCTTCCTCGCCGTTCTTCGGTGAACTCTTGCGGGGGCCGTGGTACCGACGAGTAATCTGCTCGAACGCACCACGGCCCTCCGCCGTGTGCGGCGGCATCGCGGTATCGAGCGGGGAGCGGCACATGGCGGGACGGAAGCCCACGGCGGGCGCGGTGATCCAGGCGCTGGGCATCGGGATCGGGCTGGTCGCGATGGTCGGCGGCTTCGTGCTGATCGCCCTGCAGTACCGCCCGTACCAGGTGCCGACCGGATCGATGGAGCCGACGGTCAACGCCGGGCAGACGGTCATCGCCGAGAAGGTCTCCGGCTCCGACATCGGCCGGGGCGACATCGTCGTCTTCAAGGACACCGACTGGGGCAACACCGCCATGGTGAAGCGGGTCATCGGTGTCGGCGGGGACGTGGTGAAGTGCTGCGACGCCCAGGGCCGGGTCACCGTCAACGGCGTCCCCGTCAACGAGACCTACCTCGACGAGAACCCGACTGTGGGCCGGGCCGGCCCCGCCGACCAGCAGTTCTCCGCCACGGTCCCGGCCGGGCGGCTGTGGCTGATGGGTGACAACCGGGCGATCTCGGAGGACTCCCGGGTCCACCTCGACCAGCTCGGCGGCACCGTCCCCGCCTCGACCGTGGTCGGCCGCGTCGAGGGCGTCGTCCTCCCGCTCGGCTCCATGCACAGCATCGCCCGCACGACGGTCTTCGACGCCCTCCCCGGACGCGCCGCGACCGACCACGGACCGCTCGGCCTGGCCGCCTACGCGGCGGTCGGCGGCGGGGCGCTGGTGTTGATCACCGCGGGGGCGGGTACGGTCGCTGGCATAGTGAAGCGACGGCGCACGCGCGGAGCGTGAGCGGGGCTCGGACGACGAGAGGCCGTGCATGGGACCGAAGCGGCGCCGGGCGGCGCGGGTGCTGCTGCTCGATCCGCAGGACCGGATCCTGCTGCTGCACGGGTTCGACCCGCAGGAACCCGGCCGCCAGTGGTGGTTCACCCCGGGCGGCGGCGTCGAGGAGGGAGAGGATCTCGCGGACGCGGCGTACCGCGAGATCGCGGAGGAGACCGGCATCCGCGACGCGCACCTGGGCGCGCTCCTGGCCACCCGTGCGACCGAGTTCCAGTTCGACGGACGTATGTACGCCCAGGACGAGTGGTACTACCTGGCCCGCACCGACACGGTCGAGACCGATGTCTCGGGCCAGACCGAGCTCGAACAGCGCAGCACGGACGAGCTGCGCTGGTGGACTCTGGACCAGTTGGCCGCCACCCGCGAGACGATCTATCCGAACGGGCTGACGAAGCTGCTGGGCCAGGTCCTGCGCAAAGGCCCACCGGCCCGCCCGGTCAGGCTCTCCGGGCCGCGCCTGTGGTCCACAATGGTTGGACGTACGCACAGCTGAGGGGAACGTAGGGATGAGTGCCGAGGATCTCGAGAAGTACGAGACCGAGATGGAGCTCAAGCTCTACCGGGAGTACCGGGACGTCGTCGGTCTGTTCAAGTACGTCATCGAGACCGAGCGCCGCTTCTACCTGACCAACGACTACGAACTCAAGGTCCACTCGCTCCAGGGCGAGGTGTTCTTCGAGGTCACGATGGCGGACGCGTGGGTCTGGGACATGTACCGTCCGGCGCGCTTCGTCCGGCAGGTGCGGGTGCTCACGTTCAAGGACGTCAACGTGGAGGAGCTGGCCAAGAGCGATCTGGAGCTCCCGCAGGACGACGCCGGCTTCGGCGGCACCGGTCACTGACGCGAGGAGTTTTCCACACCCGGGGTTTGTCCACAGGCTCGCCGGGGTCATTGGATTCGCGCTCCGCGCAGCGGAAGGCTGCTGCGCGGAGGTGATCCCCGATGACCGCACGGACCCAGGCGCTCGGCGCCTACGGAGAGCGCGCCGCCGTTCGGCACCTGGAGCAGGCCGGGCTGCGCATCCTCGACCGGAACTGGCGCTGCCGGGCCGGTGAGCTCGACATCGTCGCGCTCGACCCCCTGCCGGGCGGCAGCGTCCTCGCCGTCTGCGAGGTGAAGACCCGTACCGAGGGCGGTCGGCAGAGCCCCTCGGAGGCCATCGACGAGACCAAGGCGATGCGTCTGGCCTGCCTCGCGGAGCGCTGGGTCACGGAGCGGTGGTCGGGGCCGCCGCCCCCGGGCGGTCTGCGGATCGACCTGATCGGCGTCGTCCACGGGCGCCGGGGTCCGGCTCGGGTGACGTACCTGCGCGGGGCGGTGGCCTGAGATGGCCTTCGCCCGCACCGGATCCGTCGCGCTGCTCGGCGTGGACGGCGTCGTGGTCGAGGTCCAGGCCGACATCGAGCCGGGGCTCGCCGCGTTCACCATCGTCGGCCTGCCCGACAAGGCGGTCAACGAGTCCCGGGACCGGGTCCGCGCCGCCGTCGTCAACAGCGGCGAGAAGTGGCCGCTGCGCAAGCTCACCGTCGGCCTCTCCCCGGCCTCGGTGCCCAAGTCCGGCTCGGGCTTCGACCTGGCGATCGCCTGCGCGGTCCTGGCCGCGTGCGAGCGGCTCGAGCCGGCCGTGATCGAGCGGCTGCTGCTCGTCGGCGAGCTCGGCCTGGACGGCCGGGCGCGGCCGGTCCGCGGGGTGCTGCCCGCCGTGCTCGCGGCGGCCGAGGCGGGCTACGCCAGGGTCGCCGTCGCCGAGGCCACCGCAGCCGAGGCGTCGCTGGTGCCGGGCGTCGAGGTGCTCGCCGTCCGCTCGCTGCGGCAGCTGATCGCCCTGCTCTGCGGCGAGCCGGAGCCGGAGGAGCCGCCCGAGCCGCTGATCCCGGCCGGGCCGGATCTGGCGCTCGCGGGTCTGTGCCTGCCCGGGATCGGCATTCGCCGGGTGGGCGCGGACGCCGGTGCGTACGCGGCGGACGGCTGGCGCAAGGACCTGTCCGACGTCGCCGGTCAGTTCGAGGCACGGCGGGCGCTGGAGCTGTCCGCGGCGGGCGGGCACCACCTCTTCCTCAAGGGCCCGCCCGGCGCGGGCAAGACGATGCTGGCCGAGCGACTGCCCGGCATTCTCCCGCCGCTGGGACAGAAGGAGGCGCTGGAGGTCACCGCGATCCACTCCGTGGCCGGTCTGCTCCCGCCGGGCCGCCCGCTGGTGGGGAACCCGCCGTACTGCGCGCCCCATCACAGCGCGACGATGCCGGCCATCGTCGGCGGCGGCAGCGGCCTGCCGCGGCCCGGCGCGGCGTCGCTGGCCCACCGCGGGGTCCTCTTCCTCGACGAGGCCACCGAGTTCAGCGCGCGGGTGCTCGACGCGTTGCGGCAGCCGTTGGAGTCGGGGGAGGTGCTGATCGCCCGCTCGGCGGGCTGGCTGCGGTTGCCGGCCCGGTTCCTGCTCCTGCTCGCAGCCAACCCCTGCCCGTGCGGCCGGTGGTCGCGCCGCGGAGACTCCTGCGGGTGCACGCCGACGATGGTGACGCGCTATCAGGCTCGGCTGAGCGGGCCCCTGTTGGATCGGATCGACCTGCGCGTCGAGGTCGACGCGGTGAGTCGCGCGGAGCTCCTGGAGCGGGCGGCGCCCGCCGAGTCCAGTGCGGTCGTCGCCGCACGCGTCCTGGCCGCGCGGGAGCGGTCGGCCACGCGGTACCGCGACACGCCGTGGCGGCTCAACGGCGAGATCCCGGGCCACGAACTGCGCACCCGCTACCCGCTCGGCCCGGACGCGCTGCGGGACGCGGAACGGGAGATGGAGCGCGGGTTCCTCACCGCCCGCGGCCTCGACCGGGTCCTGCGCGTCGCCTGGACCGCCGCGGATCTCGGCGGTGCAGACCGCCCCCAGCGCGACCACGTCCACACCGCCCTGGCCCTCCGCGGCACCGCCTTCCGCGCGGCACCACCCCCGGACCCCTGCTTCTGACCCACCCACCCCCGGACCGGTTCCGTGCCGGCGCCCCGTCCAGAAGCGCGGCACCGGCACGGAACCCTCCCCACCCCGCCCCCAGGGCCCGCCCTGCCCTGACCCTGCCTGCCCTGACCCGATCGGCCCGGTGCCGGCCGGTAGGCGACCACCGGCCTCCTGGCGTTGTCTCCCCGACCCGACCCGACCCGACCCGACCCTCCCCGCCCCTCCTCCCTGCCCGATCGGCTGCCCGCCCTCTCGGCCCGGGTGCCCTCGGCCCTCTCGGCCCGTCCCTGGATCCGAGGGCCCGCCAGACCCTGTTGGCCAGCCCGCCAGGCCCTGTTGGCCAGTCCGCCCGGCCCGCCCGGTGGGCCGGACCCTCGGCCCCTTCCGTTCGCCCTTCCGCCCGTCCGCTACCGGCTTGCCCGGCTGGGAGCGTCGGGTGACCGTCCCTTACTCGACCCTCGCTCATCGATGGGAGCCCCCATGGACACCGTTGACTGCTCCGAGCCCGTCCCTCCTCCCGCTGCCGGGCTGCTGTCCGAGCGCGAGCGGGTGTGGTGGGCGGCGCTTGGGCGGGTGGTCGAGCCCGGGGACACGCGGGCGGGGCAGCTGATCGAGGAGTGGGGGCCCGAGGAGGCGCTGGCGCGCCTGACGCGGGCGCTGCCCGCGGGGGTGGAGCGGCCCGACGGGGCGCGGGAGCTCGCGCGGGGCGCGCTGATCGGCGCGCGCCTGGTCTGCCGGGGCGAGGCCGGCTGGCCCACGCAGTTGGACGACCTCGGGCCGGCGCGGCCCGTCGCCCTGTGGGTGCGCGGCGCGGCCTCACTGCGGGTGCTGGCCGTGCGGTCCGTCGCCGTCGTCGGCGCGCGGGCCTGCACCGGCTACGGCCAGCGCCTCGCGGCCGATCTCTCGGCGAGCCTGACCGAGCGCGGCTGGACGGTCTTCTCCGGCGCCGCCTACGGCATCGACGCCGCCGCCCACCGAGGCGCTCTCGTCGTCGGCGGCCCGACCGTCGGCGTGCTCGCCTGCGGCGTGGACCAGGCCTACCCGCGCGCCAACGAGCAGCTGCTGCGCCGGATCACGCAGTGCGGCGGCCTGCTGCTCAGCGAGCTGCCGCTGGGCGCCCACCCCAACCGGCCCAGGTTCCTGCAGCGCAACCGCGTCATCGCGGCCCTCACCCGCGGCACGGTCGTCGTGGAGGCGGCCCGCCGCAGCGGCTCGCTCAACACCGCCCGCTGGGCGGGCGATCTGCGCCGGCAGGTGATGGCCGTCCCGGGCCCGGCCACGAGTTCGCTCTCCGGTGGTACGCACGAACTGATCCGCCGCGGCGCGGTCCTCGTCGCGGACGTGGGGGAGGTGGTCGAACAGGTCGGCGAGATCGGAACGGACCTCGCGGCCACGCCGGAGGGGCGTGAACGCCTTCGCGACGCGCTGGCTCCCGAGACTCTGCGCGTGCTCGAATCGCTGCCCGCCTCGGCGCGCGGCGCAAGCCCGGAATCCCTGGTCCAGCGCTGTCTGTTGGGCCCGGACGTGGTGCTGCGGCGGCTCTACGAGCTCGCCTCGCTCGGCCTGGTCGAGCGGCTCGGGGCGCACTGGAGGCTGAATCCGGCGTGCAAGGGGACTTCATAGCGCTCAGAAACCGCATCGTCACGCTACGCTCGCAACCGTTCCGTTGAATGGCCCAATGGATCGTCAGAACGGCTCAAGAACGGCTCAAGCGACGCATGCCCAGGTACGCCAGCTCCCCTGCGGGGGAACCCCGCAGCATCCCCGGCCCGCGCACCGCGCGGGTGCGTACGGTGGACGAGCTCTGGCGCGCCTACAAGGACTCCGGTGACCCGCGGCTGCGCGAGCAACTGATCCTGCACTACTCGCCGCTGGTGAAGTACGTGGCCGGACGCGTGAGTGTCGGCCTGCCGGCCAACGTGGAGCAGGCGGACTTCGTCTCCTCCGGGATCTTCGGCCTGATCGACGCGATCGAGAAGTTCGACCCGGAGCGGGCGATCAAGTTCGAGACGTACGCGATCAGCAGGATCCGCGGCGCGATCATCGACGAACTGCGCGCACTGGACTGGATCCCGCGCTCGATCCGGCAGAAGGCGCGCGCGGTGGAACGCGCCTACGCGACGCTGGAGGTGAGCCTCCGGCGTACGCCGGGCGACTCCGAGGTCGCGGCGGCCATGGGCATCCAGATCGAGGAGCTCCACGGCATCTTCAGCCAGCTCTCGCTGGCCAACGTCGTCGCCCTGGACGAGCTCCTGCACGCCTCGGGGGAGAGCGGGGAGCCCCGCGGCAGCCTGGTCGACACCCTGGTCGACACCGCCGCGGACGACCCCGAGCAGGTCGCCGAGACCCGCGAGGTGCGGCGGCTGCTGGCGCGGGCGATCAACACGCTGCCCGAGAGGGAGAAGACGGTGGTGAGCCTGTACTACTACGAGGGGTTCACGCTGGCGGAGATCGGCAACGTGCTCGGAGTGACGGAGAGCAGGGTCAGCCAGATCCACACCAAGGCGGTGCTCCAGCTGAGAGCGAAGCTCTCCGACGCACGGTGAGTCACCCGCACCCCTGGCGGTAGCCTGAACCCGTGCCGAGAATCCGAGCCGCCTCTGTCGCAGAGCACCGCAAGCTGCAGCACGACGCACTGCTCGACGCCGCCCGCGAGCTCCTGGCCGAGGGCGGCACGGAGGCGTTGACCTTCCCCAGTCTCGCCGCCCGGACGGGCCTGGCCCGCTCCTCGGTGTACGAGTACTTCAAGTCCCGCGCCGCCGTCGTCGAGGCGCTGTGCGCCGTCGACCTGCCGGTGTGGGCCGCCGAGGTCGCGGACGCCGTGCGGGCCGAGCGCACGCCCCAGGCGCGCGTGGGGGCCTACGTGCGGGCGCAGCTCGCGTTCGCCGGGGGCGCCCGCCACCGCGCGCTGGTCGCGCTGTCCGCGCTGGAGTTGGACGACGCCGCGCGCGAGCGCATCCGCGCCGCGCACGGGCTGCTGGCCGGGCCTCTGGTGGAGGCGCTGACCGAGCTGGGGCACCCGCGTCCGGGTCTGGCGGCGCTGCTGCTGCAGGGCACTGTGGAGGCCGCCGCGAGGCGGCTGGAGCTGTGCGCCGCGGCGGACGAGTCGCCGGAGACGGTGGTCGAGACGGCGATCGCCCTGGTGCTGGACGGCGTCAGCGGGAGCAGCCGCGCCTGACCGGGGGCGACCAGGGCCAGGGGATCGAGGTAGTGCCGTCCGCGCAGCAGGCCCCAGTGCAGGCAGCTGACCGGGCAGTGCCCGCCGTGCGCGGCCAGGGAGCCGAGGACGGTGCCGGCGCCCACCGCCTCGCCGATCGTGACCTTCGCCTCCACCGGCTCGAAGGTGGTCCGCAGTGGCGGCGATCCCGTGCCGCTCAGCTCCACCGCGACGACCGGCTTCCCGGCGATCACCCCCACGTACGAGACGACGCCGGCCCGGACCGAGCGCACGGACGTGCCCACGGCGGCCGCCAGGTCCACCCCGCGATGGCCCGCCGCCCACCGCACGGGCGGCGGGGCGAACCGGCGCAGTACGTCCGCGAGCGTGCCGCCCGTCGGCAGCGGCCGCACCAGCCCACCGGACCAACCCGGTCGACCGGACCAGCCGGGCACGCCGGACCAGCCGGGCACGCCGGAACCGTCCGGCCCGGCGGAGGCTGCGTGGGCCCGCCCCGGCGGGCCGAGCGCCGCCAGGACGAGCCAGAGCGCCAGCCCGAGCAGGAGCAGCAGCCGCCGCCCACCGGGCAGCGGGGGGATCGGGGCGTAGGCGCCGGAAGAGCAGGAAGAGCTGGAAGGGCTCGAAGGGCTCGAAGAGCTGGAGGCGCTGGTCCGGTTCATGCCCGCACTCTGCCGACCGGACCGGACACCTGCGCCCACCCGCCGCCTGCTTGTGGACAAACCAGCCCCTGTGGAAAACCTCCTCACCCGTTCGGATGAGCCCGGGGGCCCGGCCGCGGTCGCCTGCTGTCCGGCGCGTCCCGTACACTTCTTTCGCGACCCGGCGTGCCGGGTCGACTTCGCACGCCCCGCGCCGGTTCTCCGGCGCTAGTGCCGCTCGGTCCTCGGTCAGCCCCTCGTGGGGAGCCCTGGAGCCGGCACGCAGCAGGGCGTCAGGCGCCACGGCCACCGGCCGCGGCGGAACAACCGAGCAAACTCAAGGAGTACGGCCATGGCCGTCGTCACGATGCGGGAGCTGCTGGAGAGCGGCGTCCACTTCGGTCACCAGACCCGTCGTTGGAACCCGAAGATGAAGCGCTTCATCTTCACGGAGCGCAACGGCATCTACATCATCGACCTGCTGCAGTCGCTGAACTACATCGACCGCGCGTACGAGTTCGTCAAGGAGACGGTCGCCCACGGCGGCTCCGTCCTCTTCGTCGGCACCAAGAAGCAGGCCCAGGAGGCCATCGCCGAGCAGGCCGGTCGCGTGGGCATGCCCTACGTCAACCAGCGCTGGCTCGGCGGCATGCTGACCAACTTCTCCACCGTCTACAAGCGTCTGCAGCGCCTCAAGGAGCTCGGCGAGATCGACTTCACGGATGTGCCCGGCTCGGGCCTCACCAAGAAGGAGCTCCTCGTCCTGCAGCGCGAGTACGAGAAGCTGGAGAAGACCCTCGGCGGTATCCGCGACATGCAGCGCGTGCCGTCCGCGGTGTGGATCGTCGACACCAAGAAGGAGCACATCGCCGTCGGCGAGGCTCGCAAGCTCAAGATCCCGGTCGTCGCGATCCTCGACACCAACTGCGACCCCGACGAGGTCGACTACAAGATCCCGGGCAACGACGACGCGATCCGCTCCGTCACGCTGCTGACCCGCGTGGTCGCCGACGCCGTCGCCGAGGGCCTGATGGCCCGTTCCGGTGCCGCCAAGGCCGACGCCAAGCCGGCCGAGTCGGGTGCCGACCAGCCGCTGGCCGAGTGGGAGCTCGAGCAGCTCGCCGGCGCCGAGAAGAAGGCCGACGAGGCCGAGGCCCCCGCCGCCGAGGCCGAGGTCCAGACCTCCGCCGAGACCGAGAAGGTCGCCGACGCCGAGGTCGCCGAGGTCGCTGAGGTCGTCGAGGTCGTCGAGACCCCCGCCGCCGAGGCCGAGGCCGAGTAGGCCTGAACCGCCTGACTGCTTGACACGAGGAGGGGTACGGCGGCGACCGCCGACGTACCCCTTCCGTGTGTCGAGCGCCCGCGATTCTTCGCTCACTTCACAAGACAACGCGAGAAGAGACTCAGGAACCATGGCGAACTTTTCCGCCGCGGACGTCAAGAAGCTCCGCGAGCTCACCGGCGCCGGGATGATGGACTGCAAGAAGGCCCTGGACGAGAGCGAGGGCGACGTCGAGAAGGCGGTCGAGCTGCTCCGCATCAAGGGCCAGAAGGGTGTCGCCAAGCGTGAGGGCCGCGACGCCTCGAACGGCGCCGTCGTCTCCCTCGTCGAGGGCACCTCCGGCGTCCTGGTCGAGCTGAACTGCGAGACCGACTTCGTCGCCAAGGGTGACCGCTTCGTGGCCGTCGCCAACGAGCTGGCCGCCTTCGTCGCCAAGACCTCCCCGGCCGACATCGACGCCGCCCTGGCCGCCGAGATCGAGCCCGGCAAGACCGTCCAGCAGTTCGTGGACGAGGCCAACGCGGGCCTGGGCGAGAAGATTGTCTTCCGTCGCTTCGCCCAGTTCAACGACGGCAACTACGTCAACGTCTACATGCACCGCACCGACCCGGACCTGCCGCCGGCCATCGGCGTCATGGTCGAGCTGGACGGCGAGAACGAGGACGTCGCCAAGGGCGTCGCCCAGCACATCGCCGCCTTCGGCCCGGGCTACCTCTCCCGCGAGGAGATCCCGGCCGACGTGCTCGACAACGAGCGCCGCATCGCCGAGGCCACCGCGCGCGAGGAGGGCAAGCCCGAGGCTGCCCTGCCGAAGATCGTCGAGGGTCGCGTGACCGGCTTCGTCAAGGAGAACGCCGTTCTCGAGCAGGCCTACGCCCGCGACAACAAGAAGACCGTCCAGAAGGTCCTGGACGAGGCCGGCGTCAAGCTGGTCCGCTTCGTCCGCTTCCGCGTCGGCGCCTGATCCTTCGGATCGAGCGACGGGGCCGGCCTCGGCCAGCCCCTACGATGTGAGTCGTGAGAACGACGAGGAGGCCACTGCCCTGCGGGTGACCGAACAGGTTCCGGCGGCAGTGGCCTCTTTCTCATACCTGTGCCCCGATTCCGGGGTATGCGCACCATGCACGATCCAGCACGACCCAGCTTGCTTCACAAGGAGGAGCCGATGCAGATGACCGCTGACGAGGGCACCACGCGTCGCCGCGTACTGCTCAAGCTTTCCGGGGAGGCGTTCGCCGGGGGCGGCGGCCTCGGTGTCGACCCCGACGTGGTGCACGCGATCGCGCGCGAGATCGCGACCGTGGTGCGTGGCGGCACCGAGGTGGCCGTGGTCATCGGCGGCGGCAACTTCTTCCGCGGTGCCGAGCTCCAGCAGCGCGGCATGGACCGGGCCCGCTCGGACTACATGGGCATGCTCGGCACCGTGATGAACTCCCTCGCGCTGCAGGACTTCCTGAACAAGGAGGGCATCGAGACGCGGGTGCAGACCGCGATCACGATGGGCCAGGTCGCCGAGCCGTACCTGCCGCTGCGCGCGGTGCGCCACCTCGAGAAGGGCCGCGTCGTGATCTTCGGCGCCGGTATGGGCATGCCCTACTTCTCCACCGACACCACGGCCGTCCAGCGTGCGCTGGAGATCCACGCCGAGGTGCTGCTCATGGGCAAGAACGGTGTGGACGGTGTCTACGACTCCGACCCGCGGAGCAACCCGGACGCCGTCAAGTTCGACGCCCTGGAATACTCCGAGGTGATCGCCCGGGACCTCAAGGTCGCCGACCTCACCGCGATCACGCTGTGCAAGGACAACAACCTGCCGATCCGCGTCTTCGAGCTGCTCAGGGAAGGCAATATCGCCCGGGCGGTTCGCAATGAGAAGATCGGGACGTTGATCAGCACGGACGCGCCCACCGCCTAGGGCGTCCGCCCTCGCGCGCGGGGGATGGACAACCGGTCGACCTTCAGTGAACGTGCCCGGTAGAAGCGATGTAGTTCCAGCAGTTCGAGACCGGGTCGCCCCGGACAGGAGCAGATTGTGATCGAAGAGACCCTCCTCGAGGCCGAGGAGAAGATGGAGAAGGCCGTCAGCGTCGCCAAGGACGACTTCGCCGCGATCCGCACCGGCCGTGCGCACCCGGCGATGTTCGCCAAGATCGTCGCCGAGTACTACGGCACGCTGACCCCGATCAACCAGCTCGCCTCCTTCTCGGTGCCGGAGCCCCGGATGGCGGTCGTCTCGCCGTTCGACAAGACCTCGCTCCGCGTGATCGAGGAGGCCATCCGCAACTCGGACCTGGGCGTCAACCCGAGCAACGACGGCTCGATCATCCGCGTGAACTTCCCGCAGCTCACCGAGGAGCGGCGCAAGGAGTACATCAAGGTCGCCCGCAACAAGGCGGAGGACTGCAAGATCTCCATCCGCAACGTCCGCCGCAAGGCCAAGGACACCCTCGACAAGATGGTGAAGGACGGCGAGGCGGGCGAGGACGAGGTCCGCCGCGCGGAGAAGGAGCTCGACGACGTCACCGGCCGCTACGTCGCCCAGGTGGACGAGCTGCTCAAGCACAAGGAAGCCGAGCTGCTCGAGGTCTGATGAACGACGATTCCTTCTGGGGGCCCACTCTTGGAGACAGGGGTGCCGGGGCCCGCGCACAGGGCCACGGAATGCCGCCGGAGGGACTGGCGCCGGAGGGACCGGCGCCGCTCGGCGACGACCAGGCCACCACGCTGCTGCCGCCCGTGATCGACCACGGGCCGGCGGCGGGGTCCGGCCAGCCTCCGCATGGTCAGCCTCCGTACGGCCAGCCTCCGTACGGCCAGCCTCCGTACGGCCAGCAGCCACCGCCGCCCGGCTACGGCGGCGCGCCCGCCGGACTGCACGGCGACGCGGCCATGGCGCACACTCAGTACATGCCTCCCGTCCCGCCGGCCCCCGAGCAGCAGCCCGGCGGTCCGGCCAAGGCCGTGCCCCCGTCCGACGCCGCGTCGGCCCAGGGCGCGCCCAAGGCCGCGCCCAAGGGCGGTCGTGACCTCCGGGCCGCGGTCGGCGTGGCTCTCGGCCTCGGCGCCGTCATCCTGGCCTCGCTGTTCGTGGTCAAGTGGCTCTTCGTCGGCGTGGTCGTGGCCGCGGCGGGCGTCGGCATGTGGGAGCTGACCAGCAGGCTCACCGAGGCCAAGGGCATCCGTGTCCCGCTGATCCCGCTACTGGTCGGCGGCGCGGCGATGCAGGTGGCCGCCTATCTCGGCGGCCCGCAGGCCGCGGTGGTGGCGCTCGCGCTGACCAGCCTCGCGGTGCTGGTCTGGCGGATGACCGAACCGCCGGAGAACTACCTGCGGGACGTGACCGCCGGGATCTTCACGGCCTTCTACGTCCCGTTCCTGGCGACCTTCGTGATGCTGATGCTGGCCGCGCACGACGGTCCGCAGCGGGTTGTCCTCTTCCTGGTCCTCACCATCTGCAGCGACACCGGCGCCTACGCGGCCGGCTCGCGCTTCGGCAAGCACAAGCTCGCTCCGCGGATCAGCCCCGGCAAGACCCGCGAGGGCCTGGCCGGCGGCGTGCTGCTGTGCATGGCCGCGGGCGCGGTCGGGATGCAGCTGATGATCACCGGCGGCAGCTGGTGGCAGGGCCTGGTTCTCGGTGCGTGTGTCGCGGTCTCGGCGACCCTGGGCGACCTGGGCGAGTCGATGATCAAGCGGGATCTCGGCATCAAGGACATGGGCACGCTGCTGCCGGGCCACGGCGGCATCATGGACCGCCTCGACTCGCTGCTGCCCACCGCGCCGGTGGTCTGGCTGGTGCTGGTCGGCTTCGTCGGCGCCGGCTGAGCCGTCGCCGCCCCGCTCGACATCCGCTCGAAACCCGCAGGCCCCGCCGTCCGACGGCGGGGCCTGCGGTGTCCCGTCACGCGCGCACCGGCTCCTCGGTGGGCGTGCGGCGGCCGCCGTAGGAGGCGATCAGGGCGTCGACGACGGCTGCCGCGTCCGCCTCGGCCACGTCCGCCGGGTACTCGGGCAGCAGGTCGTCCCAGACGGGCATCCACGACCCGTACAGCTGGGCCTGACCCTCGGGGCGGGCGAAGAACCACAGGTGCAGGTGCGCGGCCCCGTCGCCGATGCGGTAGACGTGGGCGCGGCTGACGTGCGGGAGAGCCTGCACGTGGCGGACGAGGTGGGTGGTGAGCACGCCCAGCTCGGCTGCCAGGCCGTCGGGCAGGTCCGCCATGTCGTGGTGGTCGCGCGGGTACAGCATCAGCACCAGCGGCACCCCGACACCCGGGATCCGCGCGAGCCGCCAGCGCTCGTCGAACCAGAGGCCCTCGTCCCGGGCCCGGCAGTCGCCGCAGTCGGCGGGATCCTCGCCGTGCCGCGCCGCCTCGGGCAGCACCGGTGGCCGCAACGGCGCGACGCGCAGCCCCTCGGGCTCGAACGGGCTGACGTTCCAGCCGGTCATCCGTGCCAGCGGCAGCCGCCCCTCGGCGTCGGCGGCGGCGCGGGCGTGGTCGTAGAACTCATCGGGTCGCAAGGCCATGATCAGCAGCGTAGTGGCGCCGCACCCGCGATCGGCTGGGGCCAGTGCTTCGCATGGGTCTGGTGGGGTTTGTCGCGGCGGGCCGAGGAACACTTCGGAAACAGTCTTGACCAGGGGTTTCGTGGGTCCTAGGTTCTCGGCTTGCTCGCTTTCGACAAGCCTTGGAGGGGACCGTGAACTGGTACACCGCCGTTCTCAAGAACTACGCCGGATTCGCCGGTAGAGCCCGCCGCCAGGAGTTCTGGTGGTTCATTTTGATCAACACCGTGGTGACGGTCGTACTCACCCTTGTGGACAACGCGATCGGCTCCCCGATCCTCGCAGGCCTCTACGGCCTGGCTCTCCTGGTGCCGACCCTCGCGGTCGCCGTCCGCCGCCTCCACGACACCGGCCGCAGCGGCTGGTTGCTGCTGCTCTCGTTCACCTGCATCGGCTGGTTCGTGGTGCTGTTCTTCTGGATCTCCGAGGGCACCCAGGGCCAGAACCAGTACGGCGACGACCCGAAGCTCGTCCCGGCCCAGGTCTGACCTCCGGCCACCCCGCAGGCCCCGCCCTCACGGGCGGGGCCTGTCGTCTTTCCGGGCAAGCGTTACCGCCGTGTACAGCCGTACACAGCTGGGCGGGGTCGTAGGGCTCCCTTCAAGGGAACCGCGAACGATCTGGGACACTGGAGGAATCATGCCTAAGCCACTTCCCGGTGAACTCACCTTCGTCGCGCCCCGCGGGGCCAAGCCGCCGCGTCATCTCGCCGACCTCTCCGCCGCCGAGCGGAAGGAGGCGATCGTCGCGCTGGGCGAGAAGCCGTTCCGCGCCGACCAGCTCTCGCGTCAGTACTTCGGGCGCCTTGCCGCGCGCCCCGAGGAGTGGACGGACATCCCCGCCGCGTCGCGCGAGCGGCTCGCCGAGGCGATGCTCCCGGAGCTGATGACGGAGGTGCGGCACGTCTCCTGCGACGACGACACCACCCGCAAGACGCTGTGGAAGCTGTTTGACGGCGTGCTGGTCGAGTCGGTGCTGATGAAGTACCCCGACCGGGTGACGATGTGCATCAGCTCGCAGGCCGGCTGCGGCATGAACTGCCCCTTCTGCGCCACCGGCCAGGCCGGGCTCACCCGTAACCTCTCCACCGCGGAGATCGTCGAGCAGATCGCCGCGGGCATGCGCGCGATCAAGGCCGGCGACTTCGGCGGCGTGCAGCCGGGCGAGGACGGCGAGGCGCGCGCGGTGCGGCTCTCCAACGTCGTGTTCATGGGCATGGGTGAGCCGCTCGCCAACTACAAGCGCGTCATCGCGGCGATCCACCGCCTCACCGACCCGGCCCCGGCCGGCTTCGGGCTGTCGCAGCGCGGCATCACCGTCTCCACGGTGGGCCTGGTCCCGGCGATCAACAAGCTCGCCGAGGAGCGCCTGAGCGTCCGCCTCGCGGTCTCGCTGCACGCCCCGGACGACGAGCTGCGCAACGAGCTGGTCCCGGTCAACACCCGCTGGAACGTCGCCGAGGTCCTGGACGCCGCGTGGGACTACGCGGCGCAGTCCGGCCGCCGGGTCTCCATCGAGTACGCGCTGATCAAGGACATCAACGACCAGGCGCGGCGCGCGGACCTGCTGGGCCGCCTGCTGAAGAACCGCAACGCCCACGTCAACCTGATCCCGCTGAACCCCACCCCGGGCTCCAAGTGGACGGCCTCCCGCCCGGAGGACGAGCGCGAGTTCGTCCGCCGCCTCCAAGCCCACGGCGTCCCGGTCACCGTCCGCGACACCCGCGGCCAGGAGATCGACGGCGCCTGCGGCCAGCTGGCCGCCGCGGGCTGAGCCGACGCCGTCCCCGCCGTCACTCGTCGACGGGCTGACCCGACGACGTGGTGACGGTCGTCACCTCGCATGCCATGAGCCGTGCAGCCCTGCGGAGGCGGGACAGGACCGGCGCATGTTGTGCGCGGGCGGGTAGCTGACGCGGATGGCATGCAGAGCGCCGATGTCGTAGGTCAGACGTCGCAGGTCATATGCCAGTCGCCGTCGAGAGGGGCGAACTGCTCCGGTGAGCCGGCAGAGCCGGTCGGCGTCCATGGTTGTGCCCGGACCAGCAGCCCGCCGGGCTCGTGGGAAGCCCGATCCCGGTGCCCGAGCGGGCTTCCGGCGCTCAGCGTGCGCGCAGCAGGGCCGCGCGCAGTGTCAACGGTGGGTGGGTGAGCCAGCCGAGGGTCGCGCGGTGCAGGCGGACGCGCGGGTTGGGCTCGGCGCTCAGGAGCGTTCGATGGAATTCGCCCCAGGCGGCGGCGCCCGCTTGGTGCCCGGGGCGAAGGGGATGTTCCCGGCGGGTCCCGGCTCGCCCGGGGCGTGCAGGATCTCGGCACTCAGGCCGGCCGCCCGGAGCAGATGCGTGGCCGGTTCGTCATCCCCAGGGATCAGCAGGATTCCGCCCAGCAGGTCGCTGCTCTCGATCTGGCCGCTGCCGCGTCGACGTGCGCTCTCCTGCGCCAGCACCACGACCTGCCTCGCCCCGTACGTGAACCGGTCGAACATGAGCCCCCCTGGCTGCCACGAGCGGGCTCATGGTGGCACGGCGGGCCGGGGGATGATGCCCTCTCACACGTGAACAGGCGGTGAAGGGGGGTCGGTGGGCTCAGACGCTCAGCGCGGCCGCCGCCAGCAGGCCCGCGCCGGTGCCGGCCGCGAGGACGACCGCGCCGGCGGCGGCGGTGCGCAGCGCGACGGAGCCCTGGAGCACCGAGGTCGGCGCGCCCATGCGCCGGAGCGGGCCGTAGGCCGCACGATGCGCTCCCGCGAGTTCGGCCAGACGGGTGAGCAGGGCGCCGAGGACGCACAGGGCGACCAGGGCGGCCTCGATCAGCGCCAGCGGACCCAGGCGGCGGTGGGGCGTGTCGGCGTACTGGAGCCAGGCGACAGCGCCGAGCGCGCCGGCGACCGACAGGACGGCGAGGGGAGTGCCGAGGCGCCAGGCCTGGGCCTGGAGGCCGCGGCCGGCCAGCAGGCGGGTGGCACGGGGGCGGCCCCAGGCGAGGGAGTGGCCCGCGCCGTAGAGGAGAACGGGGACGGCGAGGGCGATGCCGGTGGTG
This sequence comes from Streptacidiphilus sp. MAP12-33, assembly GCF_041261265.1. NCBI lineage: Bacteria > Bacillati > Actinomycetota > Actinomycetes > Kitasatosporales > Streptomycetaceae > Streptacidiphilus > Streptacidiphilus sp. MAP12-33. The sequence continues at coordinate 166,380 of NZ_JBGCCA010000014.1, forward strand.
GCCACGAACCAGCCGACCGCCGCCGCCTCGGGGGCGTTCACCCGGACGGCCGTGACCACGATGAGGGTGCCGAACGCCGGCAGTCCGGCAGCCAGCGCGACGCGCCGCACAGTGGGGCGCCGCTGCGGCTCGTCCGAACCGTCGACGGGGATGACGTCCGAGGGCCGGACGGCCGCCGCCGCGGCCACGCCGCCGAACAGCGGGACCAGCGCCAGCAGCGTGATCGTGCCCGCGACCGGCAGCGAGCCGTGCGTGCCGAGGGCGTCGTCCAGGCGTCCGTCGGGGAGGATCTCCAGCAGGTGCGCCCGCAGCAGCAGGAAGCCGGCGAGCGCGACCAGAGCACCGCAGGCGCAGGCGAGTGCCATCTCCCCGGCGAGCAGCAGCCGCATCCGCAGCGGCCCGACGCCTGCGGCGACCAGGCCCGTCATCCGCTCGGGCTGCTGGAGGGGCAGGGCCCGCGCCCAGGCGCCCGCCAGGTAGGCGACGGCGGCGAGCGCGGGCAGGCACCACAGCAGGCGGCCCAGCGCCGGACCGGCGGGGGCGGGCGCGGGGGTGGAGACGGCGCGGCCGAGCGCGCGCAGCAGCAGCGCGGCCACGACCGCCGACGCCACGCTGGTCAGGGTCCAGCGCAGCAGGTCCAGCGCACGGTAACCGCGCGCTACACGGAGGTAGAACACGTAGGGGCGTCCTCTTCGAGCTCGCTCAGCGCGACGGCGTCCCGGGCGTCGACAGGGGTGGCGAGACGTCCGTCGGCCATCACCGCCACCCGGTTGGCATATCTGGCCACGCTCGCATCGTGCGTCGCCAGAATAAGCGTGATCTTGTGCGATCGCGACGCGGTGAGCAGTATCCGCATCACCTGGTCCTGCGACTCGCGGTGCAGCGGGGCGGTCGGCTCGTCGGCGAAGACCACGGCGGGCTCGGCGGCGAGCGCGCGGGCGACGGCGATCCGCTGGCGCTGGTCCTGGAGCAGCTCGGCGGGGCGGCGCTTGGCGCAGTCGGCCACGTCCAGGCGTTCCAGCCACTCCGCGGCGGAGGTCGCGGCGACCTTGCGGGAGATCCCGGCCAGCAGCATCGGAAGGGCGACGTTCTCGCGCGCGTTGAGCTCCGGCACCAGCTGCGGCTCGGGGCCCACGTAGCCGAAGCGCTCGCGCCGCAATCTCTCCCGGGCCACTCGGCCGAGCGTGTGAACGGGGGAGCTGTTGAACCAGATCTCGCCCTCGTCCGCCGGATGCATCCCGCTGAGCACGTCGAGCAGGGTGGACTTGCCGCAGCCGCTCGGGCCGGCCACGGCCAGCACCTCGCCTTCGCGCACGTTCAGGGAGACGCCGCGCAGCGCCGGCGTGCCGTGGTGCGACTTGACCAGCGACCGTGCCCACAGCACGTCGTTGTCGGGTGGTGCGACGCTCACGGCTTCCTCCGCCTTAAGTGAGTGTGTGGCTCACAGATTATGAACGAGTCAGCGGTGTGCCGGTTGCGTGACGGTTTTTCGGGTCGTGTCGCGTTTATCACTCACACGGGTGACCGAATCTTCACGAAAACACCGCAGGGCGGCTCCGGCTGGAGTAGCCGGAACCGCCCTGCGGCGGAGGGTGGTGACGGAAAGTCACATGGGAGGCTCTTTAGAGCTTCGTCCACGCCTCGGTCAGCACGCCACGCAGGATCTGCTCGATCTCGTCGAAGGTCGACTGGTCGGCGGTCAGCGGCGGCGAGAGCTGGATGACCGGGTCGCCACGGTCGTCGGCGCGGCAGTACAGGCCGTTCTCGAAGAGCGCCTTGGAGAGGAAGCCGTAGAGGACCTTCTCGCACTGCTCGTCGGTGAACGACTGCTTGGTGGCCTTGTCGGTCACCAGCTCGATGCCGTAGAAGAAGCCGTTGCCGCGGACGTCGCCGACGATCGGCAGGTCGTGCAGCTTCTGCAGCGTCGTGAGGAACGCGTTCTCGTTCGCAAGGACGTGCTTGTTCAGGCCCTCGCGCTCGAAGATGTCGAGGTTGGCCAGCGCCACCGCGGAGGAGACCGGGTGGCCACCGAAGGTGTAGCCGTGCAGGAAGGTGTTGTCCTGCTTGTAGAACGGCTCCGCCAGGCGGTCGGAGATGATGCAGGCGCCGATCGGGGAGTAGCCCGAGGTCATGCCCTTGGCGCAGGTGATCATGTCCGGCACGTAGTCGAACTTGTCGCAGGCGAACATCGTGCCGAGGCGGCCGAAGGCGCAGATGGTCTCGTCCGAGACGAGCAGCACGTTGTACTGGTCGCAGATCTCGCGCACGCGCTGGAAGTACCCGGGCGGCGGCGGGAAGCAGCCACCGGCGTTCTGGACCGGCTCCAGGAAGACGGCGGCAACGGTCTCCGGGCCCTCGAACAGGATCTCCTGCTCGATCTGGTCGGCGCACCAGCGGCCGTAGGCCACCGGGTCGTCGCCGAAGATCGGGGCGCGGTAGATGTTGGTGTTCGGGACCTTGTGGGTGCCCGGGACCAGCGGCTCGAACGGGGCCTTCAGGGCCGGCAGGCCCGTGATCGACAGGGCGCCCTGCGGGGTGCCGTGGTAGGCCACCGCGCGGGAGATCACCTTGTACTTGGTGGGCTCACCCGTGAGCTTGAAGTACTGCTTGGCCAGCTTCCACGCGGTCTCGACGGCCTCGCCGCCACCGGTGGTGAAGAAGACCTTGTTCAGGTCGCCCGGGGCGTAGCTCGCCAGACGCTCGGCCAGCTCGATGGCGGCCGGGTGCGCGTAGCTCCAGATCGGGAAGAAGGCCAGCTGCTCGGCCTGCTTGCGCGCGACCTCGGCCAGCTCCTTGCGGCCGTGACCGGCCTGGACGACGAACAGACCGGCAAGACCGTCCAGGTACTTGCGGCCGTTCGAGTCCCAGATGTACTCGCCCTCGCCGCGAACGATCGTCGGCACGGGGTTCTTCTCGTACGACGACATGCGGGTGAAGTGCATCCACAGGTGGTCGTAGGCGGATTTGGACAGGTCCTTGTTGGCGACCGCGTCGGCGCTCATCGGGTACCCCAGGTGTAGGTCTGTTTCCGGAGTTTCAGGTAAACGAAACTCTCGGTTCTCCGCACGCCGGGAAGCGCGCGGATACGCTTGTTGATCAGTTCGAGGAGGTGTTCGTCGTCCTCGCAGATCAGTTCGGCCATCAGGTCGAACGAGCCTGCGGTGACCACGACGTAGTCCACCTCGTCCATGGCGGCCAGCGCGTCGGCGACGGCGTCCACGTCACCTTCGACGGTGATGCCGACCATTGCCTGTCGGGTGAATCCCACGGTGCGGGGATCCGTCACGGCGACGATCTGCATGACACCCTGGTCGAGCAGCTTCTGGACGCGCTGCCGCACCGCCGCCTCCGAGAGGCCGACAGCCTTCCCGATGGTCGCGTAGGCGCGTCGCCCGTCCTCCTGCAGCTGCTCGATGATCGCCTTGGAGACGGAGTCGAGTGGAACGTTGGCGTTCCGGTCGCGGTTGGCCACGTCGCCACCTTGCCCGATCGTCCGCTTGTACGCAAGTGATTCCGTCGCTGATGCTTGAAACCGATACTGAATCCATCGTCTTCGCCGCCCGGACCTGTCGATAACCGCAGCACAGAGTTACCCTGGGCGCGACGACGACGACGTCGCCCACGCTTGAAGTCGAGAAGAGGTCCGAAGTGAGCGAGCTTCTGAAGCTGCGCAACTACATCAACGGCGCGTTCACCGATGCGGCGGACGGCCGCACCACCGAGGTCATCGACCCGACGACGGGCGAGGTCTACGCCACCGCGCCGCTCTCGGCCCAGGTCGACGTCGACGCCGCCATGGACGCCGCCGCCGCCGCGTTCGAGGCCTGGCGCGACACCACGCCCTCGCAGCGCCAGCTCGCCCTGCTGAAGATCGCCGACGCGATCGAGGCCCGGGCCGAGGAGCTCGTCGCCACCGAGTCCAAGAACACCGGCAAGCCGCTCGCGCTGACCGCCTCGGAGGAGATTCCTCCGATGGTGGACCAGATCCGCTTCTTCGCCGGTGCCGCCCGCATGCTCGAGGGCAAGTCGGCCGGCGAGTACATGGACGGCATGACCTCGATCATCCGCCGCGAGCCGGTCGGCGTCTGCGCCCAGGTGGCGCCGTGGAACTACCCGATGATGATGGCCGTGTGGAAGTTCGCCCCGGCGATCGCCGCGGGCAACACCGTCGTGCTCAAGCCCTCGGACACCACCCCGGCCTCCACCGTGCTGCTCGCCGAGATCATCGGGGAGATCCTGCCGGCGGGTGTCTTCAACGTCATCTGTGGTGACCGCGAGACCGGCCGCGCCATGGTCGAGCACGAGACCCCGGCGATGGCCTCCATCACCGGCTCCGTCCGCGCCGGCATGCAGGTCGCGGCCTCCGCCGCCAAGGACGTCAAGCGCGTCCACCTGGAGCTGGGCGGCAAGGCCCCGGTCGTCGTCTTCGCCGACGCCGACATCCCGGCCGCCGTCGAGGGCATCTCCGTCGCTGGTTACTTCAACGCCGGCCAGGACTGCACCGCCGCCACCCGCGTGCTCGTGCACGAGTCGATCCACGACGAGTTCGTGGCCCAGCTCGCCAAGGCCGCGTCGGAGACCAAGACCGGTCAGCCGGACGACGAGGACGTGCTCTACGGCCCGCTGAACAACGCCAACCAGCTCGCCCAGGTGACCGGTTTCATCGACCGCCTCCCGGCCCACGCCAAGGTCGAGGCCGGTGGCCACCGCGTCGGCGACAAGGGCTACTTCTACGCCCCGACCGTCGTCTCGGGCCTGCAGCAGGACGACGAGATCATCCAGAACGAGGTCTTCGGCCCGGTCATCACCGTGCAGAAGTTCTCCGACGAGGCCGAGGCCGTCCGCAACGCCAACGGCGTCGAGTTCGCGCTGGCCTCCTCCGTCTGGACCAAGGACCACGCGACCGCGATGCGCATGGCCAAGCGTCTCGACTTCGGCGCGGTGTGGATCAACACCCACATCCCGCTGGTCGCCGAGATGCCGCACGGCGGCTTCAAGAAGTCCGGCTACGGCAAGGACCTCTCCGCCTACGGCTTCGAGGACTACACCCGCATCAAGCACGTCATGACCTCCATCTCGGAGTGACTTACCTGACGCACCGAAGGGCCCGCGGCACCTGCCGCGGGCCCTTCGTCATGCGGTCACACGTTCAGACGTTCCAGGCGAAGCGGTGCGTGTGGATGCCGAAGTACGGGAAGTTGTCGACGGCCGTCACGCCCTCGACCGGGCGGATCACGTCGTTGATGAAGTCCAGCAGCGCCCGCGGATCCCGGCAGACGACCTCGGCGAACAGGTCGTAGCCGCCCGAGGTCAGCACCGAGTAGACGACCTCGTCCCGCCCGCCCAGCACGTCCGCGACCGCGCGCGCGTCCCCGTCGACCTTGATGCCGAGCAGCGCCATCGCCTGCCCGCCCATGGCCATCGGGTCGGTGACGCCGACGACCTGTACCACCTTCGCGTCGATCAGCCGCTGCACCCGCTGACGCGCGGCGGAGGGGGAGAGGCCCACCTTGGGGCCCAGGTCCGCGTAGGGGATCCGGCCGTCGCTCTGCAGCTCCCGCAGGATGGCCCGGTCGATGTCGTCCACACGCCCTAGCCTGCCAGGTCCTCCAGGAACAGCGCGGCCTACCGGCGTACGGCGTCCAGGGCCAGCAGGGCGACGTGCAGCGAGAGGCAGGACTCGACCTGGTCCAGGTCCACGCCGAGCACCCGCTCGACCTTGTGCAGGCGGTCGTAGAAGGACGGGCGGGACAGGTGGGCGGCGTCCGCGGCGGCGGACTTGTTGCGGCCCTGCTCCAGGTAGATGCGCAGCATCGCGATCAACTGGCTGTTGTGCTCGGCGTCGTAGGCCAGCAGCGGGCCCAGCTCGCGTTCGACGTAGGTCTGCAGGCGGGCGTCGTCGCGGAGCAGGTGGAGCAGACCGCGCAGGCGCACGTCCGGGAGGCGGTAGTACGAGGCGTTCCGGGTGCCCGGCGCGCTCGGGGTGTCGTGCAGGGCGGCGTCGGCCACCTGGGTCGCCTCGACCAGCGTGCGGCGGGCGTCGCGGACCGAGCCGACGGAGGAGCCGACCGCGACGACCGGTTCCGGGCCGTCCTCCTGCTCCAGGATCAGCCGTCGCAACGCGCCGGCGAAGCCGTCCAGCGCCGAGTGCTCGTCGTCCTTGGGGCCGAGCGAGACCAGCAGGCCCACGGCCTCGTCGTCCAGCGCGCCGACCAGCGCGGTCAGGCGCCGCTCGCGGACGGCGGCGGCCGCCGTCTCGGTGAAGTCGCGCAGCCGTGCCTGCGCCTCCAGCGCGGCAGGCAGCGGTCCGCGCCGCTGGCGCAGCACGACGCCGACCAGGCGGCGCCCCTCCAGCGGGACGCCGAGCGCGGACGCGCGCAGCGCCACGTCGGAGACGGTCAGCGCGTGCGTCAGGATGCCGGACAGCAGCGTGCGGTGGGTCTGCCGCTCCAGCGACTCGCGGTCGCGGACCATCAGACGGTTCAGTGCCAGCGTCGCCGCCGCGCGCTCGACCAGCATGGTGTGCCGGTGCGAGGCCGTGGCCGGGAGGGCGTCCTCCTGCGCCGAGCCGGGCTTGCCGATCAGGACCAGCCGCCCCCAGTCGTGCCCGCGCGCGCCCACCGACGTGGTCAGCCAGCCCGTGCGCGGGTCGTAGCCGGTGCGGCCGTTGGGGCGCACCCCGCGCGAGCGGGACTCCCAGCCGGCCAGCACCACCTGGGCGTTCTGCCCGGCGGTGTCGTAGGCGAGCACCTGGTGCGAGAGGTTCTCCAGCACGGCCGGCACACCGGCCATGCGCGCGACCTGCCGCACCACCTCGACCGGCTCCGCGCCCTCGACCGCCAGCTCGTTGAAGGTCTGGTGGATCTCCTCCGACGACCGCAGCTCCTCCAGCTGCGCGTTGACCACCAGCGCGTGCACGGCCTCGGTCACCGCGACGAAGCGCAGCTCGCGCCGGAGCACGACCAGCGGCAGGCCGCGCTGCTCGGCGGCGTGCACCAGGGCGCGCGGCAGCGAGTCGAAGTAGCGCCGACCGAACTCCACGACCAGCCCCGCCGCGCCGATGTCGGCCAGCTCGCGCACGTAGCGGGCCAGGCCCTCGCGGTCCTCCGGCAGCGCGATACCGGTGGTCAGGATCAGCTCCCCACCCTGCAGCACCCCGGCCACGTCGGCCAGCTCGCTGACGTGGACCCAGCGCACCGGACGCTCCAGGTGCTGCGCCCCGGCCACGACCTCGGGGAGGCCGCGGCTGACCACGTCCAACTCGAGAACCCGGGCGACTGTGGGGAACATAGAGGGGTCCTCGGGCTCTGTGGGGCGAATGGGGGACGCCTCCATAGTGTCAGGCTCAGGCGACATTCCGGCAACGAGGTGTCGCCCTGCATCCGCTTTCCACTGTGTGATGCTGGTAGGTATCCGCCTTGCAGACTGTCGCTTGCCCGCCCCTTCCCCGAGCGGGCATCGTCGCAGGATGGGCGCACCGCCCATCGCAATGCTCCTGAGGAGAGATACCCATGGACCGGACCATCGTCGGCGACCGCTTCGACGCCGGAGCCCAGTACATCGACGGCGCCCTGCGCAAGGGCACCTCGGGAGACACCTTCGACGTCACCAGCCCCGCGGACGGCACCCTGGTGCAGCGCGTCGACCTGGCCTCCACGGCCGACGTCGACGCCGCCGTGGCCGCCGCCAAGCGCGCCTTCCCGGCCTGGTCGACTGCCACCCCCGGCGAGCGCAGTGCCGCGCTGACCAAGCTGGCCGCGATCCTGGAGGAGCGCGCCGAGGACTTCGCCCGCGTCGAGTCCGCGCAGACCGGCAAGCCGATCAAGCTCACCACCGAGTTCGACGTACCCGGCACCATCGACAACACCGCGTTCTTCGCCGGTGCCGCCCGCAACCTGGAGGGCAAGGCGAGCGGCGAGTGGTCCGGCACCCACACCTCCTCGATCCGCCGTGAGGCGATCGGCGTGGTCGGCTCCATCGCGCCGTGGAACTACCCGCTGCAGATGGCCGCCTGGAAGATCCTCCCGGCCATCGCCGCGGGCAACACCATCGTGCTCAAGCCGGCCGAGCTGACCCCGCTGACCTCGCTGATGTTCGCGCAGGCCTGCACCGACGCGGGCATCCCCGACGGCGTCGTCAACGTCGTCACCGGCAAGGGCCGCAGCGTCGGCGAGTACCTGATCGGCCACCCCGACGTCTCGATGGTCTCCTTCACCGGCTCCACCGGTGTCGGCACCCGCGTCGGCGAGGTCGCGATCCAGGGCGTCAAGCGCACCCACCTGGAGCTCGGCGGCAAGGCCCCCTTCGTGGTCTTCGACGACGCCGACCTGGAGGCCGCCGTCAACGGCGCCGCCGCCGGCTCGCTGATCAACACCGGCCAGGACTGCACCGCCGCCACTCGCGCCTACGTGCAGCGCCCGCTGTTCGACGCCTTCGTGGCCGGTGCCGCGGAGATCTTCGACTCGATCCGCCTCGGCGACCCGTTCAACCCGCAGACCGACCTCGGCCCGCTCGTCTCCGAGCGCCAGCGCGACTCCGTCGCCGGCTTCGTCGACCGCGCCCGCGGCTACGGCGCCACCATCGCGGCCGGTGGTTTCGCCCCCGAGAAGGGCCACGACGGCACCGACCTCACCCAGGGCGCCTACTACCGCCCGACCCTGGTCACCGGCATCGCCCAGGACGCCGAGATCGTCCAGCAGGAGCTGTTCGGCCCCGTGCTGGTCGTGCTGCCCTTCGACACCGACGACGAGGGCATCGAGCTCGCCAACGACACCCCGTACGGGCTCGCCGCCTCCGCGTGGACCACCAACACCTTCCGCGCCCTGCGCGCCACCCGCGAGATCCAGGCCGGGTGCGTGTGGGTCAACGACCACATCCCGATCATCAGCGAGATGCCCCACGGCGGCTACAAGGCCTCCGGTTACGGCAAGGACATGTCGCAGTACTCGCTCGACGAGTACACGCAGGTCAAGCACGTGATGCAGGACATCACGGCCGTGGCCCGCAAGGACTGGCACCGCACCATCTTCGGTGACCGGTAGTCAGTTCTTCACTCCACCCCTCTACGTCCCGGGCGGTAAGACAGACCGCCCGGGACCAAGAAAGCAGTGAGATCTATGGATCCGGCCCACTCGCTCGCCGACGTCCAGTACACGCCCTTCTGGCTCGCGGACCCCGCGAAGCCCGAGCCAGAGCCGGCCCTGGTCGGCGACACCCACTGCGACCTGCTGGTCGTCGGCGGCGGTTACACCGGTCTGTGGACCGCCCTGATCGCCAAGGAGCGCGACCCCTCCCTGGACGTCGTCCTCCTGGAGGGCAAGGAGATCGGCTGGGCCGCCTCCGGCCGCAACGGCGGTTTCTGCGCGGCCAGCCTCACCCACGGCTTCTTCAACGGCCTGGAGCGCTGGCCGAACGAGCTGCGCACCCTGGAGCGCCTCGGCCGGGAGAACCTCGACGCGATCGAGGACGCCGTCAAGCGCTACGACATCGACTGCGACTGGGAGCGCACCGGCGAGCTGGACGTGGCCACCGAGCCGCACCAGGTCGACGAGCTGCGCGAGGGCGCCGAGCTCATGCGCGAGTACGGCGTCGAGTCCGAGTTCCTCGACGCGGAGGCCGTGCGCAAGGAGGTCGACTCGCCGACCTTCCTCGCGGGCCTGTGGCACCGCGACGACGTCGCCATGGTCCACCCGGCCAAGCTGGCCTGGGGCCTCAAGCGCGCCTGCACGGAGCTGGGCGTGCGCGTCTTCGAGCACTCCCCGGCGACCGACCTCGCGCCCAAGGGCGACGGCATGGCCGTCAGGAGCCCCTACGGCCGGGTCTTCGCCCGCCACGTGGCGCTCGGCACCAACATCTTCCCGAACCTGGTCAAGCGGGTCCGCCCGTTCCTGGCGCCGGTCTACGACTACGCGCTGATGACGGAGCCGTTGACCGAGGAGCAGCTCGCCTCGATCGGCTGGAAGAACCGCCAGGGCCTCGGCGACTCCAACAACCAGTTCCACTACTTCCGGATCTCCGCCGACAACCGGATCCTGTGGGGCGGCTACGACGCGGTCTACCACTACGGCTCCAAGGTCCGCGACGAGTACGACCACCGCCCCGAGACCTACGTGAAGCTGGCCGGGCACTTCTACAAGGCCTTCCCGCAGCTGGAGGGCCTGAAGTTCACCCACGCCTGGGGCGGCGCGATCGACACCTGCAGCCGCTTCTCCGCGTTCTTCGGCACGGCGCACAAGGGCCGCGTCTCCTACGCGCTCGGCTACACCGGCCTGGGCGTCGGCGCGACCCGCTTCGGGGCCGAGGTCATGCTCGACCTGCTCGCGGGCGAGAAGACCGAGCGGACCGAGCTGGAGATGGTCAAGAGCAAGCCGCTGCCGTTCCCGCCCGAGCCGGTCAAGTGGATCGGCATCGAGATGACCAAGTGGTCACTCGACCGCGCCGACCACAACGCCGGCAAGCGCAATCTGTGGCTCAAGACGATGGACGCACTGGGCCTCGGTTTCGACAGCTGACGGATCGCCTTCGGCATGTCCATGACGGCGCATACCCTATACAGGGTGTGCGCCGCTTTCGCACCCTTACGCACCTTCTCGCCACCGCACGCCGGGCCACGCCCACGATGGGTGCCGGAAACGCTGTAAGAGTCGGACGTCGGACCGCTCTCTCCCGGTGACCCCGGATTCGCCACCCCCGGGGCACGGCAGCTGATGTGGAGGGCGAGACCCATGAGAAGTCAGGAACCGAGCGGCGCGGTCGAGTGGCTGGCCGCCGCCTCCCCCGACCCGCAGGCATGCCGCTGGGAGTGGGAACGCAGCGCCGTCGGCATCGCTCTGCTCCCCGCCGGCCGGCTCTGGGACGTCCTGATCGTGCCCGGCGAACTCGGTCGCCTCACCGCCGACGTGCTGCTGCGGCTCGCCAACGACCCCGGCCCGGTCCTGGTCGACTTCGGTGACTACCGCTTCGGCTTCTTCGTCCCGCCCGGCACGGCCGCGCGCTGGGTCGGCACCGGCATCCGCACCGCCGGACCCGGCACCTGGCTCGCCGTCCCGCACCCCTCCAGAGCCGGTCGCGGCCTGCGCTGGCTCGTCCCCCCGGACGGCAGCGGCCGGCTCGGCGACCCGGTCCTGCTGGAGCTCGCCATGCACGAGGCCGCCGCCCTGCTGACCGCCGGAGAAGGCCATCCGCCCAGGGAGCCGGACGAGGTGTAAGGCAGAACGCGAATCACCCGACAGGCTGCAGATTGAGGGCGCCCGCGTGCCGAAACAGAATGGGTAGAGAGCGCGGCACCGCACAGCAGCACAGCAGCCCGTAGTGCCCCGCCTGGACTCGGAGGCAGACGTTGAGCAAGCACATCACCCACTGGATCGCCGGACAGGCCGTCCCCACGGCCGGAGCCGCTCCGCGTCGCGGTGACATCTACGACCCCGCGACCGGCAAGGTCTCCGGCCAGGTGGACTTCGCGACCATCGCCGAGGTCGACGCGGCCGTCTCGGCCGCCGTCACCGCGTTCGCCGACTGGCGCAACGCCTCGCTGGCCAAGCGCTCGACGGTGCTCTTCCGCTTCCGCGAGCTGCTCAACGAGCGCAAGGACGAGCTCGCCTCGATCATCGTCTCCGAGCACGGCAAGGTGCACTCGGACGCGCTGGGCGAGATCGCCCGCGGCCTCGAGGTCGTCGAGTACGCCTGCGGCATCCCGCAGCTGCTCAAGGGCGGCTTCACCGAGCAGGCCTCGACCGGCATCGACGTCTACTCGATCCGCCAGCCGCTGGGCCCGGTCGCGATCATCTCGCCGTTCAACTTCCCGGCGATGGTCCCGATGTGGTTCTTCCCGATCGCCATCGCGGCCGGCAACTCCGTCATCCTGAAGCCGTCGGAGAAGGACCCGTCCGCCGCGCAGTTCATCGCCGAGCTGTGGGCCGAGGCCGGCCTGCCGGCCGGCGTCTTCAACGTCGTCCACGGCGACAAGGTCTCCGTCGACCGCCTGCTGGAGCACCCGGACGTCAAGTCCGTGTCGTTCGTGGGCTCGACCCCGATCGCCCGCTACGTCTACGAGACCGGCACCCGCTACGGCAAGCGCGTGCAGGCCCTGGGCGGCGCCAAGAACCACATGCTGGTCCTGCCGGACTCCGACCTGGACCTGGCCGCCGACGCGGCGATCAACGCCGGCTTCGGGGCGGCCGGCGAGCGCTGCATGGCCATCTCCGTCCTGGTCGCCGTCGAGCCGATCGCGGACGAGCTGATCGAGAAGATCAAGCAGCGCATGGCCACCCTGAAGGTCGGCCCGGGCTGCAACGGCGACTCCGACATGGGCCCGCTGGTCACCGGCGTGCACCGCGACAAGGTCACCTCCTACCTGGAGTCCGGTGTCGCCGACGGCGCGGACCTGGTAGTCGACGGTCGCAAGCACCCGATCAACGGTGAGGACACCACGGACGGCTTCTGGCTCGGCCCGACGCTGTTCGACAACGTCAAGCCCGGCATGTCCGTCTACAACGACGAGATCTTCGGCCCCGTCCTGTCCGTCGTCCGGGTGAACTCCTACGACGAGGGCCTGGCGCTCATCAACGCCAACCCCTACGGCAACGGCACCGCCATCTTCACGAACGACGGCGGCGCGGCCCGACGCTTCCAGAACGAGGTCGAGGTCGGCATGGTCGGCATCAACGTGCCGATCCCGGTCCCGGTCGCCTACTACTCCTTCGGCGGCTGGAAGGCCTCCCTCTTCGGTGACACGCACGCCTACGGCGCGGACGGCGTCCAGTTCTTCACCCGCGGCAAGGCCGTGACGTCCCGCTGGCTCGACCCGAGCCACGGCGGCATCAACCTGGGCTTCCCGACCAACGCCTGACCTGCGTCTCAGTGGTCCTGACGGGGCCCGGTGAGCGGATTTGACTCCGCCCACCGGGCCCCGTAACGTTCTCCGAGTTGCCCCGGCCACCACCCCGATGAAGGGGAGGTAAATGGGATGACAAAACCACTGGAAATCGGAGCTGAAAAACTCTGATAGAGTGGAACACGAAGGAAGCGCCCGGAGCGGCCCGAAAGGGAAGCAAAGGAAGCGACCGTTCCTTGAGAACTCAACAGCGTGCCAAAAGTCAACGCCAGTT